>DASQIF010000001.1:0-2325 GCA_035631715.1 Candidatus Acidiferrales bacterium
CGATCCGAACGCGAGCACCGCCCCGCCGCGGAGGAAGGTGCGCCAGGGGTACGCGCGCTTCACGCGCGCCGGTCCCCAGTAGCGGTCCGCGAGGTCGCGGTCGCTGGTCGCGTGGATCGGCTGCATCGACGCGACGATCCCAAGACGCGCGAACCGGCCGAGATCGTCCTCGCGCACCAGCTGGACGTGCTCGACCTTCTGGCGCAGCCGCGGGTGTGTCCGGCGCGTCGGCTCGATCGCGTCGAGCGCGAGGTGCACGGCGCGGTCGCCGATGGCGTGGATCGCGACGGCGATGCCGGCGTTCGCGGCGCGCGCGACCGCGTCGATGATCTCGTCGCGGTCGATGGTGAGCAGCCCGCGATCGTCGCTGCCGTTGTACGGCTCCTCGAGTGCGGCGGTCTGGGACCCGAGCGCGCCGTCGGTGAAGATCTTGAGGTGGCCGATCTGCAGCCACTCGTCGCCATCGCCGGTCTTCATACCGGAAGCCAGCGCCGTCGCGAAGTCGTGCGGCGGCACGGCGGCCGCGGCGCGATCGAGCTCCGCGATGGCCGGGTTGCGCTGACGCGACGCGAACATGCCGTCCGCGCTCGTCGGCTCCTGCCCCGGAGCCCGATACGGGATGCCCATATGCACGCGAAGCCCGAGCTCGCCCGCGGCGTGGAGACGCCGCCACGCCTGGAGGGCCAGCGCGTCCTCGAGATCCTCGATCGCGACGATGCCCTTGCGCCATGCGGTCTGCTGGCCGCGACGGAGCGCCTCGACGCAGTCGTCGGGCGTCGGCGGCGGGATGACGCGGTCGGCGATGCGATTGGCGTTCTCCATGAGCACGCCGCTCGGACGGCCCTGCGCGTTGCGCTCGATCCGACCGCCGTCCGGGTCGGGTGTGGACGCGTCGATCCCCGCGAGCCCGAGCGTGCGGGTGTTGAGCCAGCGGGAGTGACCGTCGCGGCTGCGCAGCGCGGCGGGATGACCACCGGTGACGCGATCGAGCTCGGCCGCGGTGGGCCACCGTCCCCAGAGGTTCTTGTCGAAGCGCCCGCCGACGACCCACGCCTCGGGGCGCAGCGTCGCGACATGGCGCTCGATCGCGCGCAGGGCCTCGTCGACCGAGCGTGCCTCGCGCAGGTCGAGCTGCGTCATCTGGAACGACCACCACATGAAGTGGACGTGCGCGTCGCACCACCCCGGGACCACGAGCCCACCGCGAACGTCCACCGCCTCGGCGTCGCTCGCCTCCCGACGCAGCGTTCGGGCGTCGCCGACCGCGACCACGCGACCGTCGCGTGCGAGAAGCGCTTCGACGGAGCGCCCGTCGCCGACATGAACGCGACCGCCGTGAAGCAGAAGGGCGCGGGCCATCAGGAGAAGCCCGCGCGGCCGCGAAGGAGGACGAAGCGCACGGCGCCGTGGCGCTCCTCATGTCCGCGCGCGTCGCGCACCACGAGCTCTTGCAGCTCCTGGTCGCCGACCGGAGCGACGATCCGCCCGCCGTCGGAGAGCTGCGCGACAAGGACGGGATCGATCGACGGAGCCGCGGCGGTGACGATGATGCGGTCGTAGGGGGCGTCCTCGGGGCGTCCGAGCGACGCGTCGTCATGGTGGACGCGGACGTTGTCGTAGCCGAGCCGGGCCAGCGTCTCCCGCGCGCGGTCCGCAAGCGCGTGGTGGCGTTCGACGGTCACCACATCGCCCGCGAGCTCTCCGAGCACGGCGGCCTGGTACCCCGAACCCGTCCCCACCTCCAGCACGTGATCGTCGGTCCCGGGGTCGAGGAGCTCGGTCATGCGTGCCACGACGTACGGCTGCGAGATCGTCTGGCCCTCGCCGATCGGAAGGGCATGGTCGCCGTAGGCGATCTCGCGGTCCTCCGCGCGGACGAACTCCTCGCGCGGGACGCGCGACATCGCGTGAAGGACGCGCGGATCGTGGATCCCCAGACGCCGGAGCTGCGCCACCATGTCGTCGCGCGTGGTCGTCACGCGGACATTGTGTCGCGGCGGGCTACTTCTCGATCGGCACCCCGATGAGGCTGCCCCACTCGGTCCACGAGCCGTCGTAGTTGCGGACCTTGTCATGCCCGAGCAGGTAGCGCAGCACGAACCAGGTGTGCGCGCTGCGCTCGCCGATGCGGCAGTACGCGATCACCTCCGATCCCTTGCCGAGGCCCTTGCCTTCGTAGATCGCGCGGAGCTCGTCGGCGTTCTTGAAACGACCGTCCTCGGCGACCGCCGTCGCCCAGGGGACGTTCTGCGCACCGGGGATGTGCCCGCCGCGCTGCGCGCCTTCCTGCGGAAGGTTCTCCGGCGCGAGGAGCTCGCCCGAGTA
>DASQIF010000002.1:0-5611 GCA_035631715.1 Candidatus Acidiferrales bacterium
ATTCGAGCGTCCACGCGTCCCAGGGATCCTCGCCGGATGGCTCGCCCGAGCGCAGGCTCGTGATGAGGTTCCACGCGAAGACGGCGATGCCCACGCCCAGCACGAGCGCGCCGATCGAGGACAGCAGGTTGAGCGGGCCCCAGCCCGTGTCCGCGGCGTAGGTGAACACGCGCCGCGGGATCCCGTCGACGCCGAGCCAGTGCTGCGGCAGGAAGGTGAGGTGGAACCCGACGAAGGCGAGCCAGAAATGCCACTTGCCGAGGCGCTCCGACAAGAGCCGGCCGGTCATCTTCGGGAACCAGTAGTACGTCCCAGCGAACACCGCGAAGATGACGCCGCCGAAGAGCACGTAGTGCATGTGCGCGACGACGTAGTACGAGTCGGTGACCGCCCAGTCGATGGGCACGACCGCGAGGCTCACCCCGGTGAGGCCACCGATGACGAACGTGGCGATGAAGCCGACCGCGAAGAGCATCGCGGTGGTGAAGCGCAGGCGGCCGCCGATCATCGTCGCGGTCCACGCGAGCACCTTGATGCCGGTGGGCACCGCGATGAGCATGCTCGCGACGGAGAAGAAGACGTTCGCGGCGTCGGAGAGCCCGACGGCGAACATGTGGTGCGCCCACACGCTCACCGACAGGAACGCGATGGCCACGCTCGAGCCCGCGACGAACTGGTAGCCGAAGATCGGCTTCCCCGAGAAGACCGGGATGACCTCGGAGATCATGCCGAACGCCGGCAGGATGACGATGTAGACCTCGGGGTGGCCGAAGAACCAGAACACGTGCTGCCAGATGAGCGGATCGCCGCCGGCGGTCGCGTCGAAGAAGTGCGCGCCGAGCCGGCGGTCCATGAACAGCATCACCAGGGCGGCGGACAGCGCGGGATAGGCGATGAGGATCAGCCCGCTCGTGACGCCCGACATCCACACGAAGAGCGGCAGGCGCGACACGCGCATGCCCGGGCACCGCATGAGGAGGATGGTGACGGCGATGTTGATCGCGCCGACGATGGTGCCGGCGCCGTTCACCGCGAGGCCGATGATGTAGTAGTCCATGCCCGTGCTGGTGCTGTACGCGCGGTCGGAGAGCGGCGCGTACGCGAACCACCCCGCGTCCGGCCCGCCGCCGGCGACGAAGCTGAAATACACGAGCACGCCGCCGAACAGCGAGAGCCAGAAGGACAGCGCGTTGAGACGCGGGAACGCCACATCGCGGGCGCCGATCATCAGCGGCACGAGGTAGTTCATGAACCCCACCAGCACCGGGATCGCGACGAGGAAGATCATCGTCACCCCGTGCAGGGTGAAGATCTGGTCATAGGTCTCGGGATCGACGACGGCGTTGTTCGGGAGGGCGAGCTGAAGGCGGATGACGCCGGCCTCGATGCTGCCGAAAATCAGGAACACAAGGGCCATGCCCATGTACAGGACGCCGATCTCCTTGTGGTCGACGGTCCGCAGCCATCCCGCCCACGCCACACCCGCCGGCCGGCGCACCCAGAGCGTCGTCGGCGCGGCGGCGGTGCTCATTGCAGCGACCCCAGGTACGTGACGAGCGCGTCGAGGTCGGCGGCCGAGAGCGGCACGTGCGGCATGAGCGAGCCCGGCTTGTAGCGCTGCGGATCGTCGAGCCAGGCGCGGAGCGAAGCAGCATCGTTCCGTAGCACGCCCGCGCCGAGCGTCGCCCGCGACGCGAGGTGCGTGAGATCGGGCCCGGCCGTGCCGCCGGCGGTCGTCCCGCGCAGCGTGTGGCACGAGACGCAGACGTTCTCGAGGAACACGCGCTCGCCGGCCTCGGTCGCGGCGCCGGACGGAGCCGTGCGCGCCGCGCCCTGCCCGTCGAGCCACCGCTGGAAGTCAGCCGGGCTCTCGGCGACGACGGTGATCCGCATCCACGCGTGCTCGACGCCGCAGAACTCCGCGCACTGACCGGTGTACGTCCCGGCGTGCGAGGCGTAGAGGCGCAGGCGGTTGCTGTGCCCGGGGACCAGATCTGTCTTTCCGGCGATCTCGGGGACCCAGAACGAGTGGATGACGTCGCCGGACTCGAGGTCGAGGTCGATGGCGGTGTTCGCGGGGATGTGCAGCTCGTTCGCGGTCACCACGTCACCGTTCGCGGTCGGGTAGCGGAATTCCCACCACCACTGGTATCCACGCGCGAGCACGCGCAGCGCGGCGGCGCCATTGGAGGGCGGTGCGGACGCGGAGATCTCGCGCATCGTGCCGAGCATGAGGACGAGCACGGCCGCGAGGATGAGGATCGGGATCACCGTCCACGCGATCTCGAGGCGTGTGTTGCCGTGGATCTGTGGCACGGGCCCCGCGACGCGGCTCGCGCGATAGCGCCAGGCGGCGTACACGAGCGCGGCTTCGACGCCGACGAAGATCAGGAACGCGATCCCACCGACGATGAGGGCGAGCGCGCCGATCGCCTCGGCTGGCGGCCTCATTACGACCGCCAGCCTACGGAAATGGCGCGACTAGGCAACCGACTAGGCAGGACGAGGGGTGCGGCGCGCGCGGGTGACCGCGACGACGAACGCGAGGGCGGCGAGCGGGACCCAGAGGAACACGACCATCCAGATGGCCGCGTCGCCGATCACCCGGAAGAGCGCGGTGAGCGCGGCGGTGGCCTGCGCGAACGTGCGCGAGGGGTCCCACGATCCACCGGTCGCACCCGGCACCGAGACGAGCGGCGCGACGGACATGGTGATGGTCGAGAAGTCGATGCGCGTCTTCAGGGAGTTCACCTGACCCTGGATCTGCTCGATCTGCGTGCGGGTGGACACGAGCGCGTTCTGCACCTTCAGGATCTCGTCGACCGTCGTCGCGCGCGCGAGCAGCGTGAGGTACTGCTGCTCCTGCGCCTTGAGGGCCACGAGGCGCGCCTGCAGATCGACGAACTGATCGGTGACGTCCTTCGCGTCGACGTTCGAGGTCACGACCTCGCCGTCGAGCTGCTTCAGCTGTCCGAGCGCGTCGTCGAACCGGGCCGACGGGACGCGGATGGTGACGAGCGCGCTGCGCTGGTCGCCGCTGCCCGTCTGCGACAGTCCGAGAAGATCGCCGCCCAGGCCCGCGGCGATGGCGCGGACCTTGTCGGCCGTGGCCCACGGATCCTGAGAGCGGAACGAGAGGTTCGCGGTGAGGATGAGCGAGCGGTCCGCCGACGCGAGGCTCGGGATCCCGTTCTGCGGCGTCGTCGCGCTCTGCGCGGTCGTGGACGCGTCGTGCTTCGCGAGGTCGGCCGGAGCCGGCGCGGCGATGCCGCCATTGCCCACGGCGGCGCCGCTCGGGGCGCTGCTCTGCGCGGCGCAGGCGGTGGCGAGGATCGCGACGAGGGCGAGGAGCGCGAACACGTAGCGACGGCGCATGTGCGTCACCTCTTTCTAAGGCTGTAGACGCCGCGCCCGGCTAGGTGGTTCCCCAGCGGGCGCCGAAGAGGTTCGCCGCGTTGCCGGCGACGGCGGCGCCGAGCTCTTCCGGCGCGACCCCGCGCGTCCGGGCGACGGCCGCCAGCGTGTCGACGACGAACGCCGGCTCGTTCCGCTGGCCGCGGCGGCCCTCCGGCGGCAGGTACGGCGCGTCGGTCTCGACGAGGAGCGCCGTCGCCGGCGGCACCGCGGCCGCCCGGCGCAGCGGGTCGTTCTTCGGATAGGTCACCGTACCGGCGAACGACAGGAAGAACTCTCGGCCCAGCCAGGCCATCACCTCATCGGGTCCTTCGCTGTAGCAGTGGAGCATCCCGAACGTGCCGCGCACGCGGTCGATGACCTCGCGCGCGAGCGCACCGCCGTCGCGCACGTGCACGACGACGGGCAGATCCAGCTCCCGCGCGAGCCGCAGCTGGGCCTCGAACGCGATGACCTGTGCGACGCGAGGCGCGCTGCGGCCCGAGAGGTCGATGCCGATCTCGCCGATGGCCACGACGCGCTCGTCGCGCGCGAGCTCGCGCAGCCGCGTCGCGGCCTCGTCCGACCACGTCGACGCGCGATGCGGATGGACGCCGACGGCCACGCGCACCGAGGAGTGGCGCCGGGCGATCGCCAGGGTCGCGTCACTGGTCGGGACGTCCTCGCCGCACGACAGGATCCGTTCCACACCCGCGGCGCCCGCCCGCGCGACGATCTCGTCGAGGTCACCCCGCAGACGCGGGTCGTGCAGGTGGGCGTGCGCGTCGACGGCGCGCAAGGGCGTCAGGCTGTCGCGCGGTCGAGACGCGGGAACAGCGGTGCGCCGGTCTTGATCGGATCACCGGGACGCAGGACGCCCCACTTCGCGACGTCTTCCCAGCGCGCGTCCTCGGGAGCGGGAACGCCGAGCAGCGCGCAGACCTTCTGACTGACGTTGGGCGTGTACGGATAGAGGAGGTAGGCGGCGAGGCGCACGGCTTCGATGCCGGCGTAGAGCGAGCCGGCGAGCTCCCGGCCCTTGGACTCGTCCTTCGCGAGCTGCCACGGCTGTGTGCGCTGGAAGTGCTGGTTGCCTTCGGAGACGAGCGCGAAGATCGCGGCGAGCGCGTCCGCGAAATGCAGCTGCGCCGCCGCCGGGTCGTGCTCCTTCAGCGTGCGCTCGGCGCGCTCGCGCAGCGCCTTCTCGCTCGGGCCCTCGTTCGGCTGCGGCACGCGACCGCCGGCCGATCGCTGCACCAGCGTCGTGGTGCGCGAGACGAGATTGCCGAGGTCGTTCGCGAGGTCCGCGTTGAAGCGCTTGGCGAACGACTCGGCGGAGATCGGCGAGCTCTTCTCGAACGGGGCCTCGCGCAGCAGCAGATAGCGCGCGCCATCGACGCCGAACTCGTCGACGAACGCGAAGGGATCCCACACGTTGCCGGTCGACTTCGCGAGCTTGCCGCCCTTGTTCTCGAGGAAGCCGTGCACGAACACCTGCTTCGGGACTTCCACACCGGCAGCGAGGAGCATCGCCGGCCAGTAGATGCAGTGGAAGCGGCTGATGTCGAGCCCGATGACGTGCACGTCGGCCGGCCACCACTTCTTGAACTTCGCTTCGTCGGTCCCGAAGCCGATGCCGGTCACGTAGTTGATGAGCGCGTCGAACCAGACGTACACCGTGTGACCCGGCTCGCCCGGCCACGGGATCCCCCACTCCAGCGATCGGCCGCGTGAAACGCTGATGTCCTTCAGGCCGCGCTCGAGCCAACCGAGCACCTCGTTGCGGCGCGACTCGGGCACTGTGAAGTCGGGATGCTTCGCAAACAGCTCCTTCAGCGGCTTCTCGTACTTGGAGAGGCGGAAGAAGAAGTTGTCCTCCTTGACCTTCTGGATCTGACGATTCGGATGAAGCCGGCACTGCCCGTTCACCAGGTCGGACTCGTCGTAGAACGCCTCGCATCCGACGCAGTAGTAGCCCTCGTAGGTGCCCTTGTAGACGTCGCCGTTCGCGATCCAGCGGCGGACGAACTCCTGCACGCCCTTCTTGTGATCCTCGTCGACGGACGTGCGGATGAAGCGGTCGCGCGAGATCTGGTAGACGTCACACAGCCGCTCGAATTCGGCGGCCAGCTCGTCGACGAACTTCTGGGTGGGCACGCCCTTCTCGCGCGCGGCCTGCTCGTTCTTCGTAGCGTTCTCATCCGTGCCGGTCAGGAAG
>DASQIF010000003.1:0-5901 GCA_035631715.1 Candidatus Acidiferrales bacterium
TCAAGGGTGCGGACCTCGCCGTGATCGGCGGCGGCGACAGCGCCTTCCAGGAAGGTCTTTTCCTCACACGCTTCGCGAAGAAGCTCCATCTCGTGCACCGGCGCAGCGAGTACCGGGCGCAGGCCATCCTCCAGGACCGTCTGCTCGGCATGGACAAGGTCAAACCCATCACGCCCGCGGTCGTGAAGGAGATCGGCGGCGACGAAAGTGGCGTGAAGTGGATGGACCTCGATCGCGATGGGCAGACCGAGCGCGTGCCGGTCGAGGGCGTGTTCATCTTCATCGGCTTCAAGCCCGTCGGGCGCTACCTGTTCAAGGACCACATCGACCATGACGAGAACGGCTACCTCATCACCGACCAGTTCATGCGCACGAGCATCCCCGGCGTCTACGCCGCGGGCGACACGCGCGCGCAGCTCGCGAAGCAGATCACGACCGCCGTCGGCGACGCGACGACGGCCGTGCTCGCGGCCGCGCGATACATCGAGGAGCTGAAGCACGCCGAGAAGGTCTTCCCGGCGGTGCCGCGCGAGGTCATCGCGAAGGCCACCGAGGGCATGCGCATCCGCAGCTTCGCGCCGGGGCAGATCGTCGTTCGTGAGGGCGAGCCGGCGGAGGCGTTCTACGTGATCACCCGTGGCGAGGCGCTCGTGATGGGGCGCGACAGCAGCGGCACGGAGACCATCCTCAACACGCTGAAGGAGGACCAGTACTTCGGCGAGCTCGGCCTGCTGCGCGGGGAGCCGCGCAACGCGACCGTGCGCGCCAGGACCAGCCTCGAGGTCATCACTGTGTCGAAGGAAGCGTTCGAGATGCTGGTGAAGAGCTCGCAGCAGACCGCCGACGAGATCGCGCGCGTCGCATCCTCGCGCGTACGCGCGCAGGAGACCGCCGCCACCCGCTGACCGGTCGGCACGCTGTCTGCTGCGGAGTCGCGCCATGGCGGACATGCCGAGCATCACCGGCGAATCGAAGACGATCGCGCGCTTCGCGCGCTGGTCGCAGCGCATCGTGGCCTCGCCCTTCGCGCCGCTCGTCACGCTCCTCGTCGTCGCCCTCGCGCTGTTCGCGCTGCCCACGCTCGGCTTCGACGCTGAGCGCCTGGCGCAGGTCGAATTCGGCGTCGCGCTCGTCACCTTGCTGCTCGTGTTCATGCTCGAGCACAACGAGCAGCGGGATACGATCGCGCTCCACGTGAAGCTGGACGAGATCCTCCTCGCGCTGGGCGCCGATGAGGACAAGGTCGGCGTCGAGGAGCTGCCGGCGGCGAAGCTGGAGCGCGTCCGCGACGCGGAGCGCCGCAAGGCGGCGGCGCGCTAGTTCAGGTGCCGGGCAGCGCGACCCATCGGCGGCGCGAGCTCGCGCACGTGCCGGACCAGGTCGTTGATATCGAAGGGCTTCTCCATGACCGTCGCGATGCCGCGGCGTTCGAACTCCCCACGATTGCGATCGGCGACCGCGGTCTCGAACATCACCGGTGTGTTCCTGAATCGTTCGTCGGCGCGCACGCGGTCGTAAAGCTCGAGACCGGACATGCCCGGGAGGCCGACGTCGAGCACGAGAAGATCGGGCTTCACCTTCTTGAGGATCTCGAGGGCGTCGTTCGGGCGGGTCACATGGATGGCCACGTAGCCTTCCTCATCGTTGATGATCGAGGCGAGCAGCTCCCCGATGGGGCGGTCGTCTTCGACAACGAGCACGACCCGCTTCCGCGGTGGCCCTTGACCGTTGGAGTTCACGCAGTGCCTCCAGACCGTTCGGGGCGGGCGCCCCGGCTGACAGTGCAGTGTCGCTGCTCATTACGTGCCATCACACCCTGAATAGCAAGGCGCTTTTGTAACGAACGCGCCGCCGCGTCAGGCGGCCTCGGCGGGCCTCATGTAACGCTCGGCCTTGCCCAGCGGGCTCGCGATGCGAAAGGTGAGGGCGATGAGGAATGTAACGACGCCGATGGCCGCGTAGACCAGCCGGACGTCCCCAAGCTTCTCCACCAGGAGACCGCCGCCTATCGCGCCGACCGGATTCGCGGACCACGCGAGCACCATCGCGATGCTTATGACGCGACCGAGCATGTGATTCGGCACGATCGATTGCCGCAATGATCCGGTGTTGATGTTGAAGAGCAGGCCGAGGCCCGCGATGAGACCCCATATCGGCACGGCGATCCAGTACGCGGTCGTGTAGGCGAACGCGATCGTCAACAGACCCGACAACATGAGCGATCCGAGGGCGACGTTCCCGAACGACCACCGTCTGCGCAGCGGACCCGCGAGCAGGCCGAGGACGATCATCGCGACGCCGGCCGCGGCGAAGAAGACGCCGACCTCGCTGTCGGTCGCGCCGAGCTCACGCTTGGCGAACAGCACGAGCTGGACGAAGGCGGTCGTCGACACGACGTTGATCATCGCCATCATCAGGCTGATGTTGCGCAGCACCGGATGGCGGACGACGTAGCGCAGCCCCTCGACGATGTCCTGGCGCAGGCTCGTCGCGCGGCGCGTGATGGGCGCGTTGAACGGCACGCGAATGAGGGCGAGCGCGACGGCCGAGGCGACGAATGAGGCCGCATCGACGTACAGCACCGACTCGACCGGGATGAGGACGAGGAGCGCGCCGGCCGCGAGCGGTCCAGCGACGGCGGCGGCGGAGAAGCTCGCCTGAACGCGTCCGTTCGCCGTCACGAGATCGTCCTTGTCCACCAGGCTAGGGATCGCGCCGAACTCGCTCGCCTGGAAGAAGATGCCGAGCGTCGATGCCACGAACACGACGCCGATGATCCAGCCCACCGAGAGCACGCCGAGCGCGGCCGCGACCGGAACTGACCCGATCGTGAGCGCCGACAGGATGTCGACGCCGATCATGAGGCGCTTCCGATCGGTGCGATCGGTCCACGCGCCGATGGCCAGGCCGAACAGCAGGTGGGGAACGGTGAACGTCGCGGCGGCCGCGCCGAGCGCAACAGCCGACCCGGACAGCTTGAAGACGATGAGCGGCAGGGCGAATTGCGTGATCGAGTTCCCGAAGTTCGAGATCGTCTCACCGACGAAGAACTTCCAGAAGTCAGATCTCAGTCGGCTGCCTCACCGCCGGGTGACGATGTCGTCTTCTTCCGGCCGCGACCACCTCGTCGGTTTCGTCCGCCGCGTGATCCACGACGCGTTCGCTTGCGTGGCGCGGCGGGCCCACCTGCGCCCGGCGCCGCCGCGTCGGGTGGCGGGGTGACGTCGACGATCACCGCCTGGGGCGGCATGTCGGCGGTCGCATCCGGCGTCTCGACCTGATGGTCCGCGCCGTTGCCGTTCAGCTCCAAGCGATGGAACTCGCCGAGGAGCATCTGGATCTCCGGCTGCGCGCGGTCGAGCGCGTAACCGGGCTTGTTGCCGTGGGTCTCGGGCCGCATGATCCCGCGGTCCACCGCGGCCTTCATGCTCGACTCGAGCGCGTCTCCCTCGACGCGCGAGAGCAGCTCGGCGAACAGCGCCTGCTGCACCCAGTCGATGCGGTCGCCGTGGCCTCGGGTGGTGCTGACGAAGTTGAACAGGTGGACGATGCCGGCCGACGGCTGGCGCGCGTACTGGACGAGCGGGTGCTCATCCGAGAGCCAGCACATCGTGATCTCCTTGCCGTCGCGCTGGACCGCTTCGCTCGCGATGGCGCCCCGCTCCTCGGCGATGTTGTAGAGCGTGTCGAGGAGGATGCGACGCTGCGAGCGGCCGCGCGCGAGGCCGCCGGGCTGGTCGGCGCGGGAGAGCGGATCGAGGACCGCCTCGACCACCGGCACGCGCTTGGTGTCCTTGGTCACCGTGTCGATGCGACGCAGGAGTCGCACGAGGTGGAAGAGCGTCTCGGCCACGAGCGCCGACGACATGTTCGGCGCGATGAGCTGTTTCGCGGTCGCGCGGAAGCGGCCCTGGTTGCGCGCCACGACGTGCTGCTGCTCGATGCCGGCGTCGATGCGCTGCTCGAGCACCTGCGAGGCCTCCTTTTCGGAGAGCGGCACCACGCTTTGGACGAAGTCGGCCCGCGGCATCGCGTCCGCGCGGATCGCCACGAGCTGGTCGAGGAGGAGGACGGCGAGGCGCCGCTGCTCCTTCTCGGATTCGGGCGTGCCGGTCGGCACGACCGCCGGGACGACAGGCGGCTTGCCACCGCGTCCGCGGCCGCCGCGACGTCCGCGCGTGCTCATCGTGGTGCGGAGCACCGGCGCCGGCGCGGCCGAGTCATCGGTCCGGCGTGGCGCCTCGTCCTTCCCGTACTGCGTGTCGTCCTGGCGGAGACCGCCGCGCGTCCAGCGCGCCTGCGGGATCAGCTCCTCGAGGAGGAACACGCCATCGCGCAGATACGGTGAGTCGCGCAGCTCGTTCGCGAGCGAGAGGTCGCCCGCGACGAGATAGACCTTCTTGTCCTCGTCCTTGAGGGCTTTGCACAGCGCGTTCAGGTCGCGGTCGCCCGAGACGATGAACCAGACCTCGATATCGGGTCGCTCCTTGTAGAGGAGCTTCGCGGCGCGGGTGATGAGCACCGCGTCCGATCGGCCCTTCAGGAGGCGGCCGCTCATGCGCTGCGCGACGGCCACCGGTTCGATGCCGGTGAACTCGAGCGCCATGAGAAGCGTGTCGTCCTGCGCCGCGACCTCGGATCCGAAGATCGCCTGCTTGACGCGTACCGGACCGAATTCCGCGGCCTTCTGCAGGATCGCTTGAAGGATCGCGAGCGTGCTGGGCAGCGGTCCGGTGGTGTGCTGCCTGAGCGTGTAGTAGACGTTCTCCCAGTCGATTAGGAGAGCGACGTCAGCCAAATGGGTTTCTCCATATGGGCTCGCACGCCGCCTGACCCGTTCGCGGACCCCTTGCGGAGTCACGCGCTAGATGCTCACCCTCGTCCGCTTCGCACCGGTCACCCGATACGTCGGCCGCGAGCGCGTCATCACGAACGCATTAGTCGTCGCGCGCGCCGTTTTTCTGTACGTCAGTCTACCGTACGGACGTGCCCGATGTCCTCACCGCGCTCGTCGACGCCGCGAGCGCGCGCGGCGCGACGTACGCGGATGCCCGCTCGGTCGAGCGCGAGCACGAGGCCGTGTCGCTCCGCGACGGTCAGGTCGAGGGCGTGACGCGCACCGCGGACCGCGGCGTCGGCTTCCGCGTGATCCACCAGGGCGCGTGGGGTTTCGCCGCCACCGACCGCACTGGAGAAGCCGCAATGCGTGGGCTCGTGGACGAGGCATTCGCGCGCGCCGCGGCATCGGCCTCGACCCGATCGAAGCCGGTGGCGCTCGCGCCGATCGCGCCGCAGGGCGGCGAGTACCGCACGACGTTGACGCGCGACCCCTTCGCCGTACCGATGAAGGAACGCATCGCGCTGCTCACCGCGGCCGACGCCGCGCTGACGGGGCCGAACGCGAAGTCGCGACGCGCGTCCGTTGCGGCATACCGAACGCGCAAGCGCCTGGTCACGAGCGAGGGGACCGACGTCACGCAGGAGGTCGTGGAGTCCGGGGCCGGCGTCGCGGTCACGGCGGCCAAGGGCGGCGCGCGGCCCGCGCAGCGCTACGACTCGCGGCTCACACGCCAGGCGGGGTGGGAGTTCGTCGAGGAGCTCGACCTCGTCGCCCGCGCCGCGCGGTATCGCGAGGACGCCGAGGCCACGCTCGACGCGCCGCTCGCGACCGAGCGGCCGACGACGCTCGTCTTCGCGCCCGAGTTCCTGGCGCTCCTCGTGCACGAGTCGTGCGGACATCCGACCGAGGCCGACCGCGTCCTCGAGTACGAGGTCGCGTTCGCCGGCACGACGTTCATGTGGCCGAAGGACCGCGGGCAGCTCCGCTACGGGTCAGAGCACATCAACATGACCGCCGACGCGACCGTCCCCGGCGGGATGGGCACGTTCGGCTGGGACGAC
>DASQIF010000004.1:0-6671 GCA_035631715.1 Candidatus Acidiferrales bacterium
TGTAGAGCCCGAGGTCGTCCATCCACGCTGCGCCGTCGATCACACCCTGCAGCGGAAGCGTGTAGGTGCCGGGCGTTGCGCCGACGACGGTGAAGGTGAAGGTGCCGACGCCACCCGGCGGGACGATGTCCTCGTTCTGGACCGCGGGCCGGTCGGGGGTCGGCCAGTTCTCGCCGAGGAACCCAAGCGAGGTGTTGTTGCCGCGCACCGCGATACGCGCCTCCTGCGCGGTGCCTTTGCGCCATGCGGTCGATCCGGTGTTGCGCAGCTGGATCGTCACCGACGCCGTCCCACCCGTCGCGAGCTGCGGGAACGGCGACTCCGCGACGAACGACGCGTGCACCGTGTCCGCGTTCGGCGGCGCGCAGAGGCTCGTGAGGTACATGAAGTGCGGCCAGCCCCACGTCGGGCCGGGATCGCTGTGATTGTTCGGCCACGGGATCTCGTTGTGGCCGATGACGTGCGCCCGGTCGAGCGGGATGTTGTGCCGCGCCGCGATCGCGCACGACAGCGCCGCGGCCGCGTAGTACTCCTCCGGCGTGAAGTCCGGATTCGACTCGGCGCTCTTCTCGATCTCGATCCCGACCGAGTGGTCGTTGAAGTAGCCGTTGCCCGCGTGCCAAGCCGTGTCGGCCTCACCCACGAGCTGCGCGATGTGCCCGTCCTGCCGGATGACGTAATGCGCGGAGACGCCGGAGTCCGGCAGGTTGAAGGCCTTGAGCGTGCGGTTGTAGCTGATGGCCGTGTAGTGGATGACGATGTAGCTGATCGACCCGTCGCCGACGCGGCCGGTGTCGTGGTTGTACGGCGTCGGGATCCACTCGGGCTGCGCCGTATAAGGGAACCGAATGGTCTGTGGAGCTCGTGCCGGTGGGGCCACACGCGGTGCGGCGTCGGGCTGCGGCGTCGGATCGACTCCGGCGCCGACGAGCGGGAACTGCACGACGGGCCGGGCGACCGGCGTTACCGTGGTGCAGCTGACTAGCACGGCCGCTAACAGGACGAGCGCGCGCCATCCCGACTGCATTCCCCTCATCGCTCCAAGCAACGCGAGACGAAACGAGCGCGTTGCGACTCACCCAGTCCCCCGTTCGTCCTATGTGCCCGCCAGAGACCGCATCGCTCTCTTGATCGTCACGCTCTTGACCGCGATCGCATGCGCGCCCGCAGTGCGAGCGAGCGTGCCATCGAGTGCGACTCCGCCTACGGCGACCGCCGCGGTCGCGCCCGCATCGGACGAACCATCGCCGCGACCCCAGGTCGCCGGCGATCCGCTGCGCTGCACCATCCGCGTTCCGATCCCGGAGCTCGATGACGTCTTCGAAGCCGAGTGGTCGCCCGACGCAAAGACGCTCGCGCTCTCGAAGATCACCACGATCCCTTCGGACACGACGGTCACCCGCACTGAGGAAGATCAGCGGCTCGTCGTCTTCGATCTCGCGTCGGGGACGACCGTCGAGCGTGGTGTGGGAAGCGAGCCGAAGTGGTCGGCGTCGGGCACGTATCTCTCGTACTGGATCGACGAGAGGACGCTGTGGATCGTGAAGAAGACATCGGTCCTGCCCGTCGCCGTCCTGAAGCCGACCGAGCCGAACGTGCAGTGGATCGGCGATCAGCTCCTCTACTGGTCGGCCTCGAACATCCTGAGCTGGGACAACGGTGCGACGCGCCTGGTCTCGTCCGTCGATCAGTCGCTCGCCCCGCGGTACCCGCGCGACGACGCGTACTTCAGCGCGGACGGCGCGCGCTTCACGATCACGCGCTATTCGACGAACGTCGAGCCGGTGCAGCGCTTCATCGGGACCACGCAGACGGGCTCCATGACGCCGCTGGACGACGGCGGCGCCACCTTCATCGAATGGTCGCCCGTCGGTCAGACGCTGCTGCTGCGCTCGTCAGGCGCGCTCGCGCTGCGCGCGACGGAGACCGGCGCGACGCGCGCGTCCGTCGCGACGCCGCCCGGGACGGTGCACGCCTGGCTGCCCGATGGGCGCCTCGCGATCGGCGCGATGTCCGCGACCGAGCCGGCCGGCAGCGCGTTCGACCGTTTCGGCGTCGTCGGCGACGGGTCTGCCGCCGCGACGCTGCCGAACCTGCTCGGGATCCGCGCATTCAGCCCCGACGGCCGCTACTTCGTCGGCGCGGCGCGCACCGGGCTGTACTCGACGGTGCTGCAGTTGTTCCGCTGCGGCGCGGGCGCAGGCGAGGCGACCGATCTCGCGCCCGACGCCGCCGCCCGCGAAGCGCGCATCACGTCGGACGGGCGTCGCTTCCTGCGACCGGCCGCGGCGGCGATCACCCAGTACCTGCAGGGCATCCACACCGGCATCGACGTCGCGGCGCCGTACGGCACGGTGATCGTCGCCGCGGATGACGGCATCGTCGACGCGGTCGGTTTCGTGCCAAGCGGTGGCCGGCGGGTCTGCGTGATGCACAGGGGCGGCCTGGAGTCGTGCGACTACCACACCGCTCTCGCGCTCGTCGCGGTCGGCGATCGCGTGGTGCGCGGACAGCCCGTCGCGCTCATGGGCCTCACCGGCGTCACCACCGGCCCGCACGTGCACTGGGAAGCCCAGCGCAACGGCATCATCGTCGACCCGCTGAAGCAGTAGCGAGCCTCTAGACTTCGTTCCAGAGGAGCGATCCGTTGGCACCACTTTCGGCGAGCGCCCGCTCGCGTCTTCCGGATAGCGCGTTCGCCTACGTCGACTCGCAGGGCGTGCGCCGCCTGCCGATCAACGATGCCGTGCACGTGCGCAACGCGCTCGCGCGGTTCGATCAGGTCGGATTCGAGGACGACGCCGCGCGCACACGCGCGCGCGACCGCGTGCTGCGAGCGGCGAAGAGGTACGGCATCGTGCCGCTCGGGTTCTTCGACGGACAGCTCCGCCGGGAGCGCGAGTCGGGACGCCGCGTGAACACGCGCGCATGGCCGCGTGGCACGGTGACGTTCCTCCTCACGGATATCGAGGGATCGACACGCCTCCTCCAGCGCCTCGGCGATGCGTACGCCGGCGTCCTCCGTGATGTGCGCTCGCTCATACGCGACGCCGTGCGCAGCGCGGGCGGCCACGAGGTCGACGCGCGCGCCGACGAGTTCTTCGCCGCCTTCGCTGACGCCGCATCGGCACTCGACGCCGCGGTCGAGATCCAGCGCGGTCTAGCGGTCCGCTCATGGCCGCGTCGCGAGAAGGTCTGCGTGCGCATCGGCATCCACAGCGGCCGGTCGACGCTCAGCGAGAGCGGTTACGTCGGCATCGCGGTGCACACGGCCGCGCGCATCTGCTCGGCGGGCCATGGTGGCCAGATCCTCGCGTCGGCCACGTGCCTCGCCGCGCTGGGCGTACCCCGTGACGGCATGCGGCTGCGCGGCCTCGGCGAGTACGAGCTACCCAGCCTGTCCGAGCCCCTCGCGCTCTTCCAAGTCGAAGCGCAGGGCCTTCGCCGCCGGTTCCCCCAGCTCCGCGCTACCTAGCGTTACCAAATCGCCGCGGGTCTGGGTACCGGACCGTTGGACCTGACCCCTAACGCGGTTCGACGGATGCTGCCTGCCCGGTCGGTGTCCATAGACAGATAGGGAGGCGTCCAATGCCCGCGCCCGTGACAGACCTCGGTACCGCCCTAATGACCGGGCTCACCGCTGCTTTCGTCGCGCTCCTGTCGGCCCTTCCGGCGATCCTCGGCGCCGCGATCCTGCTCATCGCCGGCTGGATCATCTCCGGCGCCGTCGCGAGCCTCGTCGCGAAGGCTCTTCGCGCCGCGCGTCTCGAGACCGCGTCCCAGCGCATCGGACTCAGCGCATTCCTGCGGCGCATGCAGGTGAACACCGATGCCGCCGGCATCATCGCCGGCTTCGTGAAGTGGTACGCGCGCCTCGTGTTCATCCTCATGGCCGCGGACCTCGTCCACATCACCGCGATCAGCACGATCGTGAACGAGGTCCTGGCGTTCGTGCCGAACCTCCTCGTCGCGGCGTTCATGGTCGGCGCGTTCGCGTGGCTCGCGCAGCTCGCGCGGAACGCATCGCTGCACGCGCTCGAGGCCGCTGGGGTCGCGAACGCGCGACCCATCGCGCTCCTCGCCTACGTCGCGACCTTCGGCTTCGGCGTCGTCGCCGCTGCGACGCAGATCGGCGTCGCGTCGACGCTCATCGACATCGCCTTCACCGGTCTTATCGGTGCCTTCGCGCTTGCCTTCGGTCTAGCGTTCGGCCTCGGCGGACGCGACGAGGCGGCGCGGATCTGGAGCGGCCTCCAATCGCAGACCGCAGCCGTCGCCGCCGCACCCAGCATGCAAGCGAGCGGCGCGCGTCCCCCCGAAGAAGTGGCTGCGCCGCACAACGGACAGCCGCACGGGGAGGTGGTCGCGAGCCGGTAGGCGCCCGGGGCTACGGACCGCGATCGCAGGCGCGCTCGCGGTCCGTACCATTTGATCGGTGCAGACGAAGCGGTCCGAGGGCGATCTCGGTCGAGAGCTCGATGTCCATCGCAGCGCGTTGACCGCGTACTGCTACCGCATGCTCGGTTCGCCATTCGAGGCCGAGGACGCGGTGCAGGAGACCTTCCTGCGCGCGTTCAAGGCGTACGACTCGTTCGAGGGCCGTTCGTCGATGAAGACGTGGCTCACGCGCATCGCCACGAACGTGTGCCTCGACCAGCTCCGCGGCCGCGACCATCGCATCCTGCCGATGGACCTCGGACCGGCGCGCGCCCCCGTGCTCGAACAGGCGAAGATCCTTCCCGAGGTCACCTGGATCGAACCCATCCCCGACCGGCTCGTCGCGACCGATCCCGATCCCGCCGACACCGCCGTCGCGCGAGAGAGCGTGCGCCTCGCGTTCGTCACCGCGCTCCAGCGACTGCCACCGCGCCAGCGCGCCGTTCTCGTCCTCTGCGAAGTGATGTCGTGGAAGGCAGCGGAGGTCGGCGAGCTCCTCGAGATGAGCGTGGCGAGCGTGAACAGCGCGTTGCAGCGCGCGCGTGCGACCCTCAAGACCTCCGGCGTCGGCACGACGGATCGCGCGGCGGAGATGGACGAGGCGAAGCGCACGATGCTCGCGCGCTATGTGGAGGCCTTCGAGAAGTACGACGTGAATCTTCTGACGAAGGTCATTCGCGAGGACGCGAGCCAGTCGATGCCGCCGTACGACCTCTGGCTGAGCGGGCGTCCGGACATCTTCACCTGGTGGTTCGGCCCCGGCATCGGCTGCCAGGGCTCGAAGCTGTTGCCCGCCGGGACCGCCAACGGGATGCCCGCGTACGGTCAGTACAAGCCCGCCGCGAACGGCGTGGGTCACGAGCCGTGGTCGCTGCAGGTCATCGATCTGGACGCGAGCGGCGTCCGCGAGATCACGTTCTTCCTCAACACCCAGGCGCTGTTCCCGCTCTTCGGCCTGCCGCCCCGCCTCGACTAGGCCGCCAGCAGCACCTTCTCGAGACCCAAGAAACCCATGAGCTCGCCCAGCTCGGGCTTGGCGTTCTCGAAGATCAGGACGTAACCCGCGCGCCGTGCGGCGAGACGCAGGCGAGCGAGCTTTGCGACGGTCGCGGCGTCGGCCCGCAGACGTGAGATGTCGCAGTGGACGACGCGACGCCCGCGTCGGGCCTTAGACGCCGTTGGACCGGTCATCACCGGAATAGACGTGGAGCAGGCGCATTTCTCATCGGCCGATGATTTTTCGGCCGAAAACCGTCTATCTGGGCATGAACACCTGGAGGCACGAAGTGACTACTGAAGACCGCGCCCGCTGGCTCGCGCTCGTTGTGCTCTGCCTGGGCAGCTTCATGATCGTGCTGGACACGACGATCGTGAACGTCGCGCTCCCGTCGATCCGCGCGGAGCTCGGCTTCAGCGAGACGTCCCTCGCGTGGGTCGTGAACGCGTACATGCTCTTCTTCGGCGGATTTCTCCTGCTCGGCGGCCGCCTCGGCGATCTCTTCGGCCACCGCCGACTCTTTCTCATCGGCATCGGCCTCTTCACGATCGCCTCGGCGGTCGCCGGGCTCTCCACCTCGCAGACCTCGCTCGTCATCGCGCGCGCCGCGCAGGGGCTCGGCGGCGCGGTCACCGAGGCCGTCGCGCTCTCGCTGATCATGACCCTCTTCACCGCGCCGGCGGACCGCGCCAAGGCCATGGGCATCGTCGGGTTCGTTTCGGCGGGCGGTGGCAGCGTCGGTGTGCTGCTCGGAGGCGTGCTGGTCTCCCTCTTCGGCTGGCACTCCGTCTTCATCGTGAACATCCCGGTCGGCGTGGCGGTGCTCGTGTGGGCGACGCGCGTCGTGCCTACCGCGAACGCGTTCGCATCCAACGCGCGTCTCGACGTCGGCGGCGCGATCACCGTCACCGCGTCGGTCATGACGGCGGTCTACGCGATCGTGAACGGCAACGAGGCGGGCTGGACCTCGCCGCAGACGCTCGGCCTTCTCGGCACGGCCGCGGCGCTCTTCACGATCTTCATCGTCATCGAGTCGCGGGTCAGCGATCCGCTCATGCCCCTCGCGCTCTTCCGCCAGCGCAACCTCGCGACCGCGAACGTGATGGGCGTGCTCTGGGCCGCCGCGATGTTCGCCGCATTCTTCCTCTCGGCGCTCTACCTGCAGCTCGTCCTGGGCTATAGCCCGATGCAGGTCGGCCTCGCGTTCCTGCTCGGCAACCTGCTCATGGGCATGTTC
>DASQIF010000005.1:0-2248 GCA_035631715.1 Candidatus Acidiferrales bacterium
CATCTCGACCTCGGCGATGACGAACCCGCCGGGAGCCGTCGCTCCGGCGATCGCGATCCCGCTCTTGGCGGCGACCCTGGTCAGCGTCTCGTTCACCGCGAGCGCACGACCGTGTCGACCGGCCATGCCCGAGATCACGAGCGGCAGACGGAGCGTCTTGCCGAGGAAGACGGTCCCCAGGTCCACGTCCGCCGCGTCGATGCCGGGCAGCGCTTCGTGCACCAGCTGTATGTCGTCGAAGTACCCGCCCGCCGGTCGCGCGATCTCCCCGGCGTCCTCAGTCATGTCCGCGTGACGCTATTACTTGAGGACGCCCGCCGCCTCGAGGGACGCGTACTCGGCGCCGTCGATGCCGAGGACGCCCCGCAGCACCTCCGCGGTGTGCTGTCCGAGCGTCGGCCCGGGCCGCTCGGGGCCCTGCTCGCTGTCGGAGAGGACGAACGGCGGCGCCATGAGCCGCACGTCGCCGATCACCGGATGCCGGGCGGTGCGCCACGCGCGGCGCTCGACCAGCTGCGGATCGTTGAAGAGCTCGCCGATCGACTCGACCGCCGCGGCGCGTAGGCCGCGCGACCGCAGGCGGCTGACCGCGCTCGCGCGCGGCTGTCGCCGCGACCACTCCGAGATGCGCTCGTCGAGCCAGGCTTCGCGCGCGCGCCGTCCGTCGGCGGTCGCCAGCGACGCGTCGCGCGCCCAGTCCGGATCGCCGAGCGCTTCGCGCAGACGCCGCCACTCGTCGTCGTCCCACACCGAGAGCGCGATCCACGCGTCGGGCTCGCTCGCCGGATACACGCCGTGCGGCACGGCGACGCGGTCGCGATTCGCGGCGCGCGTCGGGATGGCGCCGTTCGCGTCGTGCTCGAGCAGCGCGGGCGACATGAACTGGAGGCCGGCCTCGTACTGCGACAGATCGATGACGCAGCCCTGCCCGGTGCGCGCGCGGCGATCGATCGCCGCGAGGATCGCGATGACGCCATACCCCACGGCGATGTAGTCGATGTACGGGCCGTAGAGGATCACCGGGGTCCGCTCGGGATCGCCCAGCAGATTGGTGAAGCCGGCGAGCGCGGTGAGCTGGCTGCCGTAGCCCGGGTGCTGCGCGTGCGGTCCCGTCTGTCCCTGGTTGCAGGACGAGAGCACGACGAGATCCGCGTTGCGCGCACGCATCGTGTCGATGGACAGCCCGCGGCGCTCGAGCGTGCCGGCCGGGAACGACTCGATGACCACGTCGGCGGTGTCGATGAGGCGCAGCGCGAGCTCCACGGCCTGCGGCTGCTTGAGGTCGAGCGTGACCCCGCGCTTGCCGGCGTTATAGAAGGAGAACATCGCGGCGCGGTCCGGCCCCGGCTGGTTGTCCTTGAACGGCGGATACGTGGAGCGGAACGGATCGAGCGCGGTCGAGGACTCGAGATGGATGACATCCGCGCCGTGCGACGCGAGATACGTGCCGACGAGCGGGCCGGCCGCGGCCCATCCGAGCTCGACGACGCGGATCCCCTGGAGCGCCTTCATGCGGTCACCGGTCCGAGGATCTCCGCGGTGTGCTCACCGAGGCGCGGCGCGCCGCGCCGGATGCGGGGCCGCTCGCCGTCGAACAGCGCGAAGCCGCCCGGGAACGAGAGCGTCGTGCCGTCGATCGCGACGTCCTGCCAGAACGCGCGCGCGCGCAGCTGCTCGTCGGCGTAGATGTCGGCCGCGTCCGCGACGGGATAGCCGAGCATGTTGCGCGCGATCACGCCCGAGAAGAACTCCCGCTTCGACAGCGTGCGCAGGAAGGCGCCGACCTCGGCCTCGAGCGCGTCGACGTCGGCCTGCGAGAGGGTGCGGTTGTCGAACGCGTCCCAGTCGATGGCGCGGAAGCGCTTCGCCGGGAAATCGCGCTCGCCCATCCACGCCGCGAGCATGCGGCCGGTGTGGCGCCCGATCGGCCCGCCCTGGATCGCGAAGGACACGTGGCCGTCGGCGCAGGGCCAGATGTTGCGGAAGCGCGCGCCGACGATGCTGCGCCCGAGGAGATTCGGACCGAGGCGCATGTGCTCTTCCTTCGCCACGTCGGCGAACACCGGCGCCGGCGGATGCACCGTCACCATGCTCTGCTGCCCCGAGACGTCGACGTGCTGACCGCGACCGCTCGCGCGGCGCTGGATGACCGCGAGGAGCGCGCCGGTCGCGGCGTACATGCCGGTCCAGAACGGCGACTGCGGGAGCGTCGTGCGCACCGGCGCACCGCCGGGCTCTCCCGCGAGCC
>DASQIF010000006.1:0-3317 GCA_035631715.1 Candidatus Acidiferrales bacterium
GAGGACTCCGCGACCCTCTTGCGGCTCGGCGAGCTGACCTGCGATCTCGCGCAGGGGTACCTGATGGCGATACCGATGCCGCCCGAGGACGTGCTGGGCTGGGTACGCACGCAGCGGCGGCGCTCCATTCGCGCCGTGTCTGCCTAGCCTAGGCGGCGGCCTCCGCCTCCCCGAGCAGCGACGTCACCAGCGCGATGAGCTCATCCACCTCGAACGGCTTACCCATCACGCGATGCTGGCCCGTCGGCGCGGACGCCGTGCTCGCCTTCTCCGGATCGGCGGTGAGGAACAGCACCGGTGTGGGCGCCCATACCGGATCGTTCCGCACCAGATCGAACACGTCCAGACCCGACAGCCCCGGAAGTGACAGGTCGAGGACGATGAGGTCGGGCCGCTCGGCCGAGAGCGCGTCCGGCACGAGGGCGCCGTTCGCGACCACGTGCGTCGCGACGCCCAGCCGCTCGCCGATCGCCTCCTGCAGGACGGTGGCGATGGCGGCGTCGTCTTCGGCGATCAGGATCTTGGGCATGGCGCCGGAACCGCCGCACGCGCCGTGCCGCGGGCTGGCATGACCGATGCTCGGGCGACCAGCCGTATGGACGACATCCGCTGGATCTTCGCCGTCATCGCGCGGACGATCGCGCGCGCCGTCGCGTGGAGCGTGGCGAGCGTTGAGGATGAGCCGCATGTCTCGAACGTAATCCCGATGCCGGGGCCCGCGCACGGACCGGTGCCGGCGATCGAACTCCGTCTAGAGGAGCAGCACCGCAAGGCGTCCTAGGGACTAGTCGTGGTTGCTGGGGCTCGGACGCGGCGTCGCGGGACGGGTCGTCGATGGGGCGTCAGTCCGGCGCGGCGTCTCGGTCGCGCGGCTCGTCTCGGCCGGACGCGGCGAGCGCGTTGGCTCGGCAGAGCGGCTCGGACGCGGGGTGTCCTTCCCCGTGGTCCCGCCACTGTCGTTGTCGTTCCTGTCCCGGTGCTCTTCTTCCTTGGCGCGCTCGAGCGCCGGCTTCGCCTGCTCCGGGACCTTGTCCTCGATCACGTCGAGGACGGCGTCGTGCTTGTCGCGGGCCGCGTCGGCGACACCCTGCGCGGCATCGGCCTTGTCCTGCGGGGCGGCGTGCTGCATCGCGTCGACCGCGGCGCGGAAGCGCGTGACCGCCTCGGCATATTCCTCAGATGCGGTCGGCGCCTTGTCGGCGCTGTTCGCGACCTTCTGAAGCTCGTCGAGCCGGCGATCGGCGAGCTGCGCGAGGAGCTGCACGCGCTGGACGTCGTCGAAGGTGAGCGTGACCTGCAGATCCTCGACGGCCTTCTTGAGCGCGAAGGCGGGATCGCCCGGCAGGCTGCTCGCGGCCGCGGTCCCCGCGCCGGCGATGAGGACGAGCGCGGCGACGCCGACGCCGAGCGCCGGTCGCAGCCACGACGTCCATGCGGTGCCGCGACGCGCGTGCGGATCGAGGACGGTCTGCGCCTCGGCGATGAGCTTCGCGCGCAGCTCGCTCCGGAACTCGTCGCGCATCCGCGGCTCGGGGAAACGGTCACTCATCTAAAGGGCCTCGCGCGACGGGATGAGCTGGCGGAGCGCGCCGATGGCGCGGAACTGGATCCCGCGCACGGTCCCCTCGCGCTTGCCGACGATGTTCGCGATCTCCTGTGTGCTGTACCCGTGGAGATAGCGGAGCACGACGACCTCCTGCTGGAGGGGCGTGAGTTTCTTCAGCGCGTTGCGGAGGGTGTCGCTGTCGGAAGTCGCGAGCAGCTGCGCATCGGGCTCGACCACCTGGTCCGGCGTGGGATGCTCGATCGCGTCCTCGAACGGGACCTGGCGGTTGCCGCGGCGCGCGCGGTCGATGATCGCGTTGCGCGCGATCCGGTAGAGCCAGGCGAGGAACGCCTGACGTGGCTCGTACCGTGGGACCGCCTTCAGCGCTCGCATGAACACGTCGCTTGTTAAGTCCTCCGCTTCGGCGTCGTTGCGAACCCGGTAATAGATGTACCGATAGATCGCGTCGACGTGCCGGTCATAGAGAAGGCCGAAAGCCGAGACGTCGCCGCCCGAGGCCCGGACGGCCAGCGCCGCGTCCTCGTCCTGCCCTATCCGGGTAACGGCCTGCTGAGGAGGGTCGTTAGGAGCCATCGCTACCGTAACGAGGCCAGATACCCAACCAGATCGTCCACCTCCTCCTTAGAGAGCCGTTCGCCCAGCCCCCGGGGCATCGAGTCGGGGTACCCAGGTACTACGTAGACACCCGGGTCGACGATCGACTGGCGGATGTAGTCCTGCGCCGACAGCCCAGGGCGCCGGGTGCCGGCGACCGTCCCGATATGGTCGAGGGGCGGGCCCACCGGGTGGAAGAGGTTCCCGAGACCAGATTCGTGGCAGGTCGCGCAGCCGGTGCGGTCGTAGACCTGCCGACCGGGGTCGTTCGACGCCGGCTGGGGCGCGCAGGCCGCCAGGATCGCGCCCAGCGCCACGCCGCAGGTCACGGCGAGAATGGCCGCGCATGCCCGCTTCCGCATCGCTCCACGATGCCACGGTCGTCCTCGACGACCGGCCGGTGCTGCGGGGCGCCTCGCTCGAGCTCGGCCCGGGCCTGGCGATCCTCCGGGGGTCGAACGGCGCAGGCAAGACCACCCTCCTCCGGGCGCTCGCCGGTCTCGTCCCCCTCTCGCGCGGCTCGCGCCGCATGCCGAGCCCACCGCTCTTCCTGGGGCACCGGCCGATGCTCCTCCGCGGTCTGACCCCGCGCGAGAACCTGACCTTCCTGGCCGCGTTCCGCGGGAGGACGAACGCCGACGTGTCGCGCGCGCTGCGCGTGTGGGGCCTCGGGGAGGTCATGGATCGTCCGATCGAGCGCCTCTCGGCGGGTCAGCGGCGTCGCGCGTCACTCGCGCGCCTCGAGACCGAACCCGAGCCGATCGTCCTCCTCGACGAACCGTTCGCCGACCTCGACGACGACGCGGTGCTGCTGCTGCGCGGCGCGATCGATGCGGCGGTCGCGCGCGGACAGAGCGTGCTCATGGCCACGCATCTCCATCACGAGCTCGACCAAGGCGCGCGTGTCCGGCTCGGTATCGCGGACGGCGTTCTGACCACCCGCGAACAGCGGTCGGGCGAATGATCGACAAGACGCTCCTGGTCGCGGTGCGAGAAATCGTCGCCGAGCGTCGCCACCCCGATGGTCTCGCCGCCGCGTTGACGTTCACCGGCATGCTCGTGCTCCTCGAGAGCCTCGCGTTCGGCCCGGTGCGCGCGCGCGAGGCCGGGGTCGCGAGCGGCGCGTACTGGATCGCGATCCTGTTCGCGGCGGTGC
>DASQIF010000007.1:0-63438 GCA_035631715.1 Candidatus Acidiferrales bacterium
CCACGAAGATCAGGACGAGCAGCCCGATCGGAGAGGTTCCGGCGGCTCGGTCGATCTGCAGGCCGAGCCAGGCGCCAACAGCGATCGGGACCGCGATGATGAATCCGACCTGGCCCAGGATCGCCGCGTTTGAGCGCGCTCCACCCGGGGTGCGGGGTGCGGCCAAGGCAACGCGAGTCTAGGGGAGCGCGGTCATCCGCGCATTTCCGCCGATCTCAGTCAGGAGGTCGCGGAGCGATGGGAACGCACGCAGTCCGACCGACGCGGCCCAGCCGCGTGCGTCGGTGCTGTCCTCTACCACGACGGCGCCGGCCGGATCGGTGCCCGAGTCCGCGATGATCGCGGCGTAGTAGCCCGGACCGTTCTTCGTCGTGTCGACGAGGTCGGGACCGTACAGCCGTTCGAAGAGATGACGGATGCCCATCCCGCGCAGATACGGGTCGAGCTCCCACGAGAGACCACCGCTCGCCATGTGAAGCACCATCCCGCCTGACGAGAGCTGGCGCACGGCCTCGACGGCGCCCGGGATCTCGGCGCGGACGCGCTCGGACACCCAGGTGCTCGTCTCGACCGCGAAGCTGACCGGATCGGGCGGCGGCGCGACGCCGACACGCTCGCACATGTCGACGAGCCAGGCGCCGCGGTCGGCTCGGATCCACTCGTGGATCCCGCGAGCGGGCCCCGTCCGCACGCGGTCCATGTATCGCGACCACGACCGATCGAACGCCGGCCGGTTCGCCTCAGCCCACGCCTCGGGCGTGCCGCCGAGACGCGGCGGCAGGTACTCGCTCAGGAGCCGACGCCACTGGGGTGCGCGCCGCTCGTTGTCGTTGAGGACGCCGCCGTCGTCGATGAAGACGACGCGGAGATCCGCTAGAGCCATCCGCGGCGCTTGAAGTACACGGCGGTACCGAGCGTGGCGGCGACCATCAACGTCATGATGAGCCAGAAGAGCAGCGGGTCGTCGTACGGGATGAACGTCCAGTTCTGGCCGAAGAACCCGGTGACGACGCCGAGGATCAGCAGGACCGTCGCGATCGCGGTGAGGACCTTCATGACCTCGTTGAGGCGGTTCGACTGGGCCGCGAGGTGCGCGTCGACGACGTTCGACACGAGATCGCGGAAGGTGTCGACCTCGTCGGTGACGCGGACGACGTGGTCGTACAGGTCCTGGAAGTACGCGCGTCGTCCGGTCTCGCGCAGCTCCTTGATGTCCCCGCGCACGAGCGAGGCCGCGACGTCGCGCTCCGGGGCGATGACCTTGCGGATCGCGAGCAGGTCGCGCTTCAGCTTGAACAGCTCGCGGATCGAGGTGGTGGCGTCGCGCTGGTCGCCGTCGATGACCATCGCCTCGATGCGCTCGACCCGATCGCCGAGGCTGTCGAGGACGTCGAAGTAGCTGTCGACGATCGTGTCGAGGATCGCGTGGAGCAGCAGACCCGTGGTCGCGAGCTTGTTCTCGCGGAAGCGCTTCTCGACGAGCTGGAGCGACGCGATCGTGCCGTCGTGGACGGTGACCACCGCGTTCTGCTTCACGAAGATCGACAGCTCGCGGTGGACGATGACATCGGCGCTCGGCTCCTCGAGCGCGTACACGACGATGAAGTAGTGATCGTCATATTCGTCGATCTTCGGACGCTGGTGCTGGTGCTGCGCGTCCTCGACCGCGAGCGGATGGAGGTTCAGCTCGCTCGCGGCGAGCGCCAGCTCCTCGCCCTTGGGATCGGCGATGTCGAGCCAGCAGGGATGTTCGGGCCGAAGCTCCGAGAGCTGCTCGGGCGCGTGCTCGGTGACGTGGCTTTCTTGCTTGACGAGGAGCCGGGCGGGCATGGCGCGAGCATATGCGCCGGCAGTTACGTAGAGAAGCGACGGACCACGTTCACGAGCTCGCCGGCGTCGAATGGCTTCGCCAGGTACGCCTCGGCGTTGCAGCGATCGGCCTCGTGACGCGGATCGCTCGCGGCGGTGAGGATCACGAGCGGCACGCGTCGCAGCGCCATGCGCAGCTCGCGCGCGAACGACGGCCCATCGACGCCCGGCATCTGGACGTCGAGCACGACCACCGACGGCGGATCGATCTGGATGGCCTGCATCGCCTCTGCGCCATCGCGCGCTTCGATCACCCGGAAGCCGTGATGCTCGAGGACCGCGTGCTCGGCCGCGCGCGTCGCTTCGTCGTCGTCGACGACGAGCACCGGCCGCGGAAAGTGGTTGACGACCATGCCACTTAGTAAGCACACGGCGTACCGTGTCGCCGCATGGCTACGAAAGGGGAGTGGAACCAGACGTGAGCGTCGGACGTTTGATGGGTGTGCGCGTGCTTGCCGTGTTCGCGCTTCTGCTCGCCGCCTGCGGCGGCGGTCTGACCGCGAGCCCGACACCCGCACCGTCGCCGCTGTCCGTCGCCGAGCTCAAGTACCGCGTCATGGATGCGGGCGGGCGCATCGAGTTCTGCGACCCGGACTTCTATCCGATCGCGCGATCGAACGAGGACGACCTCGCCAAGGCGAAGATCGCCGAGATCCAGAAGGACGCCGAGACGTACGCCGCGATCACGAAGCGTGTGGGTACGGACGCGCTCGCCGTCTACCGCGACTGGAAGGCGCTGAACGCGCTCGTGTTCTCACCCGCCTCGTTCGGCGGTCCCTCGCAGCCGCAGACCGCCTCCTTCAACTACCGCTCGACGGGTGGGCCGAACGCGACGGCGACGAAGGCCAGCGGGACGCAGTTGGAGGGGACGGTCGACGTCTTCGGCAGGGTCGACATCACGAAGCGCACGACGGTCGGCCCGCTCAACTGCCCGATCTGCCTCGCGCGTGACACGGAGATCGCCACGCCCTCGGGCGAGGTCGCGGTGCAGGACCTGAAGGTCGGCGACATCGTGTGGACGCTGGCGAACGGCGTGCGCGTCGCGGCGCCGCTCGTCGCGATCGGCAGCACGCCGGTCCCGACGACGCACGAGGTCGTGCGCGTCGTCCTTTCAGATGGTCGAACGGTGCTGGTGTCGCCCGGGCACCCGACGGCGGACGGGCGTCACGTGGGCGACCTGCGGGCCGGTGACGAGCTCGATGGCGCGACCGTCGTCAGTGCGGTGCGGGAGCCCTACGACGGCGGCTTCACCTTTGACGTTCGATCGGCGGGACCGAGCGGCGCGTACTGGGCCGACGGCGTGCTCCTCGGGAGCACGATCCCCTAGCCCGCCACCCACCGGCCGGGGATGACGTGGGTGGTGTCGGCGTAGACCACACCGTCGCGGATCGTCAGCACGAGCTCGTCGAGGTTCCACGGGGTCGGTCCGCCTGTCTTCTGACCGAAGAAGTCGTAGTTCGAACCGTGGCAAACGTCGTAAAGCATCGGCGGGAACGAGCCCCAGGGCAGCGCGCGCGCCGTGAAGTACTTGATGTCGCAGCCGCTCCTCGGATCTACCCCGATGAAAGCGCGAACCTCGTCGCCGTGGCGAACGAGGAACACGGGGAGTTCCTTGACCACACCACGAGGCTTGCCGAAGTCTGTCTGCCGTGCCCGCGCCGCCTTCAGATCGAGACCGGAGAGGAAGCTGGACGTGACGCGGACGGGCGTGCCATCTGGAAGGGCCGCGAGCGACGAGAGGGCAATGGCTGCGGGCCGCGTCGCTTGCCGCGGCGACAGCATGGCGACCGTGGCTGCGACCGCGAACGCTGACGCGAGCAGCACAGCCACCGCGAACATCGCGCGCACGGTGCCACGCGTCATACCCCGAGTTCTCTGACCAGGAACGCGATGATCCGGCCGTATGCGTCGTCGGCGTTCTTCTTCTTCGTGAAGCCGTGGCCCTCGTCGGGATACACGATGTACTCGACGCGACGACCCAGGGCGCGCAGCTTCGCGACGACCTGATCCGACTCCCCCTGCGGCACGCGCGGGTCGTTGCTGCCCTGCAGGATGAGCATCGGACACTTCACGTTCTCGATATGCGTGATCGGCGATCGCTCGACGAGCCGCGCGCGGTCCTTCGGCAGCTCGCCGATCCAGCGCGCCAGGAAGCGCCGCCAGTTCGGCTGCGCGTTCTCGAGCATCGTCACGAGATTCGCGACGCCGAAGACGTCGACCGCGCACCGCCACACGTCGGGGATCTGCGTGACGCAGAGGAGCGTCGCGAACCCGCCATATGACCCGCCATAAACGGCGAGCCGCTTCTGGTCGAACTCGTTCTGCTTCGTCATCCACTCGGTGACGGCGCGCAGATCGCGCAGGTCGATGCCGCCCCAGTCCTTGTGGATGGCGGCCTGCCACGAACGGCCGTACCCGGTCGATCCGTGGATGTTCGGCACGACGATGGCGATGCCCGCGTCGATGAGCGCGAGTTGGTGCATCGCCGCCGGCGCGAACGCTGGACGCGACTGCCCTTCGGGTCCGCCGTGCGGATAGAGGACCGCGGGATAGGGTGCTTTCGCGTTCTTCGGCCGATAGACGAAGCACGGGATGTCGCCCTGGACGCCCGGGATCCGGATCAGCTCGGGCTCCACGAGTTCAGAAGACGGCACGTTCGTCGTGCTCGTGATAGCGACGCGGGCGTCGCCCGTCGCGGTGTCGAGCGTCCACACCTGCCATGGCTCCGTGGCCGAGAAGCGCGCGAAGGCCGCGCGCGAGCCGTCGGCGCAGACGACGAGGTCCTCGCATACGCCCTTGATGTCGCGCTCCCGTAGAGGCCCGCCCTCGACGCGCCAGCGGATCTTCGAATAGCCGTCCTCGTTCACCGACCAGACCTGCACCCGGCCATCGAGGGAGGACCCCGCGAGCTCGACGTCCCACCCCGAGCGATCGACGGTCTCGCGCGCGCCGGTGTTCGGATCGAGCGCGGCGAGCCAGAGATGCTCGGCGTCCTGGTCGGTGATCTCGAGCACGCGGCCGTCCGCGAGCCATCCCGCGGGCACGTGCGAGGTGTCCTCGGCGTGGGCCGTGATCTCGCGCGCGTCGCCGGTCTCGGGATCGACGAGCAGCAGGTCCTGCGTGGTGTTGTCGAGCACGCGCATCACAAGGAGCTGCGCGCCGTCGGGCGACCACCCGCCGACGACGTGCCACGCCTCGCCCGCCAGGAGCACGCGCTCGGCGCGCGAGCGCAGGTCGGCGACGACGATGTCCATGTCGGTGGAGCGTCGCGCGTTCGATGAGAACGCGACGCGCGTGCCGTCGGGCGATGCGGCGTTGCACGAGAGGAGGCGCTGCACCTTGCCCGCGGGATCGACCGAGAGCGGCGCGCGCGGTCCGTCGGGATGGCGGACGTACAGCTGGTGCAGCTCGGTGCCGCCCTTGTCGGCCGCGGCGATGAGCTCGCCGCTCGGGCTCCAGCAGAGGCTCCGCACGGCGTGCTCCTCGACGGTGAGCGCGCGCTGCGCCGTGCCGCCGGTGGGCGGCAGCGTGAACGCCTCGAACGTGCCGGCGCCCTGATCCGACACGACCGCGAGCTGCGAACCATCGGGCGCCAGCGCGAGCGCGGAGCGGCACGCGAAACGGCGAGTCGTGTGGGGCACGCCGGCGAGACGCTCGCGGGGCATGAAGTCCGACAGGGGTCGCGTCACGCCGCGATGTTAGTTGCGCGAAGCGAGCAAGCGTCCGAGGTCGGCCGCGTTGCGCACGGCTTTGTCGCCATAGCAGTTGTTCATGAGGAGCTGCACCTCGTCCGCCTCCTCCTCGAGCCTGCGGATCTTCGGCAGCCACTCCGCGAGCTCGGGCTTCGTGTAGGAGTAATCGAAGCGCTCGGCGGCGGTGAGGCCGGGCTTCTTCCAGTTCTCGGCGTTGCGTCCGTGGAAGCGGACGATCGCGAGGGGCGCGGTGACGGCGGCGACCGGCGGGATCGATGAGGGGAACCCCTGCGGCTCGTCGACCGACACGTAGGTGAGGCCGTTCTCGCGGAGGAACGCCAGGGGCTCCTCCTGGTTGCGCTCCTCCATCCAGGTGCGGTTGCGGAACTCGACCGCGAGCGCATCGTCCGGAAGCAGCTCGCGAGCGTGGAGGATCTCCTCCTTGTTCTTGCGGCCGATCGGGAACCAGTCGGGGTACTGGAGAAGGATCGCGCCGAGCTTGCCGCTCTTGCGCAGCGGCTCGAGCCCGACCCAGAAGCGCGCGTGTATCTCGTCGAGCACCTCCTTCGGGAAGTCCTTTGGGTAGAGGCGTCGCTTCGCGAGCGCGTCCTTGGGGAGCGCCTCGCGAAGCTCCTTCGGGAGGCGCTTCGGATCGGTCGGATGCCCGGTGATCGTCCCGAAGGCTTTGAAGTTCATGGTGAAGTTCTCGGGCGTGCGCTCGACCCAGAGCGTGGCCTGCTTCGAATCGGGGATCGCGTAGTACGACGCGTCGTTCTCGACGAGGTCGAACTTGTCGGCGTAGTAGCGCAGGCGCTCGTCGGGCTTCTTCGCGACGTCTGGCGGGTACCACCCCGACTCGATGAGCGTCGGGTCGGTCCACGAGCACGTGCCGATCCGGACGGCGGCGTGCTCCTTCTTAGAAGCGGTCCGCTTCGTCGGCATACAGCGACGGATCGAGCTCGGCGGCGCGCGCGCTGCGCTGCGCGAGCGCGATCACGACGACGCCGAAGAGCACGACGGCGCCAACGAACGCGAGCACCTGGGTGCGTCCGGTCGTCATGAGCGCGAGCGCGCCGAAGCCGAGCGTGAGCGCATAGATCAGCAGCACGGCCTGCGGGTGCGAGAGCCCGACGTCGAGCAGACGATGGTGGAAGTGACCGCGGTCGGGCGCGAACGGTGGTTGCCGCTGCACCACCCGCCGGAGCAATACATAGAAGGTGTCGATGATCGGCACGCCCAGCACGAGCAGCGCGGCCGCGACCTTCGCCGTGCCGAAGATGGAGAGCACCGCGAGCATCGTGCCGACGAAGACCACGCCGGTGCTGCCCATGAAGAGGCGCGCCGGATGGAAGTTGAACAAGAGGAAGCCGAGCGTCGCGCCGGCCAGCGAGAACGCCATCCATGCGACGAACGGTTCGGACACCTGCGGAAGGAGCGCGATCGCACCGAGCGTCGCGGCCGCGATCGCGGCGACGCCGGCGGCGAGGCCGTCCAGGCCGTCGATGAAGTTGAGCGCGACGTTCATGCCGACGATCCAGAAGAACGTGATCGCGATCGCGATGGGCGTCGCGAACTGCAGGATGCCGGAGCCGAACGGGTCGTCGACGAAATCGATGCGGATGCCGGCGCGGACGATGACCGCGGAAACCACCAGTAGGCCGAGGAACTGCCAGCGCGCGCGCAGCTCGAACGCGTCGTCGATGAAGCCGAGCGTCATGCCAAGGAGCGCCGCGATCGCGGTCTGCGTGAAGCGCGACGAGCGGACCTCATCCGGGATGAGGAACGGTCCGCCGGCGAGGCGGTCGATGACCCAGAACGTCGCGATGGTCAGGCCGAACGCGAGCGCGATCGCGAGCCCGCCGGGCCTCGGGATGGGGCGCGGGTGCGTGCGCCGGCCGCCCGGGATGTCAAGCATCCCGATCCGCTCGGCGAGGCGCGCGATGAACGGCGTGATGCCGGCCGCTAGGGCGCACGCGAGCAGAGCGGAGCCAACGAAGAGGACGACGGTCACGGATGCGTAGGCCACGATACCGCTCCCTCAGCAGGGCACGTTCCAGCCGACGCACGGCGCCGTCTGCCGACCCGATTGCGGGTGGGCGCCGCGGAGGCTATCGTCCGCCCCGAACTGATATATGAAACAGGCTTCAGGTTCGGCGATGGTCGCGCGGCGCGGCGAACGGGCCAAGCGTGGCGCGGTCATCCCGCTGCCGACGACGGCCCGCGGCCAGCGGACGCGGCAGAAGCTCATCGATTCCGCCGAGGCGGTTTTCGGCGAGCGCGGCTTCCATAACGCCGGCATCGTCGAGATCACGCAGCGCGCCGACGTCGCTCTTGGGACGTTCTATCTGTACTTCCCGGACAAGCGCTCGATCTTCGAAGACCTGGTGCACACGCTGAACACGCGGCTGCGCCGAACGATCGCCGCGGAGGTCCGCGAGATCGACGATCGGCTCGAGCAGGAGGTCGTCGGCTTCGAGACGTTCTTCGAGTTCGTGCGCAAACACCGCAACTTGTACCGCGTCATCCTTCAGGCCGAGACCGTCGACGACGATCTGTATCGCTGGCACTACCGGACGCTCGCCGAGGGTTACGTGCAGGGGCTGCGAAAGGCGCAGGCCGCCGGTCAGGTCCGGTCCGACCTCGACGCGGAGACGCTCGCGTACTCCCTCATGGGAATGGCCGAGTCGCTCGGCTCGCGTTACGTGCTGTGGGACGGCAAGCGGCCGCCGGCCGCCACGCGGCGCACCATCCGCGCGTTCCTCGAGAGCGGTCTGCGCGGAAAGCCCAGGCGGAAGTCATGACCGCGGTGGGCATCGTCGACGTGCACGCCTACTCCCCCGTCGGCTTCCAGACCGCCGACGAGATCGCGTCGTTGTCGGGCATCCCGGCGGCCGTCGTTCGCGAGAAGTTCGGCCTCGAGGGCAAGCACATCGCGGCGGCCGACGAGCACGCGTCGGACCTGGCCGCGAAGGCGGCCGCGCCGATCCTCGCGCGCAACCCGGGCCGCAAGATCGACGCGCTCCTGTACATGGGAAGCCCGTATCGCGACTTTCCGGTGTGGAGCGCCGCGCCCCGGGTGCAGCAGCTCCTCGGTGCCGCCGCGACGGGCTCGCTCGCGTTCGACATCCAGGGCGTGTCCTGCGGCACGCCGATCGCCATGCAGGTCGCGAAGGGCCTCATCTGCACGAACGATCGGATCGACCAGGTCCTTCTCGCCGGCGGCTCGCGCGAGCACGACCTGATCGACTACGAGAACGAGCGCTCGCGCTTCATGTTCAACTTCGGAGCCGGCGGCGCCGCGCTCCTGCTGCGCCGCGACCACCCCGAGAACCACGTGCTCGAGACCGCCGGCTTCACCGACGGATCGTTCGCGGACGACGTCATGGTGCCGGCCGGCGGATCGCGCGAGCCCGCGAGCGCCGAGACCGTGCGCGCGCGGCGGCATTCGCTCGACGTGCGCGATCCGGCGGCGATGAAGCGGAACCTGGACCCGGTCACGGCCGACCGGTTCGTCGCGGTCGCGGTAGAGGCCGTCGAGCGCAGCGGGTACCGCGTCGCAGATATCCGCGTGCTGCTGCCGATCCACACCAAGCGATCGCTGTTCGACGTCGTGCGCCAGCGGCTCGGCGTCTCCGAGCAGTGCTGCGTCTACCTCTCCGACCACGGCCATATGTCGGCGATCGATCCGATCATGGGTCTGCATCGCGCGCGCGAGCGTGGCCTCCTTCAGGACGGCGACCTCGTCGTCATGCTCGCGGCGGGCACCGGTTATTCGTGGGCCGCGACGGCCATCCGCTGGGGCCGCGCATGAGCGCGCCGGGTGGGCTCCGCGCATCGCCGACCACGCCTCAGTACGGCGCATCGGCGTGGCTGCTCCACCGCGCCGAGCTCACCCCGGGGCGCCAGGCGCTGGTGGAGGGTGCGACGACGCTGACCTACGCGCAGCTCGCGGACCGCATCCTGCGCGCCGCGGCGGTGCTGCGCGAGATCGGCGTCGGCCGTCATGACCGCGTCGCGACGCTCCTGTCGAACTCGATCGAATTCATGGAGCTCTTCTACGCGACCGCGGAGCTCGGCGCGATCCTGGTCCCGCTCAACTGGCGCCTCGCGGCGCCCGAGCTCGACTTCCAGCTACACGACGCTGGCGCCCGAGCCCTGTTCGTCGGCGCCGAGCACGCCGCGCTCGCGGCGAAGGTCGAGACGGAGCTCGCGCGCTTCGCCATCGAGGAGTACGTGCGGCGGCGTGAACGCGCTGTCGCGGCGGAGCGTCCCGCGGAGCGGGCGCTGTTCGGTGAGCCGCATCTGATCCTCTACACCGCCGGCACGACCGGCCACCCCAAGGGCGCGGTCCTCACGCACGCGAACGTCTTCTGGAACATCCCGAACATGGCGATCCCGGTCGGCCTCACGGATCGCGACACGACGGTGACGGTCCTGCCGATGTTCCACTCCGGCGGGATCGGTCTCTACACCGTCCCGTCGCTCACGCTCGGCGGTCGCGTGGTCATCGTGCGGAAGTTCGAGGCGGTGCCGCTCCTTGACCTCCTGCAGCGCGAGCACGCGGCGCTCTGCTTCGGCGTCCCGGCGATATGGCTGGAGATGCTCAAGCTGCCGGCCTTCACGCAGGCGAACCTGCCGGAGCTTCGCTTTGTGGTGAGCGGCGGCGCGCCGTGCCCGACGTCGGTCATGGCGGAGCTCGACCGTCGCGGGTTCATCTACCTGCAGGGCTACGGACTCACCGAGACCGCGCCGGGCGGCACGCTCATGCCCGTGCCGGACTGGAAGCGCAAGTTCGGCAGCGTCGGCAAGCCGGCGCCTTTCGTCGAGCTCCGCGTCGCGCGCGACGCGGGCGAGCCCTGCGACGCACGCGAGATCGGCGAGGTGCAGTTCCGCGGGCCCAATGTCTTCGCCGGGTACTGGGATCGCCCCGACGCGACCGCCGAGGCCTTCACCGCCGACGGCTGGTTCCGGTCGGGCGACCTCGGCTTCCTCGACGAGGAAGGCTTCCTCACGCTGGTCGACAGGAAGAAGGACATGGTCATCACCGGAGGCGAGAACGTGTACTCGGCCGAGGTCGAGGACGCGCTCTTCGCGCACCCCGCGGTCGCGGAGGCGGCGATCATCGGCGTCCCCGACGAGCGCTGGGGCGAGGCCGTGTGCGCGATCGTCGTGGTCCGTCCCGGTATGGCCGCGACCGCCGACGAGCTCATCACGCACTGCCGGTCGCGGCTCGCGAAATACAAGACCCCCAAGTACGTCGTCTTCGTCCCGGCCCTCCCGCGCAACGCCGCGGGGAAGGTGCTGAAACGACAACTGCGCGAGGAGGTGCGGATACGAGATCAGATCAAGGCGTGAACACGGATCGACGAAGCCATTCATCAAGGAGGGGACCACACGTGCGCATGCACCGCGTCATCATCGGCCTCGTCGCGCTCGGCCTTCTGGCCGGCGCGTGCGGGGGCACGACACCCGCGACCAGCAGCCCGACCACGGCCGCGAGCGCGGCCACCGCGTCCGCCGCGCCGAAGGCGCCCATCAAGCTCGGCGCGATCCTCCCGCTCACAGGCCCATCGGCCCCGACCGGCCAGGACATGAAGGACGGCTACGAGCTCGCCGTCGAACAGATCAACGCCGCGGGCGGCGTCAACGGCGCGCCCGTGCAGGTCATCTACGAGGACGACAAGAACGACCCGGCGACGGCCGTCGCCTCGTGGGAGAAGCTCGTCAACAGCGACAAGGTCGAGATCATGATGGGCGGGCTCGCCTCGACGATCTCGCTCGCGCTCGCTGAGCCCGCGAAGAAGGCGAAGGTCCCGATGGCCTGGACCGGCGCGGCCGCGTCCGCGTTCGAGACCGCGATGAAGGACGAGCCGTACTTCTTCCACTACCACCCGTGGGACTACATGAACGCGACGAGCGCGCTCGACTTCCTCAAGTCGTCGCCGGTGAAGAAGTTCGCCGTCGTCTACGAGGACGGCGCGTTCGGCACCAGCGCGAAGGACGGATTCAAGACGACCCTACCCGCGCAGGGTCAGGAGATGACCACCAGCGAGGCGTTCAAGAGCGGTTCGACGGACTTCACCGCTCTCCTGAACCGCGTGAAGGCCTCGGGCGCCGAGGGCCTCATCCTCGTGCCGTTCGCCGCGGACGTCGTCCCCTTCCTCACGCAGATGCGCGAGGTCGGCTACAAGCCGAAGCTCATCTACGCATCACCGCCGTCGTTCCCGCCGGACTTCGGCAAGTCGCCGGTCGCGGAAGGCGTCGCGGGCCTCACGCTGTGGACCCCCGACATCCCCGCCGCGGCGACGAAGAAGTTCGTGGCCGACTGGGCCAAGAAGTACCCGAGCAAGGCCATCACGACGGTCAGTTACTGGGCACCGCTCGCGTACACGAACATCATCACTGCAGTCGACGCGCTGAAGAAGTCCGGGACGGGCAACACCGCCGGATGGATCACCGCGATGGAGGCGACCAAGTACGACTCGCCGATCGGACCGACACTGCAGTTCAAGCCAAGCCAGGGCACCAAGCACCAGGGTTTCACCGGTCTCGTGACCTTCCAGTGGCAGAGCGGGAAGCAGGAGATCGTCTTCCCGGACTCGCTCGCGACCGCGAAGCTCAAGTAACCGAATAAAGGAGAGGGCGGGGAGGCGCTGCCGCAGACCCTGCTGTTCGGGATCCTGCGGTCCGGCCTCTACGCCCTCACCGCCCTCGGCCTCGCGATCTCGCTCGGCGTCATCGGCGTCGTGAACTTCGCGCACGGCGAGTTCGTGATGCTCGGCGCCTACGTCGGCTTCTGGCTCTACCTCGCCTTCTCGGGGCCGCTCGGCGTGGGCCCGGCCGTGAGCCCGCTCGTCATCCTCGTGGGCATCCCGGTGTCCGGCATCGCGCTGTATGTCGTCGCGTCGGGCGTGTACCGGCTCACCCTGCGACCGGTCCTGCGGCAGCCAGAGCTCAATCAGATGCTCCTCACCTTCGGGCTTTCGATCCTCATCGTGAACAGCGCGAGCATCGTGCTGACCCCCCAGGCCAAGGACGCGAACCTGGACTGGCGATTCGACGTGCTCGACCTCGGTTTCGCGAGCGTGACCTACGCGCGCCTCGCGGTCTTCGTCGTCTGCATCGCGCTGGTGCTCGCGACGTACGCGCTGCTGATGCGCTCGCGGCTCGGGAAGCAGATGCGCGCCGTCGCGCAGAACCGCCTCGGCGCGCAGATCGTCGGCATCCCCGTGGATCGCGTGTACGAGATCGCCTTCGGGATGTCGGCCGTCCTCGCCGCGGCCGCGGGCGTGATGCTCATCTTCACCACGCAGGTCAGCCCGTTCCTCGGACTCGCGACGATCCTGAAGGCGTTCTCCATCGTCGTCCTCGCGGGGCTCGGGAACCTCACCGGCGTGCTCTGGGCGAGTGTGCTGCTCGGACTCTCGGAGCAGTTCGTTTCGCAGTACGTCCCGGGCGGCTCGGCGCTGCGTGACGGTCTCTTCTTCGTGCTGATCTTCGTCGTGCTGCTCGCGCGACCCGGCGGGCTGCGGCGATGAGGCGGGACCTGACGCTCTGGGCGGCGTTCCTGGCCCTTGTCGCGGTGCTCCCGTGGCTCGGCGTCGCCGACGACCGCTATCTCCTCTTCCTCTCGAATGTGATGTTGATGTTCATGACGCTCGCGCTCTCCTGGGACGTCGTCGCGCGCACCGGTCAGCTGTCGCTCGCGCACGGCGCGTTCTTCGGGCTCGGCGCGTACGGCGTCGCGATCGCCTTCAAGCAATGGTCGGTGCCCCCGCTCGTGGCGATCGCGATCGCCGCGCTCGCGTGCGCGATCGTCGCGCTCGCGGTCGGCGTCGTGACGCTGCGCCTGCGGGGCATCTACTTCGCGATCGCCACGCTCGCGTTCGCGCAGGTGTGGCAGACGGTCATGCTCCAGGTGCCGGACCTGTCGGGCGGCACGGTCGGCATCTCGATGCCGCCGCTCTTCGGCGGCGACCGCCTCGCGTCGTATTACCTCGCGCTCGGGATCTTCGTGCTCGCCCTCGCCCTTTCGCTCGCGATCCGCTGGTCGCGCTGGCACTACGCGGTCACCGCGGTGCGCGCGAACGAGACCGTGGCGCGCATCGTCGGCCTCGACGTCGTCCGCGTGAAGGTCGCGCTCTTCACCGCGTCGGCGACGCTCGCGGGCCTTGCCGGCGCCTTCTACACGCCGTTCATCACGCACATCGATCCATTCGACGCGTTCTCCATCGACCGCAGCGTCGCGTCGCTGGTCTTCCCCATCTTCGGCGGCCTCTACACCTCGGCGGGTCCGGTCATCGGCACGATCGCGCTCCGTTCGCTCGAGGAGTACCTGCGCGTGACGCCGCCGTGGAAAGACGGCTACCAGGTCGCGTACGGTCTCGTCATCGTCGTCGCGGTGCTGTTCATGCCGCGCGGGCTGATCGGCCTCGCGCAGCGAGCGGTGCGGAGGTCGCCGTGGCGCTCCTCGAAGTGACCGGCCTCGTCCGGCGGTTCCGCGGTCTCGCCGCGGTCGACGACCTGTCGTTCACCGTCGACGAGGGGCAGACGCTCGCGATCATCGGCCCGAACGGCGCCGGGAAGTCGACGACCTTCAACCTCATCTCCGGCCTGCTCGGCACGCACGGCGGCGCGATCCGGTTCCGCGGTGAGGACATCACGCGCTGGCCCGCGCATCGCCGCACGCGCGCGGGCGTCGCGCGGACGTTCCAGATCGTGCAGCCACTCGCGGACCTCGACGTCCGCGACAACGTGATGGTGGGCGTCCTCTTCGGCGCTGGGGCGAGCTCGTCGCTCGCGGCCGCGCGCGCCGAGGCCGAGCGCCTCTGCGCGCTGGTCGGCCTCGGCGATCGCCTCGTGCAGCCCGTCGCCTCGCTCACGCTCGCCGACCGCAAGCGCCTCGAGCTCGCACGCGCCCTCGCGACGAAGCCCGCGCTCCTCCTCCTCGACGAGGTCATGGAGGGGCTGACGCCGGCGGAGGAGCGCGCTGCGATCGCGCTGCTCGGCCGCGTCCGGAGCGCGGGCGTCACGCTCCTTCTCATCGAGCACGTCATGAGCACGGTGCGCGATCTGTCGGAGCGCGTCGTCGTCATGGACTACGGAAAGAAGCTTGCCGAGGGGACCTACGCCGAGATCTCGCGGGACCCGAAGGTCATCGCCGCGTACCTCGGGACGGATGACGCGTGAGCCTCCTCGAGATCGAGCGCCTCTCGGCAGGGTACGGACCGGTGGAGGTGTTGCACGAGGTCACCGTGCGCGTCGAGGAGGGCGAGGCCGTGGCGCTCGTCGGGGCGAACGCCGCCGGGAAGACGACGCTCCTCCGCGCGATCACCGGCATCGTGCGGGCGACGGGCGGCACGGTGCGCCTGGCCGGCCGCGACGTCACCGCCCTCCCCCCACACGACATCACGCGCACCGGTATCGCCCAGGTCGCCGAGGGCCGTCAGCTCTTCCCGGACATGAGCGTGCGCGAGAACCTCGAGCTCGGCGCGATGGCGACCCCCGCCGGCTGGGACGGACGCGCGGAGATGCTCGCGCGCGTCGTCCAGCTGTTCCCGCGTGTCGGCGAACGGCTCGACCAGCGCGCCGGCACGATGAGCGGCGGTGAGCAGCAGCAGGTGGCGATCGCGCGCGCGCTCATGGCGCGTCCGCGCGTCCTCCTCATCGACGAGCCCTCGGCCGGACTAGCGCCCGTGCTCGTGCAGCAGGTCTTTCGCGCGCTGCGTGAGATCCACGCCGCGGGGACGACGATCCTGCTCGTCGAGCAGAATGTCCCGCTGTCACTGCGGCTCGCGCAGCGCGCGTATGTCATCGAGCTCGGGCGGATCACGCTCGAGGGCACGGGCGAGCAGCTGCTCGCGGACCCACACGTGAGGGAGGCGTATCTCGCATGACCAGCCTGCAAAAGAGGGTGGCGATCGTGACCGGTGGCGCGCGCGGCATCGGCGCCGAGACGGCGCGGCTCTTCCGCGAAGCCGGCGCGACTGTCGAGACATGGGACGTCGCCGGGGAATGCGATCGGAAGGTCGACGTGACGAGCGCGGGCTCGGTCGACGAGGCGGTGCGCGCGGCAACGGCCGCGCACGGCCGCATCGACATCCTCGTGAACAACGCTGGCATCCTGCGCGACGCGCAGCTCGTGAAGATGAAGGACGGCACGATCGTCGGGAAGATGGAGGAGGCGCAGTGGGATGCCGTCCTCTCGGTGAACCTCAAGGGCGTGTTCCTCTGCGGGCAGGCCATCGCGCCGGTGATGATCCGCAACGCTTACGGCCGCATCCTCAACGCCTCGAGCGTCGTCGGGCTGTACGGGAACTTCGGCCAATCGAACTACGTCGCGACGAAGGCCGGTGTCATCGGCCTCACGAAGGTATGGGCGCGCGAGCTCGGCCCGAAGGGGATCACCGTGAACGCCGTCGCACCCGGGTTCATCGGCACGGAGATGGTGAGGCAGATGCCGGAGCCGATCCTGAAGGGCATGGTCGAGCGCACGCCGGTGCGCCGCCTCGGCGAGCCGCGCGATATCGCGAACGCGTACCTCTTCCTCGCATCTGACGAGGCCTCGTTCATCAATGGCGCGGTGCTCTCGGTCGACGGTGGCGTCGTGGTCGGGACATGACGACGGTGAGGGCCAGCGACCTCGACGTCTTCTACCTCGAGGCCGGGAGCGGGACACCGGTCGTCCTGGTGCACGGGAACTGGGGCTCGAGCACCTGGTGGGAGCCGGTGCTCGCGCGCCTCCCGAAAGGACGGCGCGCCCTCGCACCGGATCTACGCGGTCGCGGACGCACGCGTGGACCGGGCAACGAGTACTCGGTGCCGTCGATGGCGGCCGACGTGCTCGCGTTCGCCGATGCGCTGCGTCTCGAGCGCTTCGACCTCGTCGGCCATTCGCTCGGCTCGTGCATCGCGATGGAGATCGCGCTCACGCATCCCGATCGTCTGCGGTCGCTCGTCGCCGTCTCACCCGGATGGATCGACGGGATGCCCGGTGCGTACGCCGTGCCGGAGCGACAGAAGCAGCTGAAGGACGATGCCGCGTTCCGGGCGGCGGCGCTGCGCGCGATCGTCCCGGGGAAGGACGATGACCTGTGGCGACGCCTGCTGGACGACGCTGGGATGCAGACGCTCGACGCGGCGTACGCACTGCTGCCGGCGCTCACCGAGTGGAAGCCGGGCGACGCGCTCAGTCGGGTGACACTGCCGCGGGTCGTGATCGTCGGCGCGAACGACGCTTTCACCGGCGGCCCGAACGCGGTGCGCGTCGCGCAGGCGCTCCGATGCGAGCTCATCACCATGCCCGGCGTCGCGCACGGCCCGATGATCGAAGCGCCGGAGGAGTTCGCGAAGATCCTGTTCGGGTTCCTGGCTCAGCCCGTCCCGAACTGACGGTCGCCCGCGTCGCCCAGACCGGGGACGATGTAGCCGCGCTCGTTGAGGCGCTCGTCGAGCGCGGCGACGTGAATGGGCACGTCGGGGTGCGCAGCGGACAGCGCCTTCACGCCTTCCGGCGCGGCGATGATGCCCACGTACTTCACACGCTTCGCGCCCCACTTCTTCAGGATGTCGATCGTCGCGACCGCGGATCCGCCGGTCGCGAGCATCGGGTCGAGGACCAGGCACAGCGACACCGTCGCCGACGACGGAAGCTTGTTGTAGTACTCGATGGGGCGCAGCGTCCGCTCGTCGCGGAAGAGGCCGATGTGCCAGACCTGCGCGTCGGGCATGAGCTCGAGCGCGGCCTCGACCATGCCGATGCCGGCGCGCAGCACCGGGATGAGGCCGACCGGCTCGGCGAGCTTCGCACCCTTCGCCATCGCGAGCGGCGTCTTCACCTGCGCGTCCTGCACCGGGAGGTCGGCCGTCGCCTCATACAGGAGGAGCGTGGCGATCTCGCCGACGAGCTGCCGGAAGAGGCGCGGCTCGGTCTTCTCGTCGCGGAGGCGCGTGACCTTCTCCCGCAGGAGCGGATGCGTCGAGACGTGGAGCTGCGTAGAGGTCAGGGGATTGCCGCGGCCGTGGGCTTCGTCGCCTCTCCCCACCGCTGCGCCGCGGACCGGACGAGGTCAAGATCGATCTCGGGATACACCGGGTAGCGATCGAGGAGCGCGGCGACGCGCTCGCGCGCCGCTTCGGCTGCGGCCTTGCCGACCACATAACGCGCGCGGCTCGGCTGACCGGCCTCGGGACCCTTCTGCATGACCTGAGCCTTGGTGTTCGAGAGCACGAGCTTGAACACCTTCGCGATCTCGCGCATGTCGGACGGCGTCATCCCAAGGGTCGTCGCCGCTGGCGTGCCGACGCGGAGTCCGCTCGTGTACCAGGGCCCGTTCGCGTCGAACGGAAGCGCATTGCGGTTGAGGGTCATGTGGCAGTCGCGGATCGCCGACTCAGCCTGCCGACCGGTGAGCCCGAAGCTCTTGTGCACGTCGAGCAGCAGGAGATGGTTGTCCGTGCCGCCGGTGAGGACATCCATTCCTTCGGAGAGACACGCCTCGGCGAGCGCCTGCGAGTTCTGGACGATGCGCCGCGCGTAGTCGCGGAAGCTCGGCTGGCTCGCCTCGCGCAGCGCGACCGCTTTCGCGGCGAGGACGTGCGGCAGCGGTCCACCGAGGATGATCGGGCACCCCTTGTCCACGGCCTCGGTGAACTCGGAGGTGCAGAGGATCATCCCGCCGCGCGGGCCGCGCAACGTCTTGTGCGTCGTCGTGGTCGTGACGTGCGCGAAGGGAACGGGGTTGTAGTTGCCCTCGAAGACGCCGCCCGCCACCAGCCCGGCGAAGTGCGCCATGTCGACCATGAGCACCGCGCCGACCTCGTCGGCGATCTCGCGCAGCTTCGCGAAGTCGATCTTGCGCGAGTACGCGCTGTACCCGGCGAGCAGAACGAGCGGCTTGATCTCGCGCGCCTGGCGGCGGATCTCGTCCAAGTCGAGGAGCATCGTCGTGCGATCGACGGTGTACGTGTATGCGTCGAAGAGCTGGCTCGAGTAGTTGTGGCGGTAGCCGTGCGTGAGGTGGCCGCCGGAGTAGTAGTCGAGCCCGAGCAGGCGTTGGTTGTGCGTCGCCTCGCGGATCTTGTTCCAGTCGGTGCGCTCGACCTTCGAGGGGTCCTCGATCCCGAGCTTCTCGAGCATCTTCGTTTCGACGCGCGTCGTGAGGATCGCGAGGTACGCGAGGAGGTTCGCGTCCGCCCCCGAGTGCGGCTGGACGTAGGCGTGCTCGGCGCCGAAGATCTGGCGCGCGAGCCCCGCGGCCTCGCTCTCGACCTCGTCCACGTTCTCGCAGCCGGCGTAGAAGCGATGCGCGGGGTAGCCCTCGGCGTACTTGTCGGTGAAGAGCGTGCCCTGAGCGAACTGCGTCGCGAGCGAGCAGTAGTTCTCGCTCGCGATGAGCTTTAGGTTCGTGCGCTGGTCGTGGAACTCGTGGACGATCGCGGCGGCGACGCTCGGCGAGACCGTCGCGATGTGATCGAGCATCGCGTAGAGCGCGGTCGGCGCGGACTCCGGCGTGCGGTCGCCGACACGCTCCAGGTACTGCGATAAGAGAGTCATACGCCGCTCCTCACTCGCTCCAGGTCCGCGATCTGCTTCCTGCGCCGCTCGTGCCGCCCGCCCTCGGGCATGGCCGAAAGGTACGCGTCCACGACGCTCTTCGCGAGTTCTTCGCCGATCACGCGTTCGCCCAGGGTGATGACGTTGACATCGACGTGCGAGACGGCGTCGCGCGCGCTCCACTCGTTGTCGACCACCGCGGCGCGGACGCCCGGCAGCTTCGACAGGGCGACCGCCGGGCCGATGCCCGAGCCGCAGCAGAAGATCCCCCGGTCGATCTCGCGGCGCTGGAGCGCCTCGCCGAGGACGCGCGCGATGAGGGGGTAGTCATCCTCGGGGTCCGGCGCCGGCCCGTATTCGCGCAGATCGACGCCCTTCGCGCGCAGGTGCTTGCCGAGAGACGCCTTGAGCTGCTGCCCGGCGTGGTCGGCCGCGAGCCCGACCTTCACGCGACCTTCGCCTGACGCAACGCTTCCTCGATCTCAGCCCTCGTGATCATGCCTTCGCGTCTGATCTCGAGACGGTCGGTGCTGCAGTCGACGATGGTCGACGGCTTATCCCCGGCGGTGCGTCCGCCGTCGAGGATGACCGCGATCCGTCCACCGAGCTGGTCCTCCACCTCTTTCGCCGTGCGGCAGTCTGCTTGTCCGGAGCGGTTCGCGCTCGTGACCGGGAGCCCTCCGCCGCACGCCGCGATGAGCTGGCGCGCGATGGGATGGTCGGGCACGCGGAACGCGATCGTGCCGCGACGCGGAGCGACGAGCACGAGCGTGAGCGGTCCGGGCCAGAACGCCGCGGCAAGCGCCCGCGCGGCGGGCGTGACCATCGCACTGGCTTCGAGATTCGTGGCGTCCGAAAGGAGTACAGGGATCCGCTTGTCCTTCGGGCGATCCTTCGCGACGTACAGCTTTTGAAGGTGGTCGTGGCCGGCGGCAAGGCCGTACACCGTATCGGTCGGAAAAGCGACGAGCTCCCCGCGCGCGAGTGCGGCCGCCGCCTCCTCCACTGCCCCAGGCGCATCCGCCTGGAGGAGGCGTGTCTTCATCGTCGCGATTCTAGGTCGTTGCAACCGGCCATCCGACCGTAGCGCGAATCGGTCACTGGTGTTACGAATGGGGTCAGTCGCGGTCGTTGGGAAGGGCTATGGGGTTATTCGCCAAGGCACTCACGCATCGCAGTCCGTTCGGTCGCACGCTCGCGGCGATCGCCATCGCGGCGGTCCTGTGGATGAGTGCCTGGACGCTCTCGTACTTCCTGCTCTCTGAAGGCGTGCTGCGGACGCTCATGTCCGCGCGTGTGCCTGACGACATCTTGAAGGCCGGACCTTCACTCGCGGTCACGATCTTCGAATGGAATCTCGTGTTCGGGGTCGGCGCGATCGTGGTCGGTTCGTTCTTCGCCATCGGCCCCGTCTCGCTCGGTTACTTCGCGCCGTGGTGGTGGGCGCTCGGCTACGGCGTCGCCCTCGGCACGAATTCGTTCGTCGTGACCGTGCCCGGCAAGATCGCACCCAACATCAGCATCCTCTGGCAGCACATCGGGGCGCCCGAGATCCTGGCCTACCTGCTCGTCGCGGCCGCGCTCGCGAACATCCATGTGTGGCGTCCGCGTCGCTGGTACGACCTCGGCCTCCGGCGCGTGCGCCGCCTCACCGAGATCCACCTGAACGCGGCGGAGTTCGCGTGCATCGGCGCGGCGCTCACGCTGCTGTTCTGGACCGCGTCGCGCGAGGCGGCCGGCGTCGTCGCGTTCCTCAACTAGACCCCATCACGACCCGCTGCGCATCCATGAGATCCCGCAGCACCTGCGTGCGCAGGCCCTGCGCCTCGATGAGCGCCGCGATCGGGTCGGCCTGAGGCGGATCGCACTCGAAGAACGCCGCACCGCCCGGCGCGAGCACGCGCCGCAGGTCGGACACGCAGCGGCGGACGAGATCGAGCCCATCGGCGCCTGCGACGACGGCGGCCCGCGGCTCGAACGCGAGTGAGGTCCGCGCGCCGACCAGATGCTCGAGCGCGTCGTCACGTAGATAGGGCAGGTTCGCGCACACCACGTCGACCCGCTCGGTGACCGGTGCCAGGAGGTCGCCGCTGCGGAACTCGACCCGAGCGTCGACATGCAGCGCGGCCGCGTTCTCACGCGCGACCACGAGCGCTTCCGTCGACAGGTCCGTCGCGATGACGCGCACGCGCGGCTCGCTCGCGGCGATGGCGCACGCGACGGCACCGGAACCGGTGCCGACGTCCACGACGGTGACCGCGCGGCCCGCGATGAAGCGGCGCGCCGCGTCCACCAGCGTCTCCGTCTCGGGCCGCGGGATCAGGACGCGCGGGTCGACGCGAAAACGGAGCCCGTAGAACTCCTTGAATCCACGCAGGTAGGCGACCGGCTCGCCGGCTTGGCGGCGCTCGATGAGCGACTGGAAACGCGCATTGTCGTCATGTCCGAGCGCGCGCTCCGGGTGCGCGAGCAGCTCCTCCTTCGTCACGCCGAGCGCGAATGCGAGCAGGACGTCGGCATCGAGCGGCGCGGTCGACGGGTCGGCGCCCGCTCGCAGGCGAGCGATGGCCGACTCGCGCGCGTCACCCCACGTACGTATGGCTGTATGTTCGGGGCGGTGAGCGTCCATCACGAGCGGCTCAGTATCGCGACCGATCATCACGCCGGGACGGTCGACATCACGGCGCGCGTGCGGACCGCGGTCAAGCGTTCGAAGGTGCGACAGGGGATCTGCGTCATCGCGTCGCTCCACACGACCGCGGGCGTGTTCGTGAAGGAGAACGCGGATCCCGACGTGCAGCGCGACCTCATGTCACATCTCGGAAAGCTCGTTCCCCGTGATGATGAGTTCAAGCACGCTGAGGGAAATGCCGACGCGCACATCAAGACCGCGCTCATCGGCACCGATGTGACGATCCCGATACGCGACGGCGAGCTCGAACTCGGGCGATGGCAAGGCATATACATCGCGGAGTTCGACGGACCGCGAGAGCGGACCGCCACCGTTACTGTCATCGGCGACCAGTCGTCATAAGATTTCTCCGCTCACCGACGCGCACCTTCCGCCGTCACGTTGAGCAAAAGGGGAGAGGGCATCAGCAGCACGCTGACGTTGACGCGAACACCCGCCATGTCCGCGCGCGATGCCGAGCGTGCGCTGCGGACCGCGCTGTCGCGGGGTGGCGACTTCGCCGAGCTGTTCTGGGAGCGCCACGAGACCCTGCAGCTCGTGCTCGACGACAACAAGATCGAGGACGCGATCAGCGGCGTCGATCAGGGCGCGGGCATCCGCGTGATGAGCGGCGCGCGCACGACCTACGCGAACGGCAACGTCACGGACGTCGACGACGTTCTCGCGCTCGCCGGCCGCGCGGCGGCGAGCGTGAGCGATGGGGGCGATCTGCACGACGCACCGCGCCTCGCACCCGACGAGCTGGCGCGCCCGCACGACGTCGGCATCGACCCGCGCAGCGTGCCGGTCGAGCGCAAGGTGGCGCTCCTGCGCAAGGCGAACGAGGTGGCGCGCGCGGTGGACCCGCGCGTGACCCAGGCCACGGTGTCGTACGGCGAGAGCGTGCAGGAGGTCGTCGTCGCGAACAGCGACGGCACGCACCGCACGGACACGCGCGTGCGGCTGAACTTCATGATCAACGTGGTCGCCAAGCAGGGCGACGTGCTCGAGTCGGGCTTCGAGGCCGTCCGCGGTACGCGCGGCTTCGAGATGCTCGACGAGGACATCGTCTCCGAATGCGCGACCATCGCGGCGCGCCGGGCCGTGCTCAACGTCGGCGCCGAGCCTGCGCCGGCCGGGACGTACACGGTGGTCCTCTCGAGCGAGGCCGGCGGCACGCTCATCCACGAGTCGGTCGGCCATGGCCTCGAGGCCGACCTGAACCTGAAGGGCCTCTCCGTCTACTCGGGCCGCATCGGCCAGAAGGTCGCGAGCGAGCTCATCACCGTCGTCGACGACGGTCGCGATCCGGGCCAGCGTGGCACGGCCGCCATGGACGATGAGGGAACGCCGACGCACCGCACCGCGCTCATCGAGAAGGGGGTGCTGAAGACGTATCTCTCGGACCGCAAGCACGCGAGGCAGCTCGGCATCGAGCGGTCGGGGAACGCGCGGCGCGAATCGTTCCGCTACCTGCCGATCTGCCGCATGACGAACACCATGATCGAGCGGGGCGAGTCGGACCCCGACGAGATCCTGCGCTCGGTGAAAGACGGCATCTTCGTGAAGAAGATGGGCGGCGGGCAGGTGGATGTGGTCTCGGGCAACTTCGCCTTCGAGATCACCGAGTGCTACCGCATCCGCGACGGCAGGCTCGCCGAGCCGCTGCGCGGCGCGACGCTGGTCGGACAGGGTCCGAAGCTCATGAGCGAGATCGACATGGTCGGCTGGGACCTCGGCTACTCGACCGGCACGTGCGGCAAGGACGGCCAGGGCGCGCCGGTCGCCGACGCGCAGCCGACCCTGCGCATCCCCTCGGTCGTCGTTGGCGGGAAGCTCAAGTGACGCAGCGGCTCTCCAACGACGAGGTCGTGGACCGCGCGCTCGCGGCGCTCAAGGGCGGCGGCGTGCGCACCGCGGAGGTGTTCCTGCGCGACGCGCAGTCCGGCTCGGTCGACACGAAGGACGGCGAGATCGAGAGCGTCATCGCGCGCGGCGAGCGCGGACTCGGCGTGCGCGTGCTGGACGGCGAGCGCATGGGCTTCGCGCACTCGTCCGATCTCGCGGCGCCGGGCATCGAGGCGGTCGTCGAGCAAGCGCGTCGCATGGCGCGCATCACCGAGCCCGATCCCGATCTTCACATCGCCGACGCCGCGCTCAAGGTCGCCGACCTCGCGATCTACCACCCCGGCCTCGAAGCGCGCCCGCTGTCGGAACGGGGCGCGATCGCCCTCGCCGTCGAGAAGGCCGCGCGCGACGCGGACACGCGCGTCACGCACTTCCGGAAGACGACGTACAGCGACTCCGAGGTCACGACGGTCATCGCGACGACCACCGGGGTCCGCGCGTCGTACCGCGAGAGCTTCTGCGGCGCGATGACGAGCCCCGTCGCCTCCAGCGACGGCGAGCGGCAGATCGGCTATCACGGCGAGGGCGCGCGGGCGCTCGCGGACCTCGATCCCGCGAAGATCGGCGCGCGCGCCGCACAGCGCGCGGTGGAGAAGCTTGGGGCAAAGCCGTTCGCCACGCAGAAGCTGCCGGTGGTGCTCGATCCGTGGATGAGCATGAGCCTCCTCGGAGCGATCGCGCCGCTCTTCTCCGCGGACAACGTGCTCAAGGGACGCAGCCTCTTCGCCGGCAAGCTCGGCCAGCGCGTCGCGAACGATCGCATCACCATCGTCGACGATGCGCGCCGCAAGGGCGGCCTGCGCAGCGCGCCGTTCGACGGCGAAGGCATCGCGACGACGACGCGCACCCTGGTCGAGAAGGGCGTGCTGCGTGGCTACCTCACCAACCAGAAGACCGCGCGCAAGATGAAGACGACGTCGAATGGCAACGCGCGGCGCGGCTCGTACGCGTCGCCCAGCCGCATCGGTCCGTCGAACTTCTACGTTGAAGCGGGCATGGACGACCCGACCGCGGCGGTGGCGAAGCTCGACAAGGCCCTGCGCATCACGAGTCTGCTGAACCTGCACACCATCGATCCTGTGTCCGGCGAGTTCTCCCTCGGCGCGACCGGCACATACCTCGAGAAGGGCGCGCCGGTGCACCCCGTGCAGGGCATCACCATCGCGGGCAACCTCACGCATCTGCTGAACTCGGTCGCAGGCGTCGGCACCGACCTCACGTTCGGACCGAGCGGTATCGGCAGCCCGACGCTCGTGATCGCCGAGCTCTCGATCGGGGGCACCTGATGCTCTGGCAGACGCTGCTGCACGCCGACCCGCTCCCGTGGCTGCTCGAGAAGTCCGACCCGGCGGTGCGCGCGCTCACCCTTCGTCAGGTGCTCGACCGCGGCGCTCGCGACGCCGAGCTCCGCGAGGCGCAGCAGCGCGCGATGAGCGCCCCGCCGATCTCGACGCTGCTCAAGCGCCAGCGTGCCGACGGCGCGTGGGCCGGCCCGAATATGTACGGACCGAAGTACCAGGGCACGCACTGGTCGAACTTGCTGCTCATCGAGTACGGCGCGGAGCCCGGCGAGCCGCGCGTGAAGCGCGCCGCGCGGCGCGTGCTGGAGGACCTGCAATCCGAGGACAAGGGCGGCATGTCGTGGGTCTTCGCGCAGGATCACGGGGCGTCGTGCTTCGTCGGCAACGTGGTGCGCTACGTATCGCTGGCGGGGTACGGCGCGGACGCTCGCATCGAGCCGCTCGTGCAGCGGCTGGTGCGAGAGTCGCGCAAGTACGACGCGGCGTGCGTCATCAACGGCGACGACCCGTGCGCCTGGGGCTACGCGCGTCTGGTCTGGGGTCTGGCGGCGCTCCCCGAGAGCGCGCGTACGCGCGACGTCGAGCGGACCCTGCGTCGCGGCGTCGAATTCCTGCTCTCGTACAAGCTCGAGCGCGGCCGCTATCCGACGGCCACCGAGCCGTCGTATCTGTGGCGCCAGCTCTCGTTCCCGCTCTTCTATCAGGCCGACGTGCTCTTCGTCCTTCGCGCCATCGACGCCGCCGGGGCGATCGACGACCCGCGCGCGCAGCCAGCCATCGCCTGGCTCCTCGCACGCCAGGACCCACGCGGTCGCTGGGCGGGTCGCGCGCCGTACGCCGATCGCATGGCCTCACGCGTCGACGCGAGCAAGTGGGTGACCCTGCAGGTGCTCACGCTCCTGAAGCACGCGTTCTCGCCGGAGGAGAACGGCGCCTAACCGCTAGGCTCCGCCGAGATGGCGCGCTCCCGCCTCCTGAAGGACATTCCCCCGCTCCGATTCGGCGAAGGCCGCGACTGCACACTCCTCGCGTGCGTCGCGATCGCGACCAAGAGCGAATACGACTGGGTCATGGGCGCGTCCGGTGCGGCATTCACGACCACGATCGACGCGGCGACCTGGGACCCGCTCGCGGCCGCGCCGCTCGACGACGGGACGCTCTCGCGCGCCACGCACGCCGCGGGCCGCAAGCCCGACGTCGTCGGCCCGCCGTTCGACGATGACATGAAGGCGCTCGTGCTCGATCGCGTCGCCGAATCCATCGAGGCCAAGACCCCGGCACTGGTGCGCGGCATCGCCGGACCCCCCGAGTACGGCCTCATCGTCGGATACGACGACGAGGGCCCGTCATTCCACGCGCGCACGTTCTTCGACAAGACCGACAAGCCCGCGCGCGTCGACTGGTCCGCGTTCTCCGACGCGACGCACGGCCTGCTCGCGTTCCTCGACCGCGCGCCGCAGCGCGAGCGCGCCCAACTCGCGCACGAAGGCCTGCGCGAGGCGGCGCGCACCGCGCCGGAGACGGAGAAGGCGCTCGGGGCGTGGCTCGCCGGTGTGCGCGACGACGCGCGCTGGGCGGATACGAAGCACGCGGGAAGCGGCGCGTTCGCGGATCACGTCATGCGGACGCTGCACGTCGATAAGCGGCGCGCGGCCGCGCGCTTCCTTCGCGGCGCGCGATCGCTCTTCGCGAACGCGCCCGGCGGGGATCTGCTGCGCGCCGCGGAGTCCTACGGATACAGCGCCGACGCCGCGGCGAAGCTCGGCGCCGGGCCGTTCGATCCGTCGATCGCGATGCGTTTCCTCGACCCCGGTCACCGCCGGGCGTGGGCGAAGGCGCTCGAGCTGGTCATCGGCCACGAGCGCGAGGCGCTCGCGGCCCTTGCCACCGCCGAAGGAGCGATGCGATGAACGATCTACTGGCGGCAGCGATCCTCGGTCTCGTACAGGGACTCACGGAATTCCTTCCGGTGTCCTCGACCGCGCATCTCATCCTCGTCAGCGGAGCGCTCGGCCTCGACCCCGCCCGGTTCGGGCTGTCGTTCGATGTCGCGCTGCACCTCGGAACGGCGCTGGCCGTGATCATCTATTTCATCCGCACCTGGGTCACGCTGGCGGTCGATCTCGTCGTGGGCCGCCGTCACGTGCCACTGCTCGTGATCGTCGGTACGATCCCCGCCGCGATCGCCGGCGTGCTGCTGCAGAGCGCGGTGGAGACGACGCTTCGCTCGCCGTGGTGGATCGTGCTCGGACTCGTGATCGGGTCGGTCATCTTCGTCGTCGCCGAGCGCGCCTCGCGGCAATCGCGCGAGGTCGGCCAGCTCAGCTTCGGCGACGCGATCTTCATGGGCATCGCACAGGCGGTCGCGCTTCTGCCCGGCATCAGCCGTTCGGGCATCACGATCTCGGCGGGGCTCGTGCGCGGACTGCGCCGCGAAGACGCGACGCGCTTCTCGTTCCTGCTCGCCACCCCGGTGATCCTGGGCGCCGGCGCGAAGACCCTGCTCGACGCTCGCAAGGCGCAGGCGCTCTTCGAGCACCCCGACGTGCTCGCGGTCGGGTTCGTGATCTCCTTCCTCTCCGGGCTCGCTGCGGTCGCGTTCCTCATCCGCTTCCTGCGCACGCACTCGCTCAACTGGTTCGTCGCGTACCGGCTGGCACTTGCCGCGCTCGTCGCGATCGCGGTGCTGGTCGGCTGGTATCGCGTCTAGCATCGAACGCAATGGACCTCGGTCTTCGCGACAAGGTCACGCTCGTGGCCGCGGCATCCAAGGGGCTCGGACGCGCGGTAGCGGAAGAATTCGCACGCGAGGGCGCGAAGGTCGCGATGTGCAGCCGCGACGAGGCGGCGATCACGAAGACCGCAGATGACATCCGCAGACGCACCGGCAACGAGACGCTCATGCCTATCGCCGCTGACCTCTCGACCCAGGACGGCTGCGCGACGTTCATCGGCCGCGCCGTCGGCGCGTACGGCACCGTCGACGTCCTCTACGTGAACGCCGGCGGCCCGCCGCCCGGGCGCTTCGACGATCTCGACGACGCGGCGTGGACCAAGGCGTTCGAGCTGACGCTCATGTCGGCAGTGCGCCTCACGCGTCTTGCGCTGCCGCCGATGCGGGAGCGCAAGAGCGGCTCGATCGTGTACTCGACGTCCACGACGCTGCGGCAGCCGATCAACGCGCTCAACCTCATCCTCTCCAACGCGCTCCGCTCCTCGGTGCACGGGATGGCCAAGACGCTCTCGGCGGATCTCGCGAAGGACGGCATCCGCGTGAACGCGGTGCAGCCCGGCCGCATCGCGACCGACCGACTCGTGCAGATCGATACGGACAACGCGAAGCGTCAGGGCGTGTCGATCGAGGAGATCCGGAGGCGCGTCGAGGCGAGCATCCCGATGGGCCGTTACGGCAGGCCGGAGGAGTTCGCGGCGGTCGTCGCGTTCGTCGCGTCGCCGAAGGCGTCGTACCTCACCGGCACGACCATTCAGGTCGACGGCGGCATGCTGCCGAGCATCTTCTGATGATCGTCAGCGAGCGGCTCCGTCCGCACGTGTTCCGCCTGCCGATCGAGAAGATCCGCGCGGGCTACAAGTCCGACATCTACTTCGCGCGCACCAAGCTCATCCTCGAGGCCGATCACCGCCACGACCGCGTCACCATGCAGATCTTCCAGAAGCATCCCGACGCGGTCGTCGTCGGTACGGATCAGACGCTCGCGCTCCTGCACGTCGGCGCGGGCCGGTACCGCGACGCGCGAAGCGCCGACGCGCTCTTCGCGCGCTACCTGGTCGCCGAGCGCCGGATGTACGACACCTGGCTCTCGTTGCCGCGGATCTCATGGGAGGGATACGAGCCGATCGCGCGCGAGGTCTTCGAGATCTCGCGCGAGCTCGCGTCGCTCTGGGAGCCCGCGTGGCAGGATCTGCGCGTCGCGTCGCTCGTCGACGGCGAGGTCGCGCAGCCCGGCGAGCCGGTCATGCACATCGAGGGCGAGTACGCCGCGTTCTCGCACCTCGAGACGCTCTACCTCGGCGCGCTCTCGGAGGGCACGCGTGTCGCGACGAACACGCGGGACGTCGTCGCCGCCGCGCGCGGCAAGCCCGTGATCATGTTCGGGGCACGCCATCAGGGCCACGAGGCACAGGCCTCATCCGGCTACGCAGCGTACGTAGGCGGCGCGATCGGCGTGTCGACCGACGAGCAGGGCGAGTGGTGGGGTTCGAAGGGTCTGGGCACCGTCCCTCACGCGCTCATCGCGGTCTACGGCGGCGACACGACCGTGGCGACGCTGAAATTCGACGAATACATCAACCGCGCGCCGGAGTCCGTGGGCCACCTCACCGCGAAAGGCACGCCGGAAGGACACGTGAACGTCACGGCGCTCGTCGACTTCCAGAACGACGTCGTGAATACCTCGCTCGGCGTCGCGCACGCGCTCGGCCAGCGTCTGTGGGGCGTGCGCGTCGATACCTCCGAGGCGCTCGTCGACAAGGCCGTGCTCGATCTCCTGCGCGAGCAGGACGGCGTCGCCGGATACGCCGACGTGCGCGGCGTCACGCCGCAGCTCGTGTCGCTGCTGCGCACGGCGCTTGACGACGCGGGATACGGCCACGTACGCATCGTCGCGTCGGGCGGGTTCGACGCGAAGAAGATCCGCCGTTTCGAAGAGCTCGGCGTGCCGGTCGATGTGTACGGCGTCGGCTCGGCGCTCGTGCACGGCGACGGGTTCGACCACACCGCGGACATCGTCCGCGTGAACGGACGCGATCTCGCGAAGGTCGGGCGGCGCTTCATCTCGAGCGAGCGGCTGCAGACCATCGACTGGCGTTCACTCGTCCCGGAGGCCGGTTGGGCTCGGTCGACCTAGCGATCCTGATCCTCGGCCTCGGTGTGGCCGGTGTTGCGAAAGGGATCTCGGGCATGGGCCTGCCGCTCATCGCGACGCCGATCCTCGCCGGCGTCCTCGGCGCGCGCATGGCGGTGACCGTCGTCACCATTCCGGTGTTCGCCGCGAACTCGCTCCTCGTCGCGCAGGGCTTCCGCCGCCGTGAGCTGCTGCGCGGCGTCGTGCCGTTCATCGTCGCGTCGCTCATCGGCACCGCGATCGGCACGGTCCTCCTCGCGCGGATCGATCAGAAGCTATTCGCTGTGCTCATCACCGCGATGGTCGCCGTCTTCCTGTTCGGCGGAGACCGCCTTCTCGGCGACGACGCGACCGCGCTGCGCGCCCGCGTCCTCGGGCCGCTGGTGTGCTTCGTCGGCGGCGTGCTGCAGGGCACGACGTCCATCGCGAGTCCGCTCGTCGGCTCCTATTTCCACACGCAACGCCTGCCACCCGCCGACTTCGTGTTCGTGCTCGCCGCGATCTTCGAGCTCAACAGCATCGTGCAGTTCGTCGGATATTCGCTGCAGGGTCTGTATACGGCGGACGCCGTCGCGCTCGGGCTCGTCGCGATCGTGCCGACGCTCGTCGCGCTCGCGCTCGGGATCTATCTGCGCGGCCGCCTCGACGTGGTGTGGTTCCGCCGTTTCATCGTCGCGCTCGTGATCGTCTCCGTCGTAAATCTCCTCTGGCGCACGTTCGTCGCCTAGACTCGCCGCGGAAGGGGAAGCGGTGGAGGTAGCGCCCGACATCCACGCCATTCGCGTGATCGGCGCGAACGCGTTCCTCATCGTCGAGGACGAGATCACGCTCGTCGACGCGGGCCACCGCGGCTCGATCCGCATGCTGCGGAGCTACCTCGCGCACATCGGCCGCGACATGCACGACATCAAACGGATCGTCTGCACACACGGCCATCCCGATCACATCGGCGGCGTCCACGAGATCGAGGCCGCGAGCGGCGCGCGCGTGCACATGCATCCCGCGGACATGGAGCGACTGCGCATCCGCTTCCGTGACGTGTTCCGTGGACGGCCCGCGCCCGGCGCGATCATCGCCTACCTCACGCAGCCGCCTTCGGACGCGGCGCCGCTCGTGGAGGGCGACCTCATACCCGCCCTTGGCGGTCTGCGGGTCATCCACACGCCCGGACACACGCCCGGCAGCATCTGTTTGTATTCGCCGACACGTCGGCTCGTGATCGTCGGGGACATCCTGCAGCGCCTGCGCGGCAAGGTGACGCTCCCGAACTATGTCTTCACCGACGACATGGCCGAGGCGCGGCGTTCGATCGCGAAGCTCTGCGATCTCGAGATCGAGACCATCCTCTTCTCGCACTACCCCGCGCTGCGCGAGGGCGCGCACGACGCGCTCCGGGCGCTGGTGGCGTGATGGACACGCTGAACGACATCCTCGAGGAGTCCGCGGCGAAGTTCGGCGACAAGACCGCGCTCCTCATCAAGCCCGGCTTCCGGACACGCGAGTGGACGTACCGCGACATCGCCGACCTCGTCCCGCGGGCGGCGCGCTATCTCGCCGACAGCGGCGTGCGGAAGGGCGACCGCGTCATCACGCTCGGCGTGAACCGGCCCGAGTACGGCATCGCGATCCTCGCCGCGCTGCGCGCGGGTGCCGTACTCGTGCCGCTGGACGTGAACTCCACGAGCGAGTTCATCGCGAAGATCGCGGAGCGCACGCGCGCGAGCGCGGTGCTCGTCACGGTGCAGACGAAGGAGCGCGCCTCGGCGCTCGGGCTCCCAGTGCACGAGATGGAGGCGCTCCCCGACCTGGCCCGCGGGAAGACACCGCTCCCGAAGCCCGATATCGGGCCCGACGATCTGGCGGAGGTCATGTTCACCTCCGGCACGACCGGCGAGCCCAAGGGGACGATGCTCACCCACCGCAACCTGCTCTCCGCGGCCATCGCCGCGTCGCAGATCTTTCCCATCGGCCCGGATCAACGCCTGCTGTCGTTCATCCCGTTGTCCCACATCTTCGAGCAGGGACCGGGGTTCCTCACCGTGCTCGTCTCGGGCGCGTCGGTCGTGTACCCGACGAGCCGTCAGCCCGCGGTCATCCGCCGCACGTTCAAGGAGCGGCGCGTGTCGATGATCCTCATCACCCCGGCGGCGGTGCGTTCGCTCTTCATCGCCATCGAGCGCAAAGCGCAGCAGGACGGCCGGGCCGAGCTCTTCGCGAGGCTGCGGCGGATCGCGCGGCGGCTGCCGATGCCGCTGCGCCGCCTCCTCTTCATCACCGTGCACCGGCAGTTCGGCGGCCGCTTCCGCTACATCGTGTCCGGCGGCGCGGCGCTCGACCCCGCGATCGGCGAGGCCTGGCGCGAGCTCGGCGTCGACGTGCTTCAGGGCTACGGCCTCTCGGAGACCTCGCCCGCGCTCACCTTCAACCGTCTCGACCGCAACCGCTTCGGCTCCGTCGGCGTCCCCGTGCCCGGTGTCGAGATCAAGATCGCCGACGACGGCGAGGTGCTCGCGAAGGGGCCGAACGTGTTCAAGGGGTACTGGGAGAACGAAGAGGCGACGCGCGCGGCGCTCGACGGCGAGTGGTTCCACACCGGCGACCTCGGGAAGTTCGACGAGGACGGCTTCCTCTGGCTGCACGGCCGGAAGAAGGACATGATCGCGCTGCCCGACGGCCTCAAGGTCTACCCCGAAGACATCGAGAACATCCTCGCGGCCGACCCGCGGATCGAGGAGCTCGCGACGCCGCAGCGGCCGACGCTCGCGATCGTCGTCGGGCTCGAGCGCCAGGATGAACCACTCCACGTCCACGCGGTCTTCGTCGAGCCGAAGGACCCGCAGGCCGTCGCGGCGATCGTCCGCGACGCGAACACGAAGCTCTCCGGCGCGCAGCAGATCCGCGGCTGGACGGTCTGGCCCGACGAGCAGTTCCCGACGACGCCCACACAGAAGGTGAAGAAGCGCGAGGTCATCGAGCGCGTGCTCACCATGGGCAAGGGCGAGCCGCCGCCGCGACCGGTCTCCGCCGCGGCGCGCGAGCTCACCGAGGTCGAGCGCCTGGTCGCGCAGACCGCGAACGTCCCGGCCGAGCGCGTGTTCCCCGAAGCGCAGCTGTCGGCCGATATCGGACTGGACTCGCTCGGCCGCGTCGATCTCCTCGGCGTGATCGAGGAGGAGCTCGGCGTGTACATCGACGACGCGGCACTTACGCCGAGCGCGACGGTGGCCGAGCTCGAGCACCTCATCGAGGCGGCGCGCGGCGACAAGCCGGACACGGGGATCTTCGGGTGGCCGCTCTCACCGTTCGTGCGGTCGATCGGGATCATCCTGCAGGAGTTCGTGCTCACCCCGCTGGTCCGCATCTTCTACTCGGTGAAGATCACCGGCACGGAGAAGCTCGACGGCCTCAAGGCGCCGGTCATGTTCGCGCCGAACCACTGCCTGCACTGGGACAACGGCATCATCCTCACGAGCATCCCAGTCGGGTGGCGATGGCACCTCGCCGTCGCTGCGGCCGCCGACGATGTCTTCGGCAACCGGCTGAACGGCATCGTCTCGGCGATCCTCGCGAACGCGTTCCCGCTTGCGCGCGAGGGCGCCATCCGCCGCAGCCTCGAGCTCCTGGGCGCGCGACTCGATCGCAAGTTCTCGGTGCTCATCTATCCCGAGGGCAAGCTCACTCTCGGCGGACCCATGCAGCCGTTCAAGTCGGGCACCGGTCTCATCGCGGTCGAGGGTGGCACGCCCGTTGTGCCGATGAAGCTGAAGATCGGCAACGTCTCGATCCTCGACCACCTCGACAAGAAGTGGGACAAGGCGCGCGCGAACGGCTGGCGCGGCAAGGTCGAGGTCGTCTTCGGCGATCCGCTGTACTTCCCGGCGGGCACCCCACCGGCGGAGGCGACGGCGAAGCTCCAGGCCGCGGTCGCCGCGCTCTAGGCCCGGTCGAGCTCCTCGATCCAGCCGAAGAAGCGGCGCGCGTTCTGTCTCGTGTTCTCGGCGGCGAGGATGATGTCGCGCCAGTCGCGCAGTCCATCGACGAGATCGGTCCGCAGGCGTCGCTCGTCGCCTTCGGATAGGAACACGAGCGCGAGACCGATGCGCGCCTCTTCGCGCGTCAGCGGATACGTGCGATCGAGCAACGCGGTCACGCGTTCGCGCGCCTCGGCCGGGAACGTCCGCGCGATGGCCTCCGGAAGCAGCTCCGCGCAGCGTTCGCGCTTCGGCCACCACGCGGGCGGACGGATCTTCTCGTCGCTCACTGCGCCGATTCGAGGCTGTCGCGCACGGCCGCCCGCGAGGTGACCAGGGTGCGGAGCTTCTTGGCCGGCGCCGTCATCCGCGTGTCCATGAACGCGTACTCACGGCCGGGCCGGTTCGCCGCGGAAGCGGGCGTCCCGTCCGCGCCGAGGACGACGATGTTGAACGGCGCGCCGTCGAGGCGCAGCGCGTCGGCGATCGCGCGCCGCGCGACGCTCTGCGGACGCATACCGCGCGCGAGCCGCTCGACCGCCGTCCGGGCCGTGACGTTGCGCATCGCGAGCTCGCCGTATCCGGTGCAGCACGCCCCGCCGGCGGCCGTGTCGCAGTAATTGCCCGCGCCGACGATCGGTGAATCGCCGACGCGACCGGGGTACTTGTAGCCCCAGCCGCTCGTCGTCACCGCGGATGCGAGGTTGCCTTTCTTGTCGAGCGCGATGAAGTTCACCGTCCCGAGCCGTTTCGCGATGACGCGGCGGGTGATGGCCAGCAGCTTCTTCGATCGCTTCACGCTCGCGGGCGTCTCGCCGACCGCGGCCAGCGCCTCGACCCACAGCTTGCGGGTCGACGGCGTGAGGTTCTCGATCTTCTCCGCGCCGATCTCGGCGGCGAAGCGGGCCGCGCCCTCGCCGACGAGCATGACGTGCGGCGTGCGGAGCATGACCTGCCGCGCGATCGAGATCGGGTGGTGGAAGCCGACGAGAGCGCCGACCGCACCGGCGCGATGGGTCGTCCCGTCGACGATCGACGCGTCGAGCTCGACGACGCCGAGGATGTTCGGCAGCCCGCCGCGTCCGACGGTCGTGTCGGTGACGTCCGCTTCGACGAAGCGCGCGCATGCCTCGACGGCGTCGAGCGCGGTGCCGCCGCGCTTCAGGACGCGGACGCCGTCGGGCAGCGCCTTCGCGCCGTTGCCGCTCGCGACGATGATCGGCGTCGTCACCTTCCGGTCATGCTCCGCACCACGCGAAAGCCGTGGCCTTTGAGGTCGGCGGACCCGGTAAATCGCCGCGCGAGATCGCGGGCGTCGCCGCGCAGGACGCGGGCGCCGTCGGCCCAGGTGTTCGTCCACTCGCGGACCGCCCCGAGCCCCTCGAGGACGCCCGCGCGTGCGGCCTTCTCCCATTCCCGCTCGTCGGGCAGCCGGTAGATCCGCGCGGTGGCGATGCTGAGCCAGCGGCAGTACCCGACGGCGTCGGCCCAGGAAAGGCCGTCTGCGACGCGCTCGCTCGCGCCTTTCGTCCAGCGCGGCGCGGCATGCGCCGTGGCCGCCGCGAATTCCGCGAACTCAGCGTTCGTGACCTGGTGTTTCGCGATCGCGAACACGTTCACGTGTACGGTGCTCGGCGGATCACCGAGGAGCGCGTCGCCGGCAGGGACGACGACGACGTCTGGCTCGGGGGACACTCCACCAAGGTAATGGCGGTGGCGGACGCTCGCCCGAACGAGTGACACGGTTTCACTCTGACGCGCGATGTGACGCAGGCGCTCGCGGGGCAAGATTCATCGCGTGTTGGACCTCCGCCCTGTGGTGTGGGACGCGTCGATGGTGACCCCCTCGGAAGACGACGGGGTCACCATCGTTCTTCGTGTCACGTACCGGTCGCTCGTGGACATCATCCTCGACGCGCACGCCGTGACGGAAACGGGACCGCGCCGGCCTAACTAGCGGTTAGGCCGGCGTCGCGACCTTCGGCTTCTCCGACTCCCCGCGCTTCTTCCGATCCTCTTCCGCCAGCTGACGCCGCAGCGTCTTGCCGATGAGCGTCTTCGGCAGCGAGTCGCGGAACTCCACCTCATGGGGGACCTTGAACGGGGCGAGCTGCGTGCGCGCGTGGGCGATGAGCTCCTCGGGCGTCGCGGTCTGGCCTGGCCTCAGGACCACGAAGACCTTGACCTCCTCACCCTTGATCGGATGTGGACGGCCGATGGCGGCCGAGTCGATGACCGCGGGATGCGTGGCCATCGCCTCCTCGACCTCGCGCGGGTACACGTTGTATCCGGAGACGATGATCATCTCCTTCTTGCGGTCGACGATCGCGTAATAACCGTCCTGGTCGACCGTCGCGATGTCACCGGTGTAGAGCCAGCCGTCGCGGATCGTCTTCGCCGTCTCGGCGGGCTGGTTGTAGTAGCCGTCCATCAGCTGCGGCCCGCGGAGGATGAGCTCGCCCGGCTCGCCGGCGGGCAGGTCGCGCTCGCCGGTCTCGGTGTCGACGATGCGGCACTCGACGTCGGGGTACGGCACGCCGATGGTCCCGATCTTCTGCTTGCCCTCTCCGTACAGCGGGTTGCAGTGCGTGACCGGCGCGGCTTCGGTGAGGCCGTAACCCTCGACGAGCTTCGCGCCGGTCAGCTCGGTGAACTTCTTGTGCGTCTCGACCATGAGCGGCGCCGAGCCGGAGATGCACGCGCCGATCGAGCGGAGGTCGTACTTCTTCGCGAGCGGTGAGTTGATGATCGCGTTGTAGATGCGCGGTGCACCCGGGAACGTCCGGGGCTTGTGCTTCGCGACGTCCTTCAGCACGTGCTCGAGCTCGAACTGCGGCTCGAGCACCATCGCCGCCGCGGCCTGCACGGCCTGCAGCATGACGACGGTGAGCCCGTACACGTGGAAGAACGGCATGACCGCCATGCCGACGCCGGTGCCGTCGACCTCATCGGAGAACCACGAGCGGCACTGGAGGGTGTTCGCGACAAGCGCGCGGTGCGACAGCATGGCGCCCTTCGAGACGCCGGTCGTGCCGCCGGTGTACTGGAAGAGCGCGACGTCGTTCGCGCGCGTGCCCACGTCGAACGGCGCGGGCGAGCCGTTCCTCACCACGTCGCGGAAGGCGACCGCGCCAGGGTCGCCGGCGAAGGGCTGCCGATGGCCGTCCTTCTTCTCCTTCGCCAGCGTGAACAGGGTCCGCAGGATCGGTGGCATCTCCTCTTTGATGTTCGTGACGAGCACGCGCTTGATCGCGGTGCCTTCACGCGCGGCCTTCACCACCGGGTAGAGGCGCGAGAGGACGACGATGGTCTCGGCGCCTGAGTCCTGCAGCTGATGGCGCAGCTCGGGGACGGTGTAGAGCGGATTGCACGGCACGACGATCGCGCCGGCGCGCAGCGCGCCGAAGAACGCCATGATGAACTGCGGCGTGTTCGGGAGCATGATCGCGACGCGGTCGCCCTTCTTCACGCCCATCGTGCGAAGCCCGTTCGCGAAGCGCCAGGTGTCGTCCGAGAGCGACTTGTAGCTGCGTTTCGCGTCGAAGAAGATCGTGGCCGTCGCGTTCGGGAAGCTCTCTGCCGCATCGTCGAGCAGCGCCTGGACGGTCGCGTCGGTCGGGTACCGGATCGTCGCGGGCACGCCCGGGTCGTAGAACCTGGTCCACGGACGCGACACCAGCGGTGCTGGGTCCTTCGTGATGACCTTGATGCGCTTCGCCATTTCTTCGACCTCCGCCCGCCCCCGGTCTCCGTCTAACTGTATGACCGACCTACACCTCGGCGATGTGGATCGCCGTCCCACCGAGCATCAGCCGTTCGAAGCGCACGCGTGCGAAACCGGCGGCGCGGAAACGCTCAGCAAGGGCCTCGGCGCGCGGAAAGTGCTCGATGGAATCCGGCAGATAGCGGTACGCGGCTGCGTCACCGCCGAGGAGCGGCGCGAGGCGCGGCACGACGCCATGGATGTACGCACGGAATCCAGCACGCACCAGGGCGTTCGGCGGCATCGAGAACTCGAGCACGACGGCGCGGCCGCCGGCGCGGAGCACGCGGCGCATCTCCCGCAGCCCCGCGTCGAGATCGCCGAAGTTGCGGATCGCGAATCCCGCGGTCACACGGTCGAACGACGCCGCGGCGAACGGGAGCGCCTGCGCATCGCCCGCACGCGCCTCGATGCGAGCGCCGAGCGGGCTCGACGCGATGCGACGACGCAGGTGCTCGAGCATGCGCTCCGACACGTCGACGCCGACGACGCGTGACGACGGATCGGACGAGGCGAGGAGATCGAACGCGAGATCGCCGGTGCCGACGCCGACGTCAAGCGCGACCTCGTCCGCGCCAAGTCGCGCGTGCGACACCGCGCGACGCCGCCACGACGCATCACGGCCGAGCGAGAGAACGCGATTCAGGAAGTCGTAGCGGCCCGAGACGGTGTCGAACATCGCCGCGACGTGACTGTCGTGTTCCGAGCGCGCCATCGCACTTCACGCTAGCGTGACCGAACGTGAACGCGATCGTCACGCTGCCGCTCGTCCTCGCGATCGTGCTGGTCGAGCTCGCGACCGGCGGCGCCTTCCTGGTGTGGTTCCTCGATCGCCGCGGGCAGGCGCCGGGCGGGTTTCTGAAGCTCACCGCGGGGGTGAACGCGGTCTGCGGCGCGGCTGCGGTCGGTCTCATCCCGACGATCATCCCGAAGGATCTCGCGACGGTCGGGCTCGACGCGGCGCCGCTCGGCTCGCTCTCGCAGGTGCTCGTCGTGCTGCTCGTCCTGCTTGTCGCGCAGTTCGCGCTCACGTTCGTCCCGCTCCGCGACGTGCGGAGCATCGCCGGCGCGGTCACGGTGCTCGTCGGCGTCGCGACGCTCGTGGTCGCGGCGATCTCGCGCCCGACCGCGTCGCCGTACGACATCTTCGCCCTGGTCGCGCTCCCGCTCGGCGCGCTCGCGCTCGGCGGTTCCGACGCGGCGATGCTCCTTGGCCACTGGTACCTCGTGACGCCGAAGCTCAGCCCGGCGCCACTGCAGACCGCCGCGCTGCTCGTCGTGCTCGCGGTCGTCCTGCAGAGCGCGCTCGTCGCGTCAAGCCTCGCGCGCGGCGAGCTCGTCGGCGCGACCGACCAGATCGGCCTGACCGTCGCGATCGGCATCCGCATCGGCGTCGGGCTCCTCATGACGCTCGGCGTCGCGCTCGGCGGCTGGTGGACCGCGCGCATGAATACGCAGTCATCGACCGGTCTCCTCTACGTCGGCCTCGGCACCGCGCTGGCCGGCGAGATCAGCGCGCGTGTGCTGTTCTTCCTCACTGGAGCGCCTGTCTAACGAGCTGGTCCGGCGCTTGCTCGGGAGGTGTCATGCGACTCGCGGCATCGGTCATCGGGATCATCGGCGCGCTGTGCGGGATCTTCTTCGCGCAGCTGGTCGTGAACATCGGGATGACCCTTGCCATCCTCACGAGCGCCACGCAGGGCGGCGAGCTCGAGCTCGGCAGTGAGTTCTATATCGGCCTCCTCGCGCTCGTGCTGTTCGCGATCGGTGTCGCCGGTGGCGTGACCGTCGCGCAGCGGCCGCTCATCGGCGCGCCATTGCTGCTTGTCTCCGCGGTCGGCGGGCTCGTCACCGCGATCGCCATCAATGGGTCGCCCGCGGAGCAGAGCGGTTCATTCGTCGCGGACGTGTTCCCCTACCTCGGACCGGTCCTGCTGTTCCTCGCGACGGCGCTCACGGCATTCGATCTACGTGACGCGCTGCGCGCCGCGGCGCGGCCCGCGGCCATGGCGCCGACCTCCGCCGCCGGCGCGCCCTTCGCGGCAGCCCCGGTCGCGTCGGCACACGCCGAGCTCGCGTCGGCCGTGCCGATGCCGCTGCTCGCGGAGCCCGTCGCGAACGCGTCGTCGTTGCGAGAGATCGAGCCCGGTACCTCCTTCGAGTCGATGGAGCAGCAGGGCGAGTTCGTACACGTGCGTGGTCCGGACTTCGACGGGTTCCTGCCCGCGTGGAGCGTGCGCCGGGTCGCGTGAGCCGCAGAGGCAGGCCTAGGATCGCGCGATGAAACTTCGCACGATCGTCGCTGCGGTCATCGCCGTGCTGCTCATCGGCGTGGACTGGCTCGCGTTCCACGACCTCGCCGAGGTGCACACTTTGCGCGACTGGCTCACGTTGCTCGCATCCGTCCTGGTCCTGATCTACCTCGCCTGGGACATCGCCAGTCAGAAGAGCATCGGCCCCGAGGGGACGTAGCGCGTCATGTCGCCGATCGGGCTCGTCCAGAGCAGGTGCGATGTGCGGATGAGCCGCAGGCCCGAAGCGAGCGCCACACGCAGCGCGGCGTGATTCATCCCCGGCACGCTCAGGCTCACCGTGCCATGCGACGCGGCGGCATCGCGCATCGCGTGACCTAGCACGTCATCCGCGACGTCGTCGCTGGTCCACCCGCATGGGCCGACGATCCCGTCGACGATGTAGTAGAAGCCCAGCAGCTCGCGGCCACTGCGCACGGCGTGCGCCGCGAACCCGTGCTCGCGCCAATACACGTCGTCGACCTCGCGTGAGACGCCGACGAGCTCGCGCTCGAGCGCGGCGATCTCGCGGTGCTTGAACTCGCCGCTCGTCGAGTCCGGACGCGCCGCAGGGAGATCGCGCGGCTCGCCGGTGAACGTGAAGAGCTGCGCGCCGGGGAGCATCTCGAGCTTCATGTATGCGGCGAGCGCCGCCTCGTCGATCGAGGCCCACACATAGAAGGAGCGCGCGCCACGCCGCCGTCCCTCCTCGAACACCTCGCGCAGCAGCGGCCCGCCGATGCCCTGCAGGCGCAGATCGGGTGACGCCCAGAAGCCGGAGAGGAACCACTGCGCCTCGCGCAGGGTCGCGCACGCGAGGGCCACGATCCGGCCGTCGTGCTCCGCCACGCGGAAGATGCCGGTCTTCGCCACGTGCCGGTAGCCGTTGACCACGACGTCGTGGTTGCGGCGCGCGGGCTCGGCGTTGTGACGGCGGACGAGGTCGTTCAGCGAGTCGAAGAAGAGATCCGCGGCCGCGCCGAACTCGTCGTCGCGGATCGCACGGTTGATCACGCGAGGCCGGGCTATTTCTTGCGCGACTTCGCGGCCTTCGCCTTCTCGATCTTCGCGCGGTCCTCGAGCGCATGCTCGACCGTGTCGAACTTCCGAAGGGTCTCGCGCCGGTCCTTCTGGACGTCCTTGCGGAACTGCGGGCTGGTGTGCGCGTCGCGCGCCCTGCCCGCATCGCGGAACGCCGCGTCGATGGTCTTCGCGATCCGGCCGATGGGGTGCTCTTTCGCCTTCTTCGCCATGACGCGATTCTAGGAAGCCGGGCTAGCGGTTCCGCTCGGCGCGCACGAACGCCCAGGTCCCGACGACCATGAAGATCGCGAACTCGGCCGCGATGATCTCGAGGTTGGTCGGCAGGTCGGCGAGGGGGACCGATGCCGCGGAGCCGGAGTAATAGACGTCGCGGACGAGATCGACCGCGTAGCGCATCGGCGCGATCTTCGACAGGATGTCGAGGAACCACGGCAGGTGGCTGATCGGGTTGAAGATGCCCGCGAGGAAGAACTGCGGCAGCATCACGAACGGGAAGATCTGGTTGGCCTGACGCTGGTTGTCGAGGCGCGACAGGACGAGCACCCCGAACGCGCCGCCGTAGATCGCCACAACGAGGCACGCGAGCGCGAGGCCGGCGAGCACCTGCGGCGTGAAGGGCACCCCGAGCACGAAGCCGAAGAGCACGATCGCGACGGCCTGCGGGATCGCGACGAGGGACTCGCCGATGATCTTCCCGAGCACGATCGAGTAACGCGAGATCGGCGAGACGAAGATCTCCTGGCTGAAGTCCTGCTCGCGGTCGGCGAGCAGCGAGATGACCCCGAGCGCGGTGGATTGCCAGATCGTCTGGGCGAGCACGCCGGTGAACACGAAGACCATCAGGTTGAGCCCACCGGGCTGGCCGAAACCGGCCTGCAGGCTCGTCCCGAGGATGCCGATGAAGATGAGCGGGAACGCGAAGTCCGCGACGATGCGCGTGCGGTCGCGCAGCAGCTTGATGAGGTCGCGATGTGCCAGCGTCAGCACGCCCGAGAGCTCAGTCATTCTTCGGCATCACGATCTCGAGATAGGCGTCCTCGAGCGTCGGGGTGTGCGTGCGCACGAGTGAGAGCGGCGTGTCGATCGACTTCAGCACCGGGTGCACGCCGCGGCCCGCGAGGGTGATCTTGAACGGCCCCTCGCCCTCGATCGGCAGCTCGAGCCGGCCCAGCTCGTCGCGCAGACGCGGTCGGTCGTCGGCATCGACGAGCACGTACTCCTGCACGAGGTCCCGCTTGATGTCCATCGGCGTGCCGTACGTGACGATCTTGCCCTTGTCGATGATGCAGACGTGGTCCGCCTCCTCGGCCTCCTCGAGGTAGTGCGTCGTGAGGAACACCGTGGTCCCGGACTCGCGGCGGATGGTCGTGAGGTACTCCCACAGCGTGCGGCGGCTCGGCACGTCAAGACCCGCGGTCGGCTCGTCGAGGAACAGCACCTTCGGCCGATGCATCAGGCTGCGCACGATCTCGAGCTTGCGGCGCATGCCGCCGGAGAACGTCTTCATCGGCTTGTGGATGTCCTCGGTGATCTCGAGCATGTCGGCGAGCTCGCGCACCTGCTGCCGATAGGCCGCGGGCATCAGCAGGAACGTCGGCGCGTACGGATACAGGCCGTAGAGGATCGCGTGGAAGCGCACGTTCTCCTCGGCGGTGAGGTTCATGTCCAGGCTCGGCTTCTGGAAGATGATCCCGACGAGTCGACGGACCGCGCTCGCCTCGCGCACGATGTCGCGTCCGTCGATCGACGCGTGACCGCCGGTCGGCGCGAGCGTGGTCGTGAGGATCGAGATCGTCGTGGTCTTCCCCGCGCCATTCGGCCCGAGGAGGGCGAAGAACTCGCCCGCGCGGACCTCGAAGGAGATGCCGTCGACGGCGTTGCGGTCCGCCTTGCGATAACGCTTGACGAGGTCCTCGACGCGGATCATCCGCGGGATTTTACGAGCGGCCGATGAACGTGCCGTGTTTGACACAGGCACGGTTCTGGGAAGGGCAGAGCATGGCGCGCGCGAGAGCAAGGCTTGGCCCATGGCAACGATGTGGACGCTGATCGAGACCTGCTTCTACGACGCGAGGAAGGTGGAGGAGTTGCTCGCGACGCCGGGGAGCCGCCGGCGGATCGGCCCGGCGCTCCAATCGCTCGGGGTCGGGGCCCTAGCGGCCCGCGGCGCGTCGCCGGCCGCGGTGCTCGCGGACCGGCTCCTCGTCGAGCTCTTCCCACTCGCGCGACGAGTACATGTTCGCGGCGAGGCCGGCGTCGGCGAAGATCACGATGAGACCCACGACGGCGAGCAGGAACGGCGCGGGGGACGGCGCGGCGCTTCCAAGCTCGAAGCTGCGTAGCACCGCCGACGCCCCGTAGAGCACCAGGATCGCGAGCGCCGACAGAATGTCGATCTGCGCGAGGCCGCGCTCGTCCGCATCGACGTCCCAGCGCTCGGCGACCGCCGCGAGCGCTGCGACACCGCACACGAGGAACGTCGCGATGCACAGCCACTGCGCGACGATGACGAACCCGTTCGTATCGCTGGATCCGAGCGCGAACCACGACATGAGGTCCGCGGCGGTGACGCCGATCGCCAGCCCACCGGCGAGGAAGGCGAGGTGCGAGCGCGGCGAGAAGCCCAGACGGCGGCCCTGGACGAACTCCTTCACGGGACGCTCATGCTATCCGGTCCGGCGTGACGGAGGACCCTCCGTCGGCTCGGGCAGTCAGCAGCCCGGCTCGCCGTCGTGGCCGCAGCAGGTCTGCCGCAGCGCGACGCGGAGCCAGACGTTGCGCGCGGTGACGACGAGCCGGCGCGGCAGCGGGATCTCCGAATCGGTGAAGTTCCTGAGCGCGCGGCCGACGTTCCCGCGCGGGCGGTGATGGTCGTGCACGTCCGTACTATCGCCCCGATGTCCGACGACGCAAAGCCAGTGCGCACGTCGCACGGCGAGCTCACTCTCGAGGAGATCGCCGAGCTCCTGCCGGGTACCGGCGAGATCATGCAGTCGGTCGGGAACACGTGGTGGAAGTGCGCATATGCGGCCCGCGGCGGCAACTGGGACCTCGCGGCCTACTTCGCGCGCCGCACCCGCGGGCTGCTCCGCGATCTTTCGATCGCGCGGCCGAAGTACACGGGGGACATCGCGACCTTCCTGGACACGCACGTCGCGGTCATCCTCGCCGCCTGCGAGCGGAGGGACCGCGCCGCGTTCGATGCCGCGCTCGACGCGTCGATCGACGCGGCGAACGCGCTGCACGTGAAGTGGGCGAAGGCCTACATCCGGTGGAAGCTTCCGGAGGAAGCCCCGAAGGACCTGGACCTCGGACCGTAGGCTGACGCCGCGGTGCTGAACGACTGGGTCACGCTCTTCCTCGCGCTCCTCCTCGTGCCCGTGTTGTTGCTCGAAGAGACGAGCACCGACCCCGTGGTCATCGGGTTCGCCGCCGCGCTGAACGCGCTCATCTGGTTCCTCTTCGTCGTGGACTTCGCCGTCGACATGCGGCGCTCGAACGATCGCGAGGCGTACCTCGCGTCGCACTGGTTCGACCTCGCGCTCATCGTCGTGTCGCCGCCGCTCTTCGTGCCACCCGAGCTGCAGGCGCTGCGCGTGCTCCGCATCCTGCGGATCGCGCGCGCGTTCACCATCGTCGGGATCATCGCGGAGCGGGTAGACCGGCCGCTCTCGCGGAACGACGCGCTCGCGATCCTCGCGCTGCTCGGGGCGGTCGTGCTCGCCGGCGGGGTGCTCATCGCCGCGGCCGAGCCGGCGTCCATCCATACCGTGATCCAGGGCTACGCCTGGACGGTCGCCACCATCGTCACCGCCGGCCACACCGAGCCAGTGCCGTCGACCGCGGTCGGGCGCGCGATCTCCTCGACGGTCATCGTGATGGGAGTGGGTTCGTTCGCGGCGCTCGCGACGAGCCTCGCGACGCGTCGCTAGGGGTGCGCGTCGAACCAGTCGGCGATGCGCCTCGCGTGCTCGACGCGGTTGCGCGGCTTTCCGCCGCGCGTGAGGTCGTGGTTGTCCTCGGGGAAACGCACGAACTGCGTCTCGACGCCGTGCAGCCGCAGCGCGGTGAAGAACTGCTCGGCCTGCTCGATGGGGCAACGGAGGTCGCGCTCGGCATGAAGGATGAGCAGCGGCGTCTTCACCTTCGGCGCGTACGTGAGCGGTGAGCGCTCCACGAGTCTGGCCGGGTCCTTCCACGGCGAGGCGTCGCCCATCTCGTACTCCCAGAAGTGCCAGCCGATGTCCGAGACGCCGAACGCCGACACGTTGTTGCTGATGCTCCGCTGCGTGGCCGCGGCGCGGAACCGATCGGTGTGCCCGACGATCCAGTTCGTCATGAAGCCGCCGTACGACCCGCCGGTCACGTAGAGGCGCTTCGGGTCGACCCATCCCCACCCCAGCGCGAGGTCGACGCCGGCCATCAGGTCCTCGTAGTCCTTCCCACCCCAGTCGCCGACGCACGCCGTCGAGAACTTCTCGCCGTACGCATGGCTCCCGCGCGGGTTCGTGTAGAGCACCGCGTAGCCGCGGCCCGCGAGCACCTGGAACTCGTGGAAGAAACCGTGGCCGTACGCGCCGTGCGGACCGCCGTGCACCTCGAGGACGAGCGGCCACTTCTTCGCGGCGTCGAAGTTGCGCGGCTTGAGCAGCCAACCCTCGATCTTCCAGCCGTCGGCGCCGGTGAACTCGACGCGCTCCGGCGTGACGATGCAGCGCCCCGAGAGCAGCTCGCCGTTGACGTCGGTGATCGGCTTCAGCGATTTGCGCAGCTCGCCGGTCGCGACGTCGCCGGGGCGCGTCGCCGTGCCGTACACGCAGGCGAAGCGTGTCGCGTCGGATGCGAGCGACAGCGACACGACCTGCTGCGGTCCCATCGTCTCGGCTTTGAGGTCGCCGCCTGCGACGGCGACGCTGTACACGTTCGCGGTGCCCTGATCCGAGCCGACGAAGATGATCCGCGAGCGGTCGGTGTTCCAGGTCGGCGGCAGCGTCTGCGATTGCGAGCGCATGTCGCTCATCACCGTCGAGCCGACGGTGCGGTCCCAGTCACCGGTGAGGTCGCAGCCCTTCGCGTCGCCGCGCGCCGCGAACAGGAACACACGCACGTTCTGCGCCGCCGAACCGACGGCCTTCGCGACGCCGTAGCACGCGATGCTCTTGCCGTCGGGCGAGAAGCGCGGGTTGCCGTACGAGCCCGCGCCGTTGGTGACGCGGCGCACGCCACCATTCAGCGCGGCGACGTGGATGTCGGCGACGGTGTTTCGCTCGCGGTCGTCGGTGCGATTCGACACGAACGCGATCTCGTTCCCGTCCGGCGACCATGACGGCTGCGCGTCGTCCCAGTCGCCGTCGGTGATCCGGCGCGGCGCGCCGCCGCTCGTCTCCGCGATCCACACGTGCTTCCGGCGACCGTCCAGGAGGAACCCCTCGTCGGTCTTGTAGCGGATGCGGTCCCACACGCGGATGCCGCCGTCATCAGCCGCGTCCTTCGGCTTGGCGTCCTTCACCGTGAACGCGAGCCGCTTGCCGTCGGGCGACCACGTCAGCTCACCGCAGTCGTCCTCGAAGGTCGTGAGCTGCCGCGCCTCGCCGCCGCCCTCGAGCGCGAGCAGGAAGATGTTCTTCGGCTTGCGCTTCTTGCCGTCGTCGCTCGCGCCGCGGTCCGACGCGAACGCGAGGGTCTTTCCGTCGGGCGACCAGCGTGGCTGTGCGTCCTGCCCGGGTCCGTACGTCAGTCGCGTGGCCGGTCCACCGGCGAACGGCACGAGCCAGATGGCCGAGCGGTATGCGTCTTTCTCGCGGTCGATCTCACGCACCACGTACGCGACGCGGCTCCCGTCCGGCGAGATCTGCGCGTCGGTGACGAAGCGAAAGGCGTAGAGATCCTCCGCGGTCATCGGAGGCGGGCATTCGGACAAGACGGTCGTATCGTGCCATATATGGATCGTTTCGACGCGCGGGCCCGAACAGGTCTGCTCGTCGGGGCACTCGCGATGTTCCTCGCGCTCGATGTGGCCTTCCTCGTCTCGCTCATCGGCCTGCCGTTCACGCCGTTCGCGCTCGGGCAGGCGTTCATCGACGTGCTCCCGGGCGCGATCTCGATCCCGCTCATCGAGACGCTGCAGTACTGGGCGAAGGGTCTGCTCATCGTCGGTGTCATCGCGCTGTTCTTCGTCAGTGGCGCGTACACGGGAGCGCTCGCGGCCGAGCCGCGCCGGCGCGATCGCGCCGTCGTCATCGCCACGGCCGCGCCGTGGGTGGTCGCGGTGGTCCTCGCGCAGCTCTTCGCACCGCTGCGCATCGATCTCGCCACGAGCCTCATCGACGCGGCCGCGGGGTTCATCGTGCAGTCGCTCGGCCTTGCGTATCTGGTGCCCGCATCGCAGTCGCGCGGGCGCGTGGTCTCGCCATCGCGGCGGCGGGTGCTCCTCTCGGGCGCCGTCGTGGCGACGGTCGCGGCGATCGGCGCGTTACCACTGTCGCGCGTCCTCGCGAGCGTCGGGCCCTCGCTCGGGAACGTGCCGGCGACCGCGCGAAGGCTCGTGACGCGCGTGACGATCCCGCCCGCCGACCCGGCCATCGACGCGCTCGGCGGAGCGACGCCGCGCATCACCGCGAACGAGGACCACTACACCGTGGACACGACGCTGGTGAAGCCGCGCGTCGACGTGTCCGACTGGGCGCTCGAGATCACCGGCAACGTCGAGAAGCCGTTCAAGCTCACGTACGACCAGCTCCTCGACCTCGACGCCGTCGAGCAGGTGCGCACGCTCGAGTGCATCAGCAACCCGGTCGGCGGCGAGCTCATGTCGACCGCGGTCTGGACGGGCGTGCGGCTCAAGGACCTGCTCGACCGGGCGGTCGTGAAGCCTGGCTCGTTCAAGGTCGTGCTCACGTCGGTCGACGGCTACCAGGACTCGTTCCCCGTCGCGAAGGCGATGGAGCCCGACACGCTCGTCGCCTACCTCATGAACGGCAAGACCGTGCCGCAGGAGCACGGCTTCCCCGCGCGCGTCCTCGTCCCGAACATCTACGGCATGAAGAACGTGAAGTGGATCCAGCAGATCAAGCTCGAAACGTTCGACTTCAAGGGCTACTGGCAGGCACAGGGGTGGAACGACGTCGCGACCGTGAACACGAACACGCGGATCGACATCCCGAACGGTCACACCATCCGCTGGAACGGCGGCGAGACGATTCTCGCCGGCGTCGCGTTCGCCGGCGCGCGCGGGATCAAGACGGTCGAGCTCTCGTTCGACGACGGCAAGACCTGGAACGCCGCGACGCTCGAGGCGGCCGCCGGTCCGATCACCTGGGTCCGCTGGATCTACCGCTGGACGCCGCCCTCGCCCGGCACGCGCAACATCTGGGGGCGTGCGACCGACGGCACCGGTCAGGTCCAAACGGCGACGCAGCGCGAGCCCTACCCCGACGGCTCGACGGGCTATCACGTCCTCCCGGTGAACGTCGTCAAGGTCTAGCTGTCGGGTCGCGCCGTACGAGTTACGGCGCCTGGAGTCGGACGCGCACAGCACGCTGTCGTTCGAGACTCTCAACATGCGAGCGCTGGCGTTGTGTCTGGCTTCGGCGATCGCCGTCGCTTGCGGATCGTCCGCCGCGGCACCCGGCGCTCGAGCCATCGCATCGTCGAGCACCGTGGTCCCGACACCAACGCCCACGGGCGCACCGTCGGCATCGCAGGTCGCGACGCCAACGCTCAACCCGAGCTTCGTCGTCTCGCCCACGCCCGGCGCGCGGATCGCACGATCCGATGCAGCCCTGCAAACGTCCGCCGCACTCGTGTTGTTCGAGTTCCCCGGCGACGATCGGCTGCGCGGCGTGGCATGGGATGCGTCGGCAAGCGGCGTTCTCGGCCCGCGCGTCGCATTCCCGTGGTTCCCGTCCCCCGACGGCATGCGGTACGCCGCCGGTGGAAAGGTGTACGACCGCGACGGGCGCGAGATCGCGTCGCTGCCATGGCAGGACGCATCGTTCACGTGGTCTAGCGACGGGCAGCTGCTCTGCAAAGCCCTGCCCGAGGTCGTTCGCACCGGCTCGCAGATGCGTGTCGAGACCCTGGTGCCGGGTCAAGCGCCACGGACGATCGCCAGCGGGTTCGCGACATACAGCGACAACGCGGGGTACCCCGTCATCGCGTGCGACCCGAGGAGCGACCGAGTCGTCGTAGTCGCTGCCGGACAAGGCCTCTTCGCCGGCCACATGTGGACCTTCGAACTCTCGTCTGGTCGCCTCGTCCGATCCGCCACGCTCGGGCAGGGCGCGATCGGCTCGTGGCTCGTCGCGACATCAGACGGCGCGATGCTCGCCCACACAGTGCAGGCGACGATGGACGGGACCGCCACGACGGTCGTGCAACGGACGGATGACGGCACCGCGCTCGCGACGTTGTCCGATTTCCAAGCGCGCGGGTTCTCCGGTGACGGGTCGATGCTGTACGGCTGGGCGTCAGGCAACCGCGTTGAGATACGCGAGTGGAAGACCGGACGGCTGGTATGGAGCTCCACGGGCTATCCCCCGCCGTATGCCGTGTCCGTCGCCGCGCCCGGCGGAGCGCGCTTCGCCATCGCGTTCGGTCGCGACAACACGCTGAAGGACACGGATCTCTACCTCGTCTCCAGCGACGGCACCTCCCGCGTGCTCGAGCACGTCACCGTCATCTTTCCCTAGCGGCGCGATAGCACGCGCCTCGCTAGGCTGTGCGTCATCAAATGAAACGAGCGACGAGCAATTCACTTGCGAGGAGCGAGTCCTGCTCTCGAGTGACAACGAGAGTCTGAGCAAGTGGCGAAGAGACGTTTCAGCATCAGCGCGACGCTCCCGGCATACGCTCCGCCGCGCAATGAATGGCGGCGTCGCGTCCACGCCGCGGTCCTCGAGGCGCAGACCTTCCGCGGCGTCGGCTATCGCGAGAGCGACCGCCTCGAGATGCGCGTCACGCTCTACCTCGGCGCGCGGGCGCTCGACGTGCACGAGACCGACGAGCGGGTGAAGGACATCGTCGACGCGCTCGAGGGCCGGATCGCCGGGCGCCGCAGCCGGCGGCGGATCGCGCCGATCGTTCAGGGCGGCCAGATCCTCCGCATCATCCTGGAGAAGGACGGACGCGTCCCGCGCGGGCGGCCGCTCGGCCTTCTTTCCATCGCGCGCTACCGCCGCCGATGAAGGAGGCCACGCGCACGAGGCTCGGGACCGGCGCGCTCGTGTGGGCAGGCTTCGATGGAGAGCACGCGCCGGGCGAGATCCTCGACGGCGTCCGCGACGGTCGCATCGGCGGGATCCTCCTGTTCGCGATCCGCGGCAACGTTCGATCGAAGTCGCAGGTGCGCGCGATGCTCGGCGAGATCCAGACCGCGGCGCGCCGCGGCGGTCTGCCGCCGGTCCCGGTGGCCGTCGACCAGGAGGGCGGGCAGGTGGTCCGCGTCGCGTATCGCGCGGTGTTCCCGAGCGCGATGGCGCTCGGCGCGCCCGGCGACCCGGGCCTGGTGGAGCGGGCGGCGCGCGCGGTCGCGGAGGGCCTGCGTGCAGACGGCATCACCGTGAACCACGCGCCGGTCTGCGATGTGAACGTCGAGCCGCGCAACCCGGTCATCGGCACGCGCTCGTTCGGCGATGACACAGCTCGCGTCGCGGAGCTCGCGGCCGCGTGGGTGCGCGGCTCCGAGGGCGCGGGCGTCGCGACGTCGCCGAAGCACTTCCCGGGTCACGGCGACACGAGCACCGACTCGCATCTGCACACGGTCGAGGTCACCTCGGACCGCGCCACGATCCAGCGGCGCGACCTGCCGCCGTTCCGCGCCGCGTTCGCGGCCGGCGCGACGACGGTCATGACCGCGCACGTGCGCTACCCCGCATACGACCGGGACGCGCCGGCGACGATCTCCCGTCCGATCCTCACCGACCTGCTGCGCGGCGAGCTCGGCTTCCGCGGTCTGTGCATCACGGACTCGCTCGACATGAGCGGCATCCACGTCGACTCGCCCGACCGCGTCGTGGGCCGCGCGGTCGACGCGGGCGTCGACGCGGTCATGGTGACGAGCCATGTCGACCGCCAGCTCTCGGCCGCCGGCTGGATCGAGAGCGCGGCATCGCGACTGCGGATCGACGAGGCCATGGTGCGAGCGACGGAGTTCCGCGCTCGTTTCGGCATCGACGTCCCGGAGGACGACATCGACGACGCGCCGGCGCGCGCGCTCGCGGCGGAGGTCGCGGCGCGTTCGATCACACACGTCGGCCCGCCGCTGCCGACGCTCGACGGCCAGGTGCGGTTCGTCGCCTTCGAACCGTCGCGCCGCTCGCCGGCCGAGGAGCTGTCGGATCCGGTCGGCACGCTCGAGCGGGCGCTCCGGCGCCGCTTCGGCGACCGCATGACCTTCGCGCGTCAGGGGCAGGTGCCGGGACGCGACGGCCGCACGGTCGTCTTCTCCTTCAACGCGTTCTTCGACTCCGAGCAGGCCCGCGCGCTCGGTGGGCTGCTGGGAGATGACGGGGTGCTCGTCGCGCTGCGCAGCCCGTATGACGCGACGCTCGCGCCGCGCCACGCCGCACTCCTTTCTTATGGCGACGTGCCGGCGTCGCTCGAGGCGGTGGCCGCCGTGCTCGCCGGCGAGCGAGCCGCGACCGGGCGCGCACCCGTCCGCCTCGCGACCGCGTGAGCCTCGCCGCACCCGCGCGCTCGGTCGCCGAGGCCGCCATCGGCTCCCTCTACACCGCGTGCGTCGTGCGGGTGGAGCGCCGGGGCGAGAGCGACACCTTCGCGCTGGGGACGCTCTGCCCCGATCCGGAGGCGGGCCCCGACGCGCCGTGCACGGCCGACTCGTTGTTCGACCTCGCATCGCTTACGAAGCTCGCGACGACCGCGCTCGTGCTCTCGTTCGTGCGCGAGCGCGTGCTCGAGCTCTCGACGCCGTTCCGCCAGCTCGTCCCGGACTTCCGCGGCGGGCGCAAGGATGACGTGACGCTGCGACACGTCCTGCTGCACACGGCGGGTCTCACGTGGTGGCTGCCGCTCTGGAAGGAAGTGCATTCGCTCGAAGAGGCGGTGTGGCGCGCGGCGCAGGAGCCGCTCGCGCAGGACCTCGGCGAGTTCAAGTACAGCGATCTCGGCTACCTCATGCTCACGCAGGCCCTCGCGGAGATCGGCGGCGCGGCGTTCGCGTCGCTGGTGCGCGAGCGCGTGCTCGGCCCGGTCGAGGCGCTGACGGCCGAGTTCGGCCCGCGCCCGCGCGAGCAATGCGCGGCGACCGAGCGTGACGGGACCTGGCGCAAGCAGCGGCTCCGTGGTGAGGTCCACGACGAGAACGCGTACGCCGTCGGAGGCGTCGCCGGGCACGCCGGCCTCTTCGGCACCGCGGCCGACGTCGCGCGGATCGCGCGCGTGTTCCGCGACGGCGCGGTCATCGGGAACGGCCTCGCGGAGGAGTCGCGCCGCGAGCAAGCGGAGGGCGACAACGTCCGCCGCGGGCTCGGCCTCGCGCTGCGCGCGCCGCACGACGCGATGGTCGGCCGCTATTTCAGCCAGGACGCGTACGGGCACACCGGCTTCACCGGCACGTCGCTGTGGATCGACCCGGCATCCGATCTCACCGTCGTCCTTCTGACGAACCGCGTGTACTTCGGCCGCCAGAATGACGACGCGATGTATCGCTTCCGCATCGCCGTGCACGAGGCTGTGTCGAAGCCATTCGCCACGGTGACCCCATGATCGCGATCGGCGTGATGTCCGGGACCTCCGGTGACGGGGCCGATGCGGCCGCGATCGAGCTCGAGGTCCCCGCGACGACGGTGCGTGTGCTCGCGACCGCGAGCGCCCCGTACTCCGCGTCGCTGCAGGGCGCGGTCCTCGCGCTCGGCGAGGGCACGAGCACGGATGCGCGCACGGTCGCCACGACGCACGGCCGGCTCGGCGACCATTACGCGGAGCTCGTCGCGCGACTGACCGCGGACCTCGCGGCGCGGCCGGACGTCATCGCCGTCCACGGCCAGACCATCGCGCACCTGCCGGCGCAGCACGTGACGCTGCAGATCGGCGATGCGGCACGCGTCGCGCACCGGACCGGCGTACCCACGGTGTCCGACCTGCGGAGCGCCGACGTCGCGGCCGGCGGGCAGGGCGCGCCGCTCGTGCCGTTCGGCGACCACGTCCTCTTCGCGCGCCTCGCGCCGCTCGCGATCCTGAACCTGGGCGGCATCGCGAATCTCACGATCATCCCCACCGCCAGGGCGGACGACATCGTCGCCTTCGACACCGGGCCGGCGAACATGGTCATCGACGGCGTTGCCGCGCTCGCCGGCGGCACGCACGACGAGAACGGCGCGGGCGCGGCGCGCGGCCGCGTCGACAAGGAGGTGCTCTCCGAGTTCCTCACCCATCCGTACTTCGCGAAGCGCGCGCCGAAGAGCACCGGGCGCGAGGAGTTCGGCGTCACGTTCGCGAAACGTCTCGTCGAGCTCGTGACGCGGCACGGCGGGACGAGCGACGACGCGCTCGCGACCGCGACGGCGCTCACCGCGCGAACGGTCGCGGACGCGCTGAGTCGTGAGTCAGGCGCGAAGCTCGTGCGCCTCCTCGTCGCGGGCGGCGGCGCGCGGAACCCGACCCTCATGAAGATGCTCGCCGCGGAGCTCGCGCCGGACGTGAAAACGGTAGAGACGACGGACGAGCACGGCGTCCCGTCCCGGTACCGCGAGGCGATCGCGTTCGCGATCCTCGGCGCGTACCGCCTGCGCGGTCTTCCGAACACGCTTCCGCGTGCGACCGGTGCGTCGCGCGCGGTGTCGGGCGGCGCCCTCCATCTACCGTAATGGCGATGGACGGCCTCGCGGTCGGGATCGACGCCGGCGCGACGAAGACGCGCGCCTTCGCGGTGGACCGCACCGGCGAGGTCGTCGGTCGCGGCGCGGGCGGCGGTGCGAACCTCCTCGCGTCACCCGATCCGCAGGGCTCGATCGGCGCCGCTCTCGCGGAGGCGCTCGCGGGACGCCACGCCGACGCGATCGTGCTGTCCGCCGCGGGCGGTGACCGCAAGGCCGACCGCGAGCGCGGTCGCGAGCTCCTGTCGCGCGTCGCGCCGGCCGGCGCGCGCATACGCGTCACGCACGACGCGCTCGCCGCGCTCTACGCGGGCAATCCCGCGGGGTGCGGGATCGTGCTCATCTCCGGCACCGGATCGATCGCGTACGGACGGAACGAGGAAGGCGAGGAGGACCGCGCCGGGGGCTGGGGATACCTGATCGGTGACGAGGGGTCCGCGGTGTGGTGTGGCCTCGAGGCGCTGCGCGCGGTCGCGCACGCCGTCGACGGCCGCGGTGCGCCGCCGCGCATGGTCGAGCTCCTCTTCAAGGAGCTCGACGTCGATGAGTTCGGCGATGTGCTCCCCCATCTGTACGGCCGGCCGCATCCCGCGCCCGCGGTGCTGGCCGCGATGCGCGCACTCGCGGTCGCGTCGGCCGACGGCGACGCGCTGGCGAACGGCATCCTGCAGCGCGGCGCCACGGCGCTCGCGCGGGCCGCGGCGGTGGTCGCGTTCACGCTTGCGCTCCCCGGCGGACCGGTCTATCTCTCGGGCGGCGCGTTCGACAACCTGCCGAACCTGCAGCGCATGGTCCGGCTCGAGCTGCTCGGTGCGCTCCCGCAGGCGACCGTCGAGCCAGTGCGCGAGGAGCCGGCGATGGGCGCGGCGCGCATGGCCATGGAGCTCGCGTGGAGCGTGACGGCGTGAGCGAGCGGGCCACGGAGGCGCGCAATCCGCGCGCGTCGGCGCTCGCGTCCTTCTCGACAACCGAGATCCTCGAGCTCATGAACGACGAGGACGCGACGGTGCCGGCGGCGGTCCGCGCGGCCCTGCCCGCAATCGCGCGCGCGGTAGACGCGATCGTCGCGGCCCTCGCGGAGGGCGGTCACGTCATCTACGTCGGCGCCGGGACCAGCGGCCGGCTCGGCGTCCTCGACGCGAGCGAGGCGCCGCCGACCTTCGGCGTGGAGCGTGACCTGTTCCGAGGCATCATCGCCGGCGGCGATACGGCGCTTCGGAACTCCGTCGAAGGTGCGGAGGACGTCGCGGCGAACGGTGCCCGCGACCTCGGTGCGATCCGCCGCGCGCACGATGTCGTCGTCGGGATCTCGGCCAGCGGGCGCGCGCCCTATGTGATCGCGGCGGTCGAGGCCGGCCGCAAGGCCGGCTCACCGACGGTCGCGGTCACTTGCAACCCCGGGTCGCCGCTCGCCGCGGCAGCGGACATCCCGATCGTCGTCGAGGTCGGCCCCGAGGTGCTCGCGGGCTCGAGCCGCCTCAAGGCCGGGACCGCGACGAAGCTCGTCCTCAACATGCTGTCGACCGCGGCGATGATCCGCGCCGGGCGCACGAAGGGCGACCTTATGGTCGATCTGCGCGCGACGAACGCGAAGCTGCGCGAGCGCGCGGTGCGCATGGTGCGGGACGAGACCGGCCTCGACGAGGCGGCCGCGCGCGATCGTCTCGAGAAGAACGGCTGGAACGTCAGGGCAGCGCTTGCGACTGATCGTCAACGCTGACGACTTCGGCTACACGCCCGGGGTCACGAGCGGCGTCCTGCGCGCGCACCGCGAGGGCATCGTGACGGCGACGACGCTGATGGCGAACGCGCCGGGCAGCGAGGGCGCGGGCCGCGTCGCGCGTTATGCGCCGAGCCTCGACGTCGGCGTGCACGTGGTGTTCACGTACGGCCGTCCGCTGCTGGCGGCCGATCGCGTGCGCTCGCTCGTTGGAGAGGATGGGCGCTTCCCGCGCGTGGGCGTCCTCATGCGCACCGCACAACCGCAGGCCGACGAGGCGTTGCTCGAGGCGCGCGCCCAGTACGCGAGGGCCCGCGAGCTCATCGGCCGCGAGCCCACGCATCTGGACACGCATCACTGGGTGCACGACATGCGGCCGCTCGAGGACGCGATGCTCGCGCTCGCGAAGGAGACCGGCGCCGCGCTCCGCGCGCACGACGGCCGTCAGCGCGCGCGTTTCCGGGACCAGGGCGTCCGCTGCACCGATCGTTTCGTCCGCGACTTCCAGCACGCCGGCAAGATCGGCGTGGACTCGCTGGTCATGCTCCTCGAACACCTCGACGAGCAGGAGTCGGGGACGGTCGAGCTCATGTGCCATCCCGGCGATCCGGACCAGGCGCTGCTCGGCGGTTCGAGCTACGCCGCCGAACGCGGTGTCGAGCTGCGCACGCTCACCGACCCCGCCGTGCGCGCGGCGATCGACCGTCTCGGTATCGAGCTCGCGAACTACCGCGTCCTATGAAGAAAGCGTTGTGGGTGGTGCGCGACAAGATCACGACCGCGAAAGCGATCGACGATCTGCTCACCGATGCCGCGACGCGCGGCATCTTCGACCTCGTCGTGCAGGTCCGCGGTCGCGGCGACTCCTATTACGCGCCGCGCCTCGAGCCGCGCGCCGAGAGCGTGGCCGAGGGCTTCGATCCGCTCGACCACCTGGTGCGCTACGGCGCGACCGTGGGCGCCCGGATCCACGCCTGGGCCAACGTGTTCTTCGTCTGGTCGCACCCCGAGCGCAGACCGCCGGCGGACGAGCGTCACGTCGTCCACGCGCACCCCGACTGGCTGCTCCGGCCCGACGGCGCGAGCACGCTCGACCCGGCAGGCGGCAAGGACTTCGAAGGCATCTACACCGACCCGTCGAACGCCGCGGCGCGCGCGTTCACCATCGACGTCTTCGAGGACATCGTGCGTCGCTACCGCGTCGAAGGTCTCCACTACGACTACGTGCGCTATCCGCAGGTCACGTATGCGCGCGGGCCCGAGGCGCACGAGGACGCGACGACGCTGGTGCGCGAGAGCGCGGCACGACTTCGCGCGGCGCGACCGAACGTCGTGATCTCGGCCGCGGTCTTTCCCGATCCGCCCGTCGCGCGCGATCGCGTGCTCCAGCGGTGGCCGGAGTGGGCGGCGCAAGGTCTGGTCGATCTTCTCTGTCCGATGGCCTATCGCACCGACACGTCGGAGGTCGCGCGCATCCTCACCGCGGCGCGCGCCGCGGCGCCGAAGACGGAGATGTGGGGCGGCCTCATGGCGTACGCCGGAGAGCCCGAACGTCTGCGCGCGCAGGTCCGCGCGACGCGTGACGCAGGCTGCGAGGGATCGATCTTGTTCGCGTATGACGCGGCGCAACGCGATCTGCTTGACGTTTTCGCGGCCTCCTGACGCCCGGCCTAGACTCTCCCCCCGTGCCCGAACAACCGACACCAACCCCGGTCGCACCCGCCCCGACACCGGAAGCGGCCAAACCCGATCCACTCGCGTCGTCGGTCGCGGCCGCCGTCACGAAGCTCCGTCGCGACGCCGGTCTGTCCGAGCGCGCCGCGGCCAAGAAGCTCGGGACCTCGCAGACGCAGCTTCGCCGGATGGAGGACCCGCGCTACCTCCCATCGCTGCGCTCGTTGGCGCGCGTCGCGAGCTCGTATGGCGCGACGCTGAAGGTGTCGTTCGAGACCGCCGAGTCCGAGAGGAACGACAAGCCCACGCCGCCGCCGAAAGCGGTAGCGACGCGGCCGGCCCGCGTCGTCAAGCCGGCTAGAGCGTCCGCGTCACCTTCGAGATCCCCGAAGGCCGCTCCGGGTCGCGGCCGTGCCGTCGGGCGACGTCCCGCGCGAGCAGCTGTGCGGCGACGGAAAGGGCGATAGGCGACAGGGCAGCGCCCACCGGCGTCTCCAGCAGCAACGCGTCGTCACAGGCCTCAGCCAGCCCCGCGTCGTTCGTTATCGCGTAGACGCGCGCACCCCGTTCGTAGAGCGAGCGCACCGTGTCGCGCGCTTCGCGAAGGGTCGCGCCGCGTGATGCGAAGAGAAGCACCGGCACCCCACGCTCGAGCAGCGTGCGGGGTCCGTGCGCGAAGTCCGCGCTCGAGTACGGCTCCGCCCACACCCGCGCGAGCTCCTTGATCTTGAGCGCGCCTTCGAGCGCGCACGCGTAGTCGTAGCCGCGACCCAGCACGACAAGCACCGGGCTCCGGCCGATGCGCCGCGCGAGGCGCGCCGTGTCGCCCTCGCGCGACACTGCCTCCCGCATCGCGTCCACGAGGCCGTCGAACACGAGCGCCTTTCTCCGGCGCGCCGTCGCGGTCGCCGACGCGAGGAGCGCGAGCGCGAGGCACGACGCGGTGTACGTCTTCGTCGCGGCGACCGCCCGCTCCGGACCACAGCGCAGCGGGAAGGTCGACTCGGCCGCGCGCGCGAGCCGCGAACGCGTCGCGTTCGTGATCGCGACGGTGAACGCGCCGTCGCGGCGGGCTGCGGAGACGACCGCGGCGACATCCGGCGAGCTGCCGGACTGCGAGATGCCGATGGCCGCGCCCTTCATGTAGTCCGGCGGTGCGCCGTACTTCGTGACGATCGATGGCGCGGCGGACGAGGTCACGAGTCCCGCGACGCTCTCGAAGAGGTACTTGCCGTACGTCGCGGCGTTGTCCGACGAGCCGCGCGCGACCAACGTCAGGTGCAGGGCTGCGGCGATGCGCGGGGACAGCGCCTGTGCGTCTGCCGCGCCGTCCCGCAGGAGGCGCGCGCAGACGTCGGGCTGCTCCGCGATCTCGCTGTCTAGGCTCACGCGCCGATGATGCGGCTCCGGTACGAACGGCGCAGTACGACCGTCCTCCTGCCTGGGCGCTGCCGGCGCCGCCAAGATGCCGCCCCAGGGAGCAGATGCGCCCACTTCGGTCCGTCCTGGAAGCGGTCTGGCACGCCGACGCGCGCGGGCGTCTCGCTGAGCGCACGGCGGCCCAGTTGCGCGAACAGCTCCCCGAGGATCACGTCGTGCTCGCGCGCTACGCGCCGCGCGACCGCGGCGATCGCATCGCGCTCGTGATCATCGGCCGCGACCGCCTCTTCGTCGTCGAGCCGCGCGACGAGGATGGGGACCTGCAGTGTTACCAGGACCACTGGTACCGCCGGACCGGCCCGAACGCGGCCCACCCGCTGTCCGATCCGCCGTCGCTTCGCGCGCGTCGCAACGCCGAGCGCGTGCGCGGCGATCTCGGCACCGGCGGCTTCCTCAACGTGCGCATCGAGCCGCTCGTCGTGCTGACGCGAGCACGTCCCGACGACGTGCGGAGCTCATGCGTCCCGGTGATCGCCGGCCTTGACGCGCTCGTGCGCTACATGCTGCGGAGCGCATCGGGCGACGCCTCGCCCGAACGAACGCACGCGCTCGCGAGCGCGCTGGCGCGGAACATCACGGTCGCCGCGAGCTAGCCGGCGGGCAGCGCCGCGAAGAGGTCGTTCTCGCTCGGACCGTGCGGGTCCGGGTACTCGCGGATGTACAGCTCCTCCTCCAGCATGCCGGGGACCTTCTCACGGACGCGTGCCCAGAGGTGGATGTCGGGCGTCTGCGTGACGTGCGCCTGCATCGCGTGCCATTTGCGATCCATGAACGCCGAGACATCGAGCGCGGCGCCGATGCGCTCCCTCGTCCATCGCTCCAGTTTGGTGTCGAGCGTCTTCACGTACGCGGCGAAGTCCGGCTCGAGGGCGAGCAGCTGGTCCACGAACTCGGCGCCGGCGACGAAGCGGTAGACGCGCTTCACGTGTACGTGGTCGCCGAGGCCGGGCTCATGGCGCGCGATCCCCGCGAGGTCGATGGCGCGCAGCGCGAGCTTTCCTGCCGCGATGTGATCGGGATGGCCGTAGCCGCCGTCCGGTCCCCAGGTGATGACGACGTCGGGACGGACCGAGCGCAGCCAGCGCACGATGTCGCGGACCACGTCGTCCGGGTTGACACCCGCGAGCCCGCCGTCGGGGTACTTGAGGCACGTGACGCTCTCGACGCCCATGCGCCGTCCCGCCTCCGCGAGCTCGAGCGCGCGCGTCTTGCCGACGTCGGCCCGCGGCACCTCGGGCGCGCCGTCGCCGCCGGCCCACCCCTGCTCGCCTTCGGTGAGGCAGAGGCTATGGACCTTCACACCGTCGGCTGCGTAACGGATGAGCGTGCCGCCGGTGCCGAACGTCTCGTCGTCGGGGTGCGCGAGGATCGTCGCAAGGACGCGTGCCACCTCGCGCACGATAATGCGGTGACGAGATGAGCACGACCGCGCGCATCGTCGTCGTCGAAGACGACATGTCAGTCGCGGAGCTCGTGACGCTGTACCTGAAGAACGCGGGCTACATCGTCGAGCACGCGCCGACCGGCGCCCGCGCGCGCCAGCTCTTCGACGAGGTGAAGCCCGCGCTCGTGGTCCTCGACCTGGGGCTGCCCGACGCCAACGGCCTCGATCTGCTGAAGGAGCTGCGCGCCCGCGGCGACACGCCGGTGGTCGCGCTCACCGCGCGCGCCGAAGATGCGCAGCGCATCACCGGTCTCGACGCGGGCATGGACGACTACATGACGAAGCCATTCAACCCGCGCGAGCTCGTCTCGCGCGTGAAGGCGATCCTGCGCCGCTCCTCGGGCATGCCCGGCGGTGGTCGCGTGCTCGCGGTCGGCAATCTCCAGGTCGACCCGGCGCACCACGAGGTACGTGTCGGCGAGGACGTCGTGAGCCTCCGCGCCAAGGAATTCGAGCTCCTCGAGGCGTTCTGCCGCCAGCCGGGCATCGTTCTTACACGGGACAAACTTCTGGAGGACGTCTGGGGCTTCGCATATCCCGGCGAAACGCGCACCGTTGACGTGCACGTGAAGCAGCTGCGCGACAAGCTCGCCGCCGCCGACGCCAAGATCGAGACGGTCTGGGGCGTGGGCTACAAGCTGGTCCCGCCGGCGAAGTGATGCTGCGCTCGGTCGGGGCGCGCCTGTTCATGTCCTACCTCGCGGTCGTCGTCGTGGGGCTGGTCGCGGCGTCGATCACCATCTCCGGCCTGCTCGTGAGCTACGAGAACGACGTGCTGCGGCTGCGCCTGCAGGAGCTCTCCGCGCCACTCCTCACCGCGATGGCGAGCTCGCTCCGCGCCAACCAGCAGCCGGGCGCGGTGGTCGAGGCGCTGACGGAGCAGGCGAACGCCGCGAACGCGCGGCTCCTCATCATCTCGAGCAACCGCCGCATCCTCGTCGACAGCGAGGGATCGCTCTCGGGGACGACGCTGCCGGCGCCGACCTCCGGCAACTTCGGGACGTTCACCGACCGCGGCGACGCGTGGCTGTTCCAGCAGCAGGTCTTCCGCGCGAACGCGGGCAACACCGCGCCGGCGACGATCGTCGTCGCGCGACCGCGCGCCGCGTTCGCCGACGCGCTGCGCATCCTCATCCCGCCCCTCGTCGTCTCGGCGATCGTTGCGGCCGGGTTCGCCCTCATCGTCGCGGGGCTGCTCTCACGCACGATCACCCGGCCGCTGCGGGAGCTCGTCGCCAGCGTGCGTCGCTTCGCGCAGGGCGACTACCGCACGCGCGCGGCGGTCGCCGGGCCGACCGAGGTCGCGCAGCTCGGCGGCGCGTTCAACGAGATGGCCGGCGAGATCGAGCGCGCGCGCGGCAGCGAGCAGGCGTTCCTCGCCGACATCTCGCACGAGCTGCGCACGCCGCTCACCTCGATCCAAGGGTTCGCGCAGGCCATCGCCGAGGGCGAGGCCGCAGGCGCCGCGATCACCCCCGCCGCGAACATCATCCAGCGCGAGTCGCGCCGCCTCATGCGCATGGTCGAGGGTCTGCTCACCGTCGCGCGCCTGCAGTCCGGCACGCAGGAACTCGCGCAGGAGCGGGTGGAACCGGCCGTGCTGCTGGCGTCGGCGCGCACCGCGCTCGAGCCGCAGGCGAGCGAGGCCGGCGTCGCGTTCGACTTTTCGACGTCGCCGGATCTGCCCGCGGTCCGCGGCGACCCCGATCGGCTCTCGCAGCTCTTCCTCAATCTCATCGACAACGCAGTGAAGCACTCTCCGAAGGGCGGACACGTCGTCGTCGTGGGTACGCGCGACGACGGTCACGCGGTCGTGCGCGTCCGTGACGAAGGATCGGGCCTGCCGCAGGGTGCCGAGAAGCGGCTCTTCCGCCGCTTCTACCGCGGCGAGAACGCCCAGCGCGACGGCGCGGGGCTCGGCCTGGCCATCGCGCAGGCCATCGCCGAGGCGCACGGCGGGTCGATCACGGCGCGCAACGTCGAGGGTGGTCGCGGCGCCGAGTTCACCGTGCGTCTCCCCGCCGCGACCTAGACCGTATCCTCGCGCGTCATGGCACTCGGCGGGATCATCCGCGGCAAGACGACCACGCTCCGCACACCGGTCGAGGCCGACCTCGCCTCGTTCAACCGGTGGATGGCCGACCTGCGCGTGCGCCACGCGACACGCATCTGGCACGAGCCGGCGATGCCGGCGACGTGGAAGGAGCGTCTTGCGGAGCAGACGAAGAGCGAGAACGCGGTCCTCTGGTCCATCGACTCGGGCGATGCGCTCGCGGGCCTGATCCGGTTCGAGTTCGGGTGGAACGACCACAGCTACGGTTGGATCGACCAGTTCGTCGTCGACCCCGAGCGGTGGGGTTCCGGCATCGGCACCGATGCGGCGCTCGCGCTGCACCGCTACCTCTTCGACTACCTCGACATGCGCCGCGTGAACATGACCGTCCGCGCCGACAACGCGGCCGGCGCGAAGATCGCGGCGCGCATCGGCTACACCGAGTTCGCGCGCGGAAGCGACGTCTTCTATCGCGACGGCGGCTACGTCGGTGAGATCTGGTTCCTGTGCGAGCGCGAAGCGTGGGACACGCGATACCCGAACGAGCGCGAGTACTCACTCGTGACGGGGGTAGGGGCCCCCGTTCAGCCGAGCGCAGCGAGGCGTGCCTGATGTTCGGACCAAGGATCGACGGCGGGAACGGCACCGCGCTGCGCCCACCCGAGCGCGCCGACCTGGACCTCTTCGCCGCATGGCAGCTCGTGCCCGAGACCACGCGCTTCTGGGGACCACGCTTCAGCACGCGCAGCGTCGAGCAGCGCGACGAGCGCTTCAAGAAGGACGGCGAAGACCCGAACTCGGTGAACTGGACCATCACCTATCAGGGTGAGCCCGTCGGCTTCACCGGCATCTTCGGCATCGACTGGATCAGCCGTGACGGCGAGACCGGGATCTTCATCGGGCGTAGCGACCTCTATGGCCGAGGCATCGCGAGCGAGGCAGTGCGCCTGCGCATGGCGTTCCTCTGGAACGAGCTCGGACTGCATCGCGCGCACAACTGGATCGCTCTCCCCAACCGCGGCTCATGGCGCGCGAACCAGAAATCGGGCTACGCGCAGATCGGGACATATCCGCGCTCGTGGCACCGCTCGGGTGAGTGGGTGGACGAATGGCTCGGGGAGGCGTTCCCGCGAACGTATCCAGCCGACAAGCTGCCATCTCCGTGGCAAAAGGAGCGATCGACCAAGGAATAACCAGCCCCGCCAACTGTTATCCTTGATGAGCCCGAAAGGGCGGCGACTAGAGCGATCTCCGCGGGTGTCGAGTGAGGCCTTTCTCCTCCCGGTCCCTGGCGAATGCTCAAAGCGTCACTAAACAAAGGGAGGAAGCCTTAAGTGAGCTTCA
>DASQIF010000008.1:0-10233 GCA_035631715.1 Candidatus Acidiferrales bacterium
GCCGTGGCGACGTGCCGTGTCCGCGTCGCATCGAGCCAGCCGCTCTGCAGCGCGGCGCGGTCCACGGCGGGGAGCACCCGCGCGGCGATACGCACTGGGTCGGCGAGCCCTGCGGCATCGAGCGTGATGCCATCCCGCGTCCGCTGGATCTCATCCCAGTCCTGCCGATACCAGACGAAGTCGTCACGGGCCTGCTGCGGGTCGCTGATGATCGCCGCTGTCGCCTCCACCGTGAGTTCTCCGAAGCGAGACCTCGCCGGAGCCGTCTCGAGCCAGACGAGTTGCGCCCTCGCGTCGTCGGCCATCTGTGAGAGGGCGGCGAGGACGGCCGGCCCAACGGCCCGGCCGGAGTAGGCGCCACGGTCCGTGTGGCGCCGCGGGATCGCGCTGATTAGCGGCGACGTCACTCTCGTGCTCGCGCCCAACTCGACCCGCGCGATGTGATCCGGGTCTGCGGGATCGGGCAGCAGCGCGACGACCGGCGCGAGCCCGATGGCGCGGCCCGTGATGACGAGGTTCTCGAGCGCGCAGCCGAGTGAGACTTCGATCTCACGATGGAGCGGATCGAGCGATCCGATGTTGCGCGCGCGGTCGGCGAAGAGGTCGATGCGCCGGTCGGTGACATCGAAGAACCAGGGCTGAGTGTCGTGCGCGTTCGCGGCGAGCACGGCGGCGCGCACGAGCGAGAGCGCGCCGCCGCCCGCGATGTCCGCGTCCCAGGCCGCGTACGCCTCGCCCGCCCCGGGTTGCAGCACGCTCTGCTGAACGAGGCGCCAGACAACACCGCCACCGCAGATCGCGGCGACCGCAAGTGCGCCCGCGCCCGCGCGCTTCAGCAGCTCACGCCGCGAGCTACTTGCCACGCGTAGCTACCGCGATCCGCGCCAGGCGTGACCCTGCGGATGCGGGCTGCCCGACCCGCGCGCGGTCGACTGTCGGCTGGAAAGAGGCTCCCGCGAGCATGGCGCCGAGCGGAAACATGGCGGCGGACGAGCGCTGGCCCGAAGGCACGTCCGCGCGTCATCGGATTACGCGTGTGATCGCGTAGCCCAGATTGATCAGGAATTTCAGCGCGATCATTCCGGCGATCGCGACCAGCGCGAGCTCTTCGGTTGTCGCGCGGACCAGCGCGCCGCCGGGGGTGAGCGCCGCCAACGGCCGGACGACGGGGTCCCAGCCAAAGAGTCCCGCGGCGATGATCGCGAAGGCGACGACGCCGAGCACGGAGCCCGTGATGATCAGCGGATGTGCCCAGCCGAGCGGCGTGGCTTGGCTCACACCGGCGATGGCGCAACCGCTCATGCCGACAACGAGCACAGCGATGAGTGCGCCGCGCCCGGTGCCGAAGATCGGCAACCCACGTCCGTTGACGGCCGCGATGGCGATGGCGATCGACGCCACCACGAAGATGAGACCAACGAAGAACGGGGCGTCGAACGGCTTTACGAGCGTCATTTGTTTCTCCTCCGTGTTTGGCGTGATTCGTTCTCCTCGCGCTATGCGCCCGCGAAGGTCGCGACAGCCCAGCCTTGCGAGAGGACGCCCCATAGGACGACCAGGTCGATGACGAGAGGGATCAGTGCGAGCGGGCTCATGTAGACCAGGAAGAGCATGAGCGAGCACGAGGCTCCCAGCACGACCGCCGGCTGCCACCAGGCGGCCGGGACAACGATCCCCCACAGCGCCGCGGCGGCGGCGATGAACGAGAGCGACGCGATGCCCGCGGCGACCATCGCCACAGTCGGCGCGCTCGTAGCAGTCGGGACCGACGGAGCAAGGACGCCGGTTAGCGCGTCGAACGCCGGATGCGTCTGCTGACCGAACGGCCAGACGATCCAGCCTCGCTCGTTAGGACTGCCCGCGGGAACGAAGTACGTCGTCGGAAAGTGCCACGCGAGAAAGATGAGCACGGTAGCGGCGATGCGCAGCATTTCAGTTCTCCCATCGCGCCCTTTGTCGAGAACGGCCGAAGGAACGGACCCGACGAGAACAGGTTCGTGTAGTGGCACTTGATTCGGAGAACGAGCCGCGTCGTGCCGTCAGATAGCGGCGTCAGCAGCCAGGACCACGTGCTGTCAGGCTTCTCCCAGAGCAGCCAGCTGTTTGTCTCGAACGACTTGACCTTGAACGCGGTCGTGTCATTGACCGGCAGGGTGAGCCCGAACAGACCATTCATCGGAAAGGCCCAGTCGCCGATCGCGAACTTCTGATACTCATCGAGAACGCAGTCAGCGCTTTCGTAGCCCGCGTTATCGACGATGTCGTAGGTGTAGACCCCGGCGCGGCGATAGCCCATCTGCACGATCCACGGCCACACCCGCTCCGGAGGCGCCGCGATCGTGATCGCCCGCGTGGCATTGAGGGATGCATCACGAACGTCCTCGTCGCCCGCCATCGGCGCCGACACTTCGTCGCTGGTAGCTCCCCAGCGAACGTGCCAGCGTCGGTAAAGCGGAGCGGCCGCGAAACGCGGAAGGCCCCAAAGAAGATCGAACACCCCGAAGCCGATGCGGCGTCTAGGCGGAAACGCTGGTGTGGATGTCACTAGAGACTCCCGGTGTTCCGCACTCCGGCGTATAGCCCGTTCCCGGATAGGAAACCGTCTGGGCCGCACAACCGTTAGAGGCAGATAACACTTTGCGTAGGGACCAAAGTCCCAATCGGAGCTACCTCGGCATGGTCTTGCTGGGATAGGGTCCGAACGGCGGGTGTGCGCGGTCCGCTTGGTGCGAACGACGGATCATGGTCGAACCACCCGTCCTCCAGCTCGCGACGCGAGAGCCAGGGTGAGTCTCGCGCCCTCGACCATCGCTCGGTCCACGAACCGCCCGTCAGGCAGCACGATGACGCCGACGCCCGCCCGATCGCCGGTCTCGACAGCGTCGAGAACCTCACGCGCGGCTCCGATTTCGGCGGCGCTCGGCGTGAAGGCCTGCACGATGACAGGCAGCTGCCGGGGATGGATCGCGGCGCGTCCGAGGAAGCCCAATGCGCGGCCGCGCGCGCACGATGCTGCGAGGCCATCGAGGTCAGCCACGTTCGCATACACGGACATGGCCGGTCGCGATAGGCCCGCCGCACGCGCGGCGACCACGACGCGACCCCGCGACCAGAGAAGCACATCGTCGTCGCTGGCTCCGAGATCGCTGCGCAGGTCGGCCTCACCGAGCCCGATGCGCGCGACACCCGGCGCACTCGCGATCTCGAATGCGACTTCGACGCCGCGGGCGGTTTCGATGAGACAGTCAAGCGGCAGCGCGCGCTTCAAGCACGCGACCACCGCGTGCACATCGGCCGCGCTCTCGACCTTCGGCAGTCGGAGCCCGCCCAGCCCTGGGGCGCTCGATAGGGTCTCGAGATCGGCGCGCCCCCATGGCGAGCGCAGATCGTTCACGCGGACGATGACCGGCTTTGACCGCGGCGAATCGACGAAACTGCGCGCGTTCGCGCGGGCCGCGTCCTTGCCGGTGGGCGCGACAGCGTCCTCGAGATCGATGACGACGACGTCGGTTTCGCTGTTGACAGCCTTCTCAAAGCGGTCAGGGCGGTCACCGGGGACGTACAGCCAGGTGAGCGCCGGAGGGAGCTCGTTCACACGATCGCCCGCGCCTTCAAATCCGCGAGCTCACGCGCCTCCACGCCGAGTGCGGACAGCACCTCGGCGGTGTCGTGCCCGTGCGCGCGACCGGGCCAGCGGATCCGACCCGGCGTCGCGCTTAGCCGGAAGAGCTGGTCCTGCATCTTGAGACGACCGAGCTGCGGGTCGTCGACATCGACGATCGTCCCGAGTGCCGCGTACTGCGGGTCGGTGACGATGTCTCTGACGTCGTACACGGCGCCGACGGCCGCCTGCGCTTCCTCGAACGCGTCGACCACCTGACGCGCGCTCCGAGCCGCGATCCAGTCGCCGACGATCTGATCGAGCTCCTCAGCGTGCTCCGCCCGGCCCCGACCGGTGCGGAACCATTCACGCTCCGTGACATCGGGCCGGCCGACGAGGCGCAGCACGCGGTCGGCGACACTTTGCGAGCTCGTCGAGACCGCCAGCCACCGCCCATCCCCGCTGCGATACACGTTTCTTGGTGCGTTGTTCACCGAGCGGTTCCCGGTGCGCGGCTGCACCTCGCCCAGCAGATCGAAGGCGGTGATCTGAGGCCCGAGCAGCATGAGCAGAGGTTCGATCAGCGCGAGATCGACGACCTGACCGCGCCCACTCGCACGCCGTGCGTGCAGCGCCGCGGTGATGCCGTACGCCAGCGCGAGCGCGGCGACCCCGTCGGCAAGCCCGAAGGGTGGCAGCGTCGGCGGCCCGTCGGCCTCGCCGGTGAGCGCGGCGAACCCGCTCATCGCTTCGGCGATCGTGCCGAAGCCAGGTCGCCGCGAATACGGACCGACCTGGCCGAACCCTGTGACGCGCGCGAGCACCAGGCCCTCGTTCTCGCTCGCGAGTCGGTCATAGCCGAGGGCCCAGCGCTCAAGCGTTCCCGGTCGGAAGTTCTCGATGACGACATCGACGTCGCGCACCAGGCGTCGGAAGAGGTCCTGTCCCTCGGCGCTGGAGAGATCGAGCGTGGCCATGCGCTTGTTGCGTCCGATGACCTTGAACCAGAGACCGATTCCGTCCTTGCTGGGTCCGTGGTGCCGCGCGGGATCGGGCTGGCGCGGGTGCTCGATCTTGATCACATCCGCGCCGAGGTCACCAAGGAACGTGGCAGCGAGTGGGCCGGCGAACAGCGTCGCCGCCTCGATGACGCGGATGCCGTCAAGCGCGCCCGGCCTCAGGTCGCTCATGTGTCCGCGAGCGACACGGCGCAGCGGAAGCCGATGAAGGCCGAACGTTCGACAGCCGCGCTCACCCGCAGGTACTTAAAGGAGTACTCGGGCTCCCTCGGTCCGCTGTCGGCGTACCACTCCGATCCGCCGGGCGGCGCGTCCGACCCGCCCTTCAGGATCACGAAGCGCGTCCGTCCGTCGGTGTGCTCGCTCTCGGTCCAGTTCCACACCCGCGGCCTTCCGTATCCGAAGCGTGGGTGCGCCGCGGCGATCTGCCACTCGAGCTCCGTCGGCAGGCGGGCGCCCGCCCACCGTGCATACGCGCGCGCGTCGTCGAGGCTCACGCGCGTGACGGGTTCGGTCTCGGTGCCCGGTCGGGGATGCGTCCCATCCCAGTGCACCAGCAGACCGTCGCGATCAGCGGGTGCGTAGCCGCTCGCCTCCATGAACCGCGCGAATTCAGCGTTCGTGACTTCGGTCTCTCCGACCGCGAACGGTGCGGGGCTCGCGGTGATCCGCTCCTCTTCGACGCGGTGCAGCAGCGGCGGCAGCGGCTTCCAGAGGTCCAGAAAGGGCGCGCCGTCGTACATCCCGGTTTCGCGGAGGCGGTAGCGCACCGTGAGCGATCGCTCCCCGCCGACGAGTTCGATCATGCCGCGCGGTGCTCTCGCGACGAGCGCGCCTGGCGCTGCGACCCGAGTCGCGCGGACCGCCGGCGCGGCATGGCGCGATGCGAACGTGGCTCGGTGGCGCAGCAGTGCGCGGAGCGGCGCATCCACGGACGCGTCCGGAAGGGCGAGGACAGCCGCAAAGGGCGTATCCATCGCCGGCAGGGCGACGAGCGCCTTACCGCTCCGGACCCGCGGCTCGAGTTCGGTCCCGGTCATCAGCTCGAACCAGCGGTCCGTGTCGCGAGCAGCGGTGAGGAGGGCGTCACCACGGACGGAGCCCTTACCGCTCGCCGCGATCGTCCATAGGCGTGACCCATCAAGCTCGAATCGCGAAGCGAAGATCTCGGGCGCGCTCGCGTCCACACCGTCCGCGAGTGGCGTCCACGTGCCTGCAGTGAAGTGACCCGCGAACGCGCGCTGGATGCGCAGCATCTGCGTCCAGGTGGCGGCATCGCGTGCGGTCCACGGAACGAGCGAGCCGAAGACGTTCTCCCAGACCACCATGCCGCCGCCGTTCAGCCACGCCGCGCGCAGCTGTGGTGTGCGGTCGGTATCCCAACGACGGGTCTGGTGGACCATGTGACGTGGCTCGAACCACTTCGCGCGCTGCACGCCGGGGACGGCGCTGTCGGCTTGCCACTGTGCCCACGACATCGCGTGATCGGCGATGCGCGCGAGCGGGATGTTCGACTCGGCCTCGAGCGCGACTCCCCGATCGGACAGGTGCTCGGTGAATCCGGTCGGCGCCTCGCGCAGCGTGTCCAGGAAGACGCCGTCGAGGCCGAGCTCACGGACGAGGCGAGCGAGCTCCTTGCCATGGTCGCGATCGGTGCGGACATCCCATGGGAGGTACTCGAGAAGCACACGGACGTCGAGGTCACGGAACGCGCGGGTCAGGGCGGGCAGGGCGCGGATAGCCCGGGCCACGTCGAACTGATCGCGTTCGTCGGTCCCGAGATCCGGGTAGGTGTGCCAGAGGATGACGGCGTCGAAGCCGCCGAGGTGTGCGTTCGCGGCCAAGAACTCGCGCGGCCGGAACGCCCCGGAACGCGCGTCGTAGAGCTGCTCGTCCCACAGCCATGCGAGGCAGACCGAGAAACAGCGCTGCGTCCAGGCGAGCTCCGGTCGACTGTACGCGGCTCCCCTGTAGCCCAGCCGTGCACGTCCGTCCTCGCGCCAGCGGTGGAGCTGGCGACGCCATTCGTCCCAGTCTCGCGGATCGTCGGGGGCCGCGATCATCTTCGCGTCGTCGAGCGCCGACAGATCGGCTCCGGCTGACGGCACCGGGCGAGGCAGGTCACGGTCGCGCGGCGCGCGCGGTCCGCGCTCGACAACCGGAGCGATGCGCGACCCGCTCACGTCGCGCTCGCGACGTCGCGATAGGCCGCGGCCCACCGGCCGTCGATCTCCGCGCGATACGGGATCGCCGTGCTCGCGCCGGCGCGCTCGACGCAGAGCGACCCGGCGGCGCATGCCAGCTCGAGCGCCTCGCGCGCCGGTCGACCCTCGGCGAGCGCCGTCGCGAGCATCCCCGTGAACGCGTCGCCGGCCGCGGTGGCGTCGACGACGCGTGCCGACGGCGGGGAGACGGTGATGCGTCCGCCCGATCGCTCGGCGTACCGCACGCCCTTCGCACCAAGTGTCAGCGCGACTCGAGGCACGAGCTCGACGAGCCGCTCGATGGCGGAGTCAACGCCGACCGCGGTCGGTGCGAGCGTCATCGCCTCGTCCTCGTTCACGACGAGCACGTCGATGGTCGGCCAGAGTTCCGCGGGCAGGGCGCGCGCCGGGGCCGCGTTCAGGATCCGGATGCCGCGTGCGCGAGACGCGGCCGCGATCACCGTCTCGACCGGGATCTCGAGCTGAACGATGACCGCGGCGGCTTCGTCGACCACCGCGTGGTCCTCTTCAGCAAGCGCCAGGTGGCCGTTCGCGCCGGCGATCACCACAATGCTGTTCTCGCCAGTCGCGTCGACCGAGATGAGCGCCATGCCCGAGGGTCCGCTCACGGTGCGCAGCCGGTCGATGGCGACGGCCGACTCGCGCAGCGCCGCGCGGATGCGCTCGGCGTAGGGATCGTCGCCGACCGCGCCGATCATCGCGCAGCGCGCCCCGGCACGCGCCGCGGCGATGGCCTGGTTCGCTCCCTTGCCGCCGACGATCACGTCGAGGGATCGCGCGAGCACGGTCTCACCCGGACGCGGCAGCCGCGTCGTACGGGCGACGAGATCGATGTTGCAGCTCCCGACCACCACCACCTTGGGTTGCATCACGCGTCGACCAACGCGAGCGTGCGCGCGGCGAGCGAATCGAACGTCGCGCCGTCGAAACCGCGCAGGCTCGACGCGATCCGTCCGTGGAGCGGAGCCGTCCAGCGCGACGGGAGCGCGGATGCGCCAGCGAGCGCCCCGGCGACGGCGCCGACGGTCGCGCCGTTCGAATCGGTGTCCCATCCACAAGACACGGCCGCGCAGATGGAGCGCGTGAAGTCGCCGGCACCCTCGGCGAGCGCGAGCGCGACCGCGCTCGCGTTGGGGAGCACGTGGACCCAGTGCAGTCCTGCGTGCGCGGCGTACAGCTGGTCGACGGCATCCTCGTGCGGGACACGTCGTCGCGCGAGGTCGCGCGCGAGCGTGATCGAGCGCGCGAGACGCGAGTGGGGTGGGACGACGCACAGTCCCGCGTCGAGGACGCTCTCGATGTCGCTGGCGACGCACGCGGCTGCGGCCATCGCGGCGACGAAGAGCGCCCCATAGACACCGTTGCGGACGTGACTGAGGCGCGCGTCGCGCCATGCGAGCTCGGCCGCGCGATGGGGGTCGCCGGGACAGAGCCACCCATACAGGTCCGCGCGGATCTGCGCGCCGATCCACTCACGGTATGGATTGCGGGTCGCAGCGGCTGCGCACGGGTCGACGCCGTCGAGGAGGTCGCGATAGACCGCCCGCTCGGCGGTAAAGACCCGCAGCGCGGGCAGCTCCGCGAGCCACGCGCGCGCGACGTTGTCCGTCGTGAGGCCGCGCCCGTGTGCTTCGACGAGCCCGAGGGCGAGCATCGTGTAGTTCAGGTCGTCGTCCTCAGGCATCCCGTCGATGTTCTCCGCCAAGCTCGTGTCGCGGCTCGCGCGGTTCCACGGGTGCCGCGCCGCAACGTCCGCGGGCAAGCCACGGCCGGTGAAGAAGTCGTCGAGCGGCCAGCGACCGGTCACCTCGAGGATCTCGCGGATGCCGGTGCGTCCCACGCCCTCGACCGGCTTCCCGAGCAGACATCCCACGGCGCGCCCGATCCATGCGCCGCGGATCCGATCGGCAAGACGCTCGCGTGACACCGTGGGCAGCGCGGGCGGCGTGGACCAGGAGGCGCGTAGCGCGTCGAGCTCCGCGGGATCTTCCGCGCGCACCGGCGCGATCTGCGCGTCGAGCTCGTCGAGCAGCGCGCTCGCGAGCCGACGCTGCGCAGGTGTCGCCGCCACGGGCGACGCCCCGCCCTCCGGGACGCCGAGGTCGCCACCGGCTTCGCGCCACCGCGCGGAGACAGCGCCGATGTCCTTACCTTCGGCCGCGGATTGGATCAGCTCGTGCCGGAGCAGGTCCTCAGGCTGGATCCAGGTGACTCGCACGACGCTCCTCGGCGGCACGCCGGACGGCGGCGGTGCGGGAACGACGCGCCGCCTCATCCGCCGTGAAGATCTCCTCGGCGACGCTCGCCAGCTCGCTGCCCGGCGCCTCGAGGTCGATGCGACTCTCGCGCTCCACGAACTCACGCCACTCTGTGGGAATGGCGTCCGCGCCGCCAAGCGCGCCGGTGATCGCTCCTGCCATCGTCGCGATCGAGTCGGCGTCGCGACCGTAGTTCACCGCGCCGAGGACGGCCTCGCGATACAAGCCGCGACCGATGAGCACGAACGCGAGCGCGATGGGCAGCTCCTCGATCGAATGGAGCCGGCTTGGGCGACGCGCGCCAAGCCCGGGGTCGCGATAGTCGGGCCCGACCGTGTCGAACGGGGCGATCGCATCGCGCAGGACGGTCGCGGCCGCGCGCCAATCGTGTACGTGCGCCGCCGCCTCGCGGACCGCCTCGATCGCGCCCCGCGTCCCATCGTGCGCGAGCTTGCCCGCGGTTTCGACGACATGTTCGGCCGTGACATCTGGCGTCATCGCGTCGGCGACCGCGGCCGCGAACACCCCCGCGGCCTCGCGGCCGTAGCTCGATTGATGGGCGCCCGCGATGTCGATGGCCTCGGCGTACGCACGCTCGGGGTCGCCGATGTTCACGATGCCGACCGGCGCCATGTACATGGCGGCGCCGCAGTTGACCATGTTCCCCACCCCGGCCTCGCGGGGATCGGCGTGGGCGTAGTGCAGGCGCGTCACGAGCCACTTCTCAGCCAGGAAGAGCCGCTGGATCAAGGTGTCCTCACGCTCCATGTCCGGCAGCCAACGCACCGAATTCATGAGGAGCGGGACGAGGGTGTCCGCGATGTCGTACGCCGAGAGGTGGCGGCGGCGCTGGCGGTACACCTCGACCAGCGCAAGGGTCATGAGCGTGTCATCGGTGATCCGCCCGTCGCCTTTCTGGTAGCGCGTGGTGCCGCGGCCTGCGTCGAGGTATGGCGGGACGATGCCGGTGACCGGTCCGCCGTAGCGCGCGAGGATCTGCTCGTGGGACCAGCCCTCGGTCGCGCTGCCCAGCGCGTCGCCGACGGCCGCGCCCGCCACGCATCCGATCGCTTTGGACGTGAGCTCAACCACGGTGCACCTTTCTGTACTCCCTCGACCGTCGGGGGCCC
>DASQIF010000009.1:0-11021 GCA_035631715.1 Candidatus Acidiferrales bacterium
CAGCCGCCACCCCTACGGGCAGGGCGTCATCGGCAGCAAGGACGAGATCAAGATCATGCCGCGCGACGGTCTGTACGCGCACTACCGCCGCTTCTACGCGCCGAACAACGCGTACGTCGTCGTCGCCGGTGACGATGACGCCCCGCATCTCGCGGATCAGGCCGCGGCCGCGTTCGGTGGGCTCGAGCCGTCGAGGGATCTGGGCGAGCCGCCGAAGGCGCCCGAGCCGATGCAGCACGGGGAGCGGCGCATCGTCGTCCGCCGCGCGGGTGGGTCGCTGCCGATCGTCATGCTCGCGTTCCGTTCGCCGCGCGCCACCGATCCGAGCGCACCGGCGCTCTCCGCGCTGTCCGTCGCGCTCGCCGGCACGTCGGGCGGGAGCGATGGCGCCTCGGGGCGCTCGTCACGGCTGCACCGCGCGCTCGTCGAGAAGGGTCTCGCGACCGACGTCGACGCGACGTTCCAGCTGCAGAAGGATCCGTACCTCTTCTGGTTCGACGCGACGCTCCGCCCTGAGGTCACGCACGCCGAGGTCGAGAAGGTGATCGTCGCGGAGCTCGACCGCATCGCGAAGGAGCTCGTCTCCGATGACGAGTTCGCGCGCATCCGTCGGCAGCTCCTCGCGTCGAACGCCTTCGCGACCGACACGGTGACCTGGCGCGCGTTCCACTGCGGCCGGCTGCTGTCGACCGGCGCCGCGCTCTCGATCGCCGACTGGTACCAGAAGCTCGCGGCCGTCACGCGCGAGCAGATCCGCGACGCGGCCGCCGCGACCTTCGTCGAGGCGACGCGCAACGTCGGCTGGTTCGTACCGGAGGCGGCGGACTGATGCGCGTCGAACGCCGGAGACTCGACAACGGGCTCCGCATCGCCGTCGCGCCGATCGCGGACCTGCGCTCGACCTCGGTGCTCCTCGCGATCGAGGCCGGGCAATGGTTCGAGCCCACGGATCGCGCCGGCGTCGCGCGCCTCACCGCGCAGACGATGCTGCGCGGCACGACCAAGCGCAGCGCGTCGGACTGGGCCGACGCGATGGACGCCCTGGGCGCCGTCGCGCGACTCGACATCGGCTCGACCGCCGCGGTGTTCGCCGCGCAGTCGCTCGGCGAGGACCTGCCGGAGCTGCTCGGGCTCATGACCGAGGCGCTCCGCACGCCCGCGCTCGCTCCGGACGATCTCGAGTTCGTGCGCGGGCAGACGCTGGCGCAGCTCGAGCGCGACGAGCGCGACACGCGCGCGGTCGTCGACCGCGTGTGGCGCGAGCTCGTGTACCCCAAGACGCACCCCTTCCATGCGCCGGGCATCGGCGACGCGTCGGTCGTGCGGACCGCGACGGTGGACGAGATCCGCGACTACCACGCGACCGCGATCCGTCCCGACGGCGCGCTACTCGTGGTCGCGGGTGCCTCGACGCTCGATCGGGTGACCGAGGCCGCGCAGAAGGCGTTCGGCGATTGGAAGGCCGGCGGGGCGCGCGCGCCGCGCGACGTCCCCGAGGTCGCGATCGCCGCGACCACCCGCCGCACGGAGACGATCCCGGACAAGACGCAGTCCGACGTCATCATCGGCTGGCCGGGCCTGCCGCGCACCGATCCGCGGTTCGTGGCCGCGCGCGTGACGAACATGGTCTACGCGGCCGACACCTTCGCGAGCCGCGCGGGCAACGTCATCCGCGACCAGCTCGGCCTGGCCTACTACGTCTTCAGCGGCATGGGCTCGAGCCGGGGGCAGTCGCCGTGGATCGTGCGCATGGGCGTAAACCCGCAGAACGTGCGGCGCGCGATCGAGGTCGCGCTGGACGAGCTTCGCAAGGTGACGCTCGGGGAGATCGCGGACGACGACCTGTCCCTCGCGAAGGACAAGCTCGTCGGCGCGCTCGACGTCGCGCTCGAGAGCCCCGGCGGTGTGGCGTCGATGGTGCTCGAGGCCGAGCTCTTCGACCTCGGCACCGATCACTTCGAGAAGTATCCGAAGGCGCTCCGCTCGGTGACGAAGGAACAGGTCGTGGAGACGGCGCGCTCGTTCATCCCGCCGGAGCGGCACGCCCTCGTCGTCGCCGGACCGCCGCTGCCCGAGGCGCTGGCCTGAGCGAGCCGTTCCCCAGCCTGATCGTGCAGCGCCTCGAGACGGCGAAAGAGGTCGACATCGAGACCACGTCTGCCGAGGGCAAGGCCCACCGCGTGCCGATCTGGGTCGTGATCGTCGACGACGTGCCGTACGTCCGGTCGGTCCGCGGCAAGAAGGGACGCTGGTATCAGGAGCTCACCGCCCGCCCCGGCGCGCTGCACGCGGGATCGCGCCGCATCGCGGTGAAGGCGGTGCGCGTGACCTCCGTCGAGACGATCGACTTCGTGAGCCAGGCGTTGTGGCGGAAGTACGAGAAGAACTCGTCGCTGTTCTCGATGCTGCGCCTGGCGACGCTCGACACGACCCTGCGTCTGGAGCCCGCCTGAGCCCGACCGCGCCCTGGAAGCCGACGCCGGCGCAGCTCGCGGCCGCGCGCGGGAAGGGTGTGCGCGATGTGGTCGCGCCTGACCTCGATGTGCTCTTCTGCGGCATCAATCCCGGGCTGTACACCGCGGCGATCGGCCATCACTTCGGCCGGCCCGGAAACCGCTTCTGGAAAGTGCTGCACCTCGCGGGCTTCACCCCGCGGGAGCTGTCACCGTTCGAGGAGCGCGAGCTGCTCGACTACGGCTGCGGTGTGACGAACATCGTCAACTACGCGACCGCGCGGGCCGATGAGCTGGACGACGAGGATCTGCGCGGGGGAGCGCAGCGTCTCACGCGGACGGCGAAGCGCTGGCGGCCGCGCGCGGTCGCGGTGCTCGGCATGGATGCGTACCGCACCGCCTTCGACCGGAAGCGGGTCGCGGTCGGCAGGCAGGAGCAGTCGCTCGGTGACGCCATGGTGTGGGTGCTGCCGAACACGAGCGGCCTGCAGGCGTCGTATCAGCTCGCGGATCTGGTGACGCTCTTCGCCGGGCTGAGACGCGCGGTCGGTGTGCGGCGCTAGCAGCCGACCACTGGTGTCGGGACCAGGTTGAAGCTGTAGACGATCGGGAACTTGCCGCTGAAGCCGGTGAACGCGACCGCGTCCGTGCCGGTCATCGTCAACACCAGCGTGCCCTCGCCACCAGAGGTGATGGTGTACGTGCCGGACGCGCTGTGTGTCTCACCCGCGCTGGTGATCGAATAGGCGTAGGTGAAGGCGCCGCGCGCCGCGTCTGCCGGCACGAACGCGAAGTTCCATGCGACCTTGGGTGTCTGTGCGGCGACCAGGAAGGGTCGCGTGAGGTTGCACACCTGACCGGAAATGGTCTCGCCACCGAGGCTGTGGGTCTGTTTCACCACATACGGACCTAGGGCCACTCCCTCCGGAGTTGGTGGCGGGCTCGCGGTCGCGGCGGGAACGGTCCCGCCGCCTCCGCCTCCCGCGCCGCCTGAGCCACCACCACCGCCACCACCACCACCCGAGGGTCCGCCGCCGGCCCCCGTGCCTGCGACGACCGCGCCACCGAACTGCGCGAGAAGCCCGGGACACGCCAGAAGGGCCGTGTAGTACGCGCTCCAGTCCGCGGCGCTAGTGAAAGCCGGAGGGTGCAGCGACCACTCGCGCAGCAGCGCGTCGCAGTCGGGTCGCGCGGATGCGGCGAACGACGGCGTCTGCGCCGCGGCAGCGTCGGGCGGCAGTCGTCCCATGCACACGCCGAGCGTGTGCGCATAGTTCGCCTGGACGTCGACCGGGGCGGTCTGGCCGTTCCCGCGCGCGTCGCTCAAGGTGATCTGCAGCTCCGCGAGCTTCACGACATCGCAGTGCGCCATCGCCGCTGCGCCGAAGGAGCACGTAAACGTGGCCACGTTCAGAGCGACCAACGCGTCGTGGCTCGCACCCTGCGCCGTCGACTCGTGGCTGACCGCGTCTCTGAGCGCGCTCATCGTCGCGCTGTCGCACGACACTGAAGCCGCTGGGGTCGGTGCGACGGACGGCGACGCGGTGCCCGATGGCGAACACGACAGCACCACGAGCGCGGTCACGGCGAGTAGCGCCTGGCGCATCGTCGTGCGTCGCATCGCGACACGGTACCAGCAATCAGTTGGGGAGCCGCACTCGCACGGCGGCGCGTTCGATGAGTCCTTCCTTCGCGAGACCCGCGATGACCTGGGCAGCACGTCGGTCGGCGAGCAGTCGGACGAGTCGGGTGCGGGGCATGTCGCCCTTCGCGAGCTCGCGTAGCGCAATACCGCGGAGCCGGCGCGTGCTTGTGGCGAAGGCCGTCCCGCGTCGACGCTGCGCTACCGTCGCTGTCCCGCGCCCGCGGCACGTCACCGCGAGCGGACATGTCGGGCACAACGGCTCGCGCGCGCGACAGAGCGTTGCGCCCAGGTCCATGAGCGCGTGGTGCCACGACGCGGCATCGCGCGGCATGAGCTCGCCGTCGATCGCCACCGCTTCGCGCTCCGTCGCGACGCGACCGAGGACGACGCGACCGAGAACGCGGCGCACGTTCGTGTCGGCGAAGGCGACGCGTTCGCCCCGGCTGAAGCACGCCACCGCGCCCGCGGTGTACGCGCCGACGCCCGGCAGCGCGTCGAGCGCGTCGACGGCCGACGGCAGAGCCGTGGGATTCGCGCGTGCGATGCGGTGCAGGTCGCGCGCCCGCCGGTTGTAACCAAGCCCTTGCCACTCGCGAAGCACATCGCCGAGCGAGGTGCGCGCCAGAGCGCGCAGCGTGGGGAAGCGTCCGAGGAAACGGCGGTAGGCCGGGAGCGCGCGCGCGACCTGGGTCTGCTGGAGCATGACCTCGGATACGAGGATCGCGTACGGGTCGCGCGTGCGGCGCCATGGGAGGTCGCGTCCGTTTCGCGCGTACCACGCCATGAGGCGCCGGCGAACGCCCCGCCGCAGGGCTGTCTCGGTGTACAATTCGTCCAGAACGCTATAGGAACCTCTGAGTGCTGAGGGCCGCCAGGCCTTCAGTGCTTTTGTTTTAGAAGGCGCGGTGCGCCTGGGATGCAGGAGGCCACATGAACAATCTCGAAAAGCCTCAGTACGTCTCCGCCGAGGGGCTGAAGAAGCTTCAGGCCGAGCTCGAGGACCTGCGCACGTCCAAGCGCGCCGAGGTCGCGGAGCGCATCCACGCGGCCATGGAGTTCGGCGACTACAGCGAGAACTCCGAGCTCGAGCAGGCCAAGAACGACCAAGCCTTCCTCGAGGGCCGGATCATGACGCTCGAGCAGACCATCAAGAACGCGCAGCTCATCGACGAGAAGTCGAAGCACGACCTGGTGGAGGTCGGCAGCCACGTCACGGTGGAGGCCGATGGCCGCAAGGAGAAATACGTCATCGTCGGGTCCGCGGAGGCATCGCCGGCGGAGGGGAAGATCAGCAACGAATCCCCGGTCGGTCGCGCGCTCTTGGGCCACCGGGCGGGGGAGACCGTGCGCATGTCCGTGTCCGCTGGCATGATCGAGATGAAGATCGTCGCCGTCAGTTGATCTCAGGGCACGACGCCCGTTTCTGGGCCGACGAGGAGGCCGACCTCCTCTCGCCTGACCGTCAGCACGTCATCCGCGACTCGAAGACCCCGTCGGGCGAGATCCCGATCTCGTCGCTGCGCGGTCCGATCGTCACGGACGCGCTGTACCGCACCTTCAAGAAGCGCGGCCTGAAGATCCGCTACGTCTTCACCATCGACGACTACGACCCGATGGACTCGCAGTCGATGAAGGCGAAGGCCGGCATGGCCGAGCACATGGGCAAGCCGTTCTGCAACATCCCGTCGCCCGATCCGTCGGCGAGCGACTTCGCGCGCTATCACGCCGAGCGGTTCCTCGGCACCTTCGAGCTCCTGGGCATCCACCCGGAGGAGTTCCACTGGATGCGCGACCTCTACAGGAGCGGCGAGCTCGACGGGCAGATCGATCTGGTCCTGCGGAACGCGGCGACGATCCGCGCGATCTACGCCAAGGTCGCGAACGTGATCAAGGACGAGCGCTGGCTGCCCATCGGGGTCATCTGCGAGAACTGCGGTCGCCTCGGCACGACGATCGCGTTCGACTATGACGGCAAGACCGTCGCCTACGAGTGCCGGGCCGATCTGGTCGACTGGGCGCAGGGCTGCGGCCACCGCGGCCGCCGCTCGCCGTTCAAGGGCGGCGCCAAGCTCTACTGGAACCTGCAGTGGTGCGCGATGTGGGACCACTTCGGCGTGACGTACGAGGAGGGTGGCAAGGATCTGCTCACCGCCGGCGGCTCACGCGATCGCGCGAACGAGGTCTACCGCCAGGTCTGGAAGAAGGAGCCGCCGATCGGGCTCGTGCACGAGTTCCTCAACGTCGGCGGCAAGAAGATGTCCACCTCCCGGCCCGAGGACTGGAAGGGGCTCGGCGCCGCGGCGCACGAGCTCGTCACCATCATCCCGCCCGAGATCGTGCGCTTCCTCATGCTGCGGACGAACCCGAAGCGCCACATCGACTTCGATCCAACGGGGAACAACATCCCGAAGATGATGGACGACTACGACGCGTGCGCGAATGCGTTCATCAACGATCCGTCCTCGGACTTCGCGAAGATCTGGGCGCTGTCGCAGGTGAGCGAGACGCCCGAGGTGCCGCTGTTCCGCGTGCGCTTCTCCATCGTCGCGGACTGGCTGCAGATCCCGAGCGTGGAACCGAACCGTGAGGCCGCGGAGCGCAAGGGCGCGCCACTCACGGCGGTCGAGCGCACCGATCTGGAGCACCGCATCTCGCTCGCGCACGAGTGGCTCGAGCGGTGGGCGCCGGACGACGCGAAGTTCGCGGTGCTCGACCGGATGCCGGACGTGGCGCTCTCCGACGCGCAGCGCCGGTACCTCGGCGCGGTGCGCGAGCTGGTGGGCACGATCAAGGACGGGGAGGCGATGCAGAACGAGCTCTACGAGGTCGCCAAGCGCGTCGGCCTGACGAAAGACGACCGTGTGTCGCAGGACGCGTTCGCGTCGATCTACCTCGCGTTCCTCGGCAAGCCCAGAGGTCCGCGGGCCGGATGGCTCCTCGCGACGCTCGATCCCGGATTCGTGAGGCGACGCCTCGATGAGGCGAGCGGCGCGGTGACCGCGGCATGAACGGGAAATTGCCCGTCGCGATCATCTGGCACATGCATCAGCCGTATTACCGGCATCCGCAGACGAGCGAGTTCGTGCTGCCGTGGGTGCGCCTGCACGCGTCGAAGGACTACCTCCACATGGCGCGTCTGCTTCCGGAGTTCCCGAAGGTGAAGGCGAACTTCACCATGGTCCCGAGCCTGCGCGATCAGCTCGAGGACTACGCGCGCGGCGCCGACGACGAGGACACGCGCGTCACGATGCGCACGGTCGACGGTGACCTCTCGAACGAGGAGAAGCAGCACATGCTGCGGCGCTTCTTCTCGATCCACCACGGCAACGTGATCCATCGCTACGACGAGTACCGGCGCCTGCTGCAGCTCGCGATGGCCGCGGGCGATCGCGCCGAGCTCCTGTCCGACGACTATTTCGTCGACCTCGCGGTCTGGTTCAACCTCGCGTGGATCGACCCTGACGACATCGCCGGCGACTCGCGCCTGGCGTCACTTCGCGACGCCGGTCGCCGCTACTCACGCGAGGACGTGCGCTACGTGATCGGCCGCCAGCGCCTCATGGCGTCGGGCGTGCCGCACCTGTATCACCGGCTCGAGCATGACGGGCAGCTCGAGCTGCTCACCGTGCCCTACTACCACCCGATCCTGCCGCTGCTCATCGACAGCCGCAGCGCGCTGGTCGCCGACCCGAACGCGATCATGCCCGACCCGCCGTTCGCGTACCCCGACGACGCCGCGTTCCAGCTCGAGGAGGCCATCGCCTCGCACGAGCGCGCGTTCGGAAAGAAGCCGCGCGGTACCTGGCCGTCGGAGGGCGCGATCTCGCCGGAGGCAGCGAGCGCGATCTTCAAGTCCGGCCTGGAGTGGTTCGCGTCGGACGAGGGCGTGCTCGCCGCGTCGATCGGGACGCATTTCCAGCGCGACGAGATCGGCGCGGTCACGGAGCCGCAGCTCCTGTATCGCCCGTACCGCATCGGTGGCGCCGGCACGGCCATCTTCCGCGATCGCGAGATGAGCGACCGCATCGGCTTCATGTACGGCGACATGAACCCGGTCGATGCCGTCGGCGACATGATCTGGAAGCTCGAGCGCGCGCGAGACCGTCTGCCCGACGACGGCGGCCCGTACCTCGCGTCGATCATCCTCGACGGCGAGAACGCGTGGGAGCAGTACCCGAACAACGGGAACGATTTCCTGCGTCAGCTGTACGGGACGCTGCAGCAGGACGAGCGCTTCGAGACGGTGCGCGTGTCGGACTATCTCGACCGAAGCCCCGCGACGATCGAGCTGCCGAGGCTCCACACCGGGTCGTGGATCGACGCGAACCTGAGCGTGTGGATCGGCGAGCCGGCGCACGCGCGGGCCTGGAGCGCCCTCGAGCGCACCCGCCGCTTCGCGCAGGAGCAGTGGGGCGCGCTGCGCATCATGCCGAAGAGCGTGCGACAGCCGCTCATGGTCGCGGAGGGCAGCGACTGGTTCTGGTGGTACTCGTCGCGCAACTCGAGCCCGGAAGACGCCGTATTCGACGAGCTCTTCCGGGCGAACCTCGAGGTCGTGTGGTGGTACGCCGGTGCGGAGCCGCCCGACGACCTCCGCCAGCCGCTCCTCGATCCGAACCGCCTCGCCGCGGTCGCGGGGCGGGGCGGCGCTATGCTGCCCGGCGCTTGAACACGAAGGTCGCGCACATCCTCGGCTCGCAGATCCCGGCCTCGGTGCTCCGGCCGGATGCCGCTGACGAGCTCGCGGAATGGGGCGGTCCAAACGTCGTGCGCGGTAAGCGCGTGCTCGACGTCGGCTGTGGCGACGGTCGCCTCGCGCTCGGCGCAGCGCCGTACGCGCGCGAGGTCGTGGGCCTCGATCCGGACGACCAGCTCATCAAGACCGCGACCGCGAAGGCCTCGCAGCAGGGGCTGAGCAACGCTCGCTTCGTCGTCGGCGCCGGACAGGAGCTGCCGTTCGACGACAGCGCGTTCGACCTGGTGATCCTCTCATGGGCGCTCTGATGCATCGCACGCCGGGGCATGGTCGATGCCCTTCACGAGGTGCACCGGGTGCTCGCACCGCGCGGCACACTCGTCGACGCGCGCCCTGACTCGCGCGTCCTCGCGTACGTCGAGCAGGTGAGAGCGCAGGGTCACCGGCGCGTCGGCGTCATCCGCACCTCATCCCGCGAACTCCCAAATGATCGGGCCTCCGATCGGGCGATCGCGACCGTGGCGCGCGAGCGGAGCTTCCGCCGCCGCGGCACGCACCGCTTCTGGCACATGGTCCCCTTCGAGGGTCTCGACGCGGTGCGCGCGTACCTGGCGAACCACCTGCGCTTCGAGAAGCGCGCCCGCTGGACCGTCGACGCGGCTGAGCGGCGCCGCATCCGCGGCGAGCGCTTCGTCATCCGGCGCGCGGTGCGCTGGGAGCTTCTGGACAAGATCTAGCGCGAAAGCGAGAGCGCGGTCTCCCAGAGCACCTCATACGCGTCGAGGATGCGCGGCCAGGAGAAGCGCTTCGCAGTGGCAAGCCCGTCGACGCGGATGGACGAGACGAGCTCAGGCTTGCCCTTCAGCGTGCGATACGACGAGGTGAGCTCTCGCGGGTCGTCGCTCTGCACCACGACCGAGTTCCCGAACGGCACGGCGTAGTCCTCGCCGGTGCGGCCAACGTAGGCGATGCCGCCGCACGCCATCACCTCGAGGCCGACGAGGCCGAACGGTTCCTTCTCCGAGTTCGCGAGGACGCCGTCGACGGCCGAGTAGAGCGCCCGCAGTGTGCGCTCGGCAATGAAGAAGTCGAGGAACACCACCTGCCCCGTGCTGGTCGAGATCGCCTCGGCCAGGTCCTTCGGCGTTGCCGTCGGCGGCAGGACGATGCGGTCGATGTCGAGGCGGCGCGAACGGATGCGCGCGCCGACGACGTCGGCGTAGTCGCTGCGGCTGCCGCGCATGACGAGCCGCGGCCGCAGACCGTCATCGCGCATCGCCGCGACCGCATCGATGGCCCACAGCCACCGCTTGTCGGCGTCGAACCGCGCGACCTTGGCGAACGTCGGCCGATCACCGAAGGAGGCGCGCAGCACGGCGGTGTCCGCTGTCACGACCGGTGCGAGCCAGCGGTCAGCGAGGCCGTTCGGCAGGATCGCGGACTCGACGTCCTCCTTCAGCAGCTCCATGCGCATGAAGCGCGAGATCGTCGTGATCGACGCGACGCGTCGCAGCAGGGGGAAGTCGATCCGGCCGAAGCCGTAGGTGTTGTTCGCGTTCCAGAACACCGGCGCGCGCAGGCCGCGCCCGAGCAGGAGCGAGGCGGTGCCGATGGCCGCCGCCGCGCACTGCCAGTCCTCGAACAGGAGCACGCTGCGCTCACGCGCGTTCGCGGCCGCTGCGACGACGTCGACGAGGTGCGGCGGCACGGTGCGGGAGAAGTCGAGGTACTTGCCGTCCTCGCCGTCGTAGACGTCCTTGGGGTGGTAGACGCTGATCCACTGCGACCACCGCTCCAGGGTGAGGGCGCCATTGGCGCGCTCCTCGATGTGCGGCAGCGTCGGATCGCCGACGAACAGGTGACGCACCCGATGCCCACGCGCCACGAGTGCCGCGGCGAGGTCGTTCATGCGCGTGGCGAGGCCTCCGACGAACGAGTAGCGGTCGGGTCCCTCGAACGCGACGAGGACGACGTTCCACATGGTCTGCGATGATGGCACGACCGTGGGCGTCCTCCAGCGCATCCGTGAAGACCCTGCGCGCGTGCGCGCGATGCTCGCGGCGCGGCACTTCGAGGCGCCGCTCGACAAGCTGATCGAGCTCGACACCAAGGTGCGGCAGCTCCAGAGCGAGAAGGAGCGCCTTCAGGCCGAGCGCAACAAGGGGAGCAAGGGCGGCCCGCCCAGCGAGCAGACCAAGAAGCTCCTGCGGGAGGTCGGCGAGCGGAT
>DASQIF010000010.1:0-6204 GCA_035631715.1 Candidatus Acidiferrales bacterium
GATCGCGGACGTCGCCACGAACGAGAAGATGCTCGCGCGCGGGGTCAGGCGCTTGTCATCCATGCACCGTCAACTTTACGGCGCCGGACGCGAAGCGCTTTAGCGGGTCTTCAACCGCGCGACGAGGTTGTCCAGCCGGGCACGAGAGATCGTCAGGAACTTCGCGAGGTTCTGGCGGTCGCCCTCCGGGAACGACGGCGTGGTGTCGCCTTCGCCCATCGCCCGCGACAGGTCCGCGAGCGCCTCGTTCAGCTTGCGCGTCGCGGTGATCAGCGCATCGTCGCGCAGCGGCGGGATCGCGGGCTCGGGGCGTTCGGGCTTCGCCTGCGGATTGAGGATGCGCTCGACGCGGTCGTGCAGCTTGATGAGCGTCATCTGCCCGGCGAGCATCTGCTTCGCGAGCGCCTTGCGGCGACGCGGGTTGTCGAGCTTCATGAGCTCGTACGCGGCCGAGAGCGTGTCGTACCGCTGCGCGACCATCTCGCGGACGTCGTCGGGCGCGTTGGCGAGGCGCAGCCGGTTCTCGATGTAGCCCTTGTCCTTGCCGAGCTTTCCCGCGAGCTGGCGGATCGAGTAGCCGAGCTCGCCGGTCATCTTCTTGTAGATGACGGACTCGTCGAGCGGAGACAGGTCCTCGCGCTGCAGGTTCTCGATGAGCGCGATCTCGAGGGCCGTGGCGTCGTCGAAGCGCTCGACGATGGCCGGGATGGTCTCCTTGCCGGCGACCTTCGAGGCGCGCCAGCGGCGCTCGCCGGCGATGATCTCGTAGTTCTCACCGGCCGGGCGCACCAGGATCGGCTGGAGCACGCCGTGCTCGCGGATCGAGGCGGCGAGCTCGTTGATCGTCTCCTGGTGGAAGGTCATGCGGGGTTGGCTCGGGTTCGGCTGGACCCGCTCGAGCGGGATCTCGCGCACCGCTGTCGGCGTGCGCGCCGCGAGCAGGCTGATGATGCCGGGCTGCGCATCGGTCTCCTGGTTGAAGATCCGGCTCCCGGCGTCGCGGAACGACTTCGTCCTGGGACGTTCGCTAGTGAGCACGGACGACCTCCTTCGCGAGATCGACGAACGCCTTCGCGGCGTCCGACTTCCTGTCGTATTCGGTGATGGGTAGTCCAGCGGTCGGCGCCTCGCCGATCTTCACCGACTGGCGGATGACCGTGGCGAACACCTGGTGATCGCCGAGGTCCTTCAGCGAGTCGAGCATGTCGCGCGCGAGGATGGTGCGGCTGTCGTAGAAGGTTGGGAGCAGCCCGTAGATCTTCAGCTGCGGGTTGAGCCGACCCTTCACCGTCTTGATGATCCGCAGCAGCGCCGCGACGCCCTTCAGCGAGTAGTACTGCGTCTGCACCGGGATGATCACGCCGTCCGACGCGACGAGCGCGTTCAGCGTCAGCAGACCGAGCGTCGGCGGGCAGTCGATGAGGACGTAGTCGTATCGCTGCGTGATGTCGGCGGCGAGCTTGTCGCGGAGCGCCATCTCGCGGCCGATCGCGTTGAAGAGCTCGACCTCCGCCGCCGATAGCTCGAGCGTCGCCGGCGCGACATCGACGTTCTTCGTCTTGGTCGCGCGGATGATCGACACGAGCGGGACGTCGGGATCGATGAGGACGTCGGCGATGTTCTTGTCGACGGTCGTGATGTCGACGCCGAGGCCGACGGTCAGGTTCGCCTGAGGGTCGAGGTCGAGGCAGAGAACGCGCTTGCCGATCTGCGCGAGCGCGCCGCCGAGATTGATGGCTGTCGTGGTCTTCCCGACGCCACCCTTTTGGTTCGCGATCGCGATCACTTTGCCCACGGTCGCATTCCTCCGCGCGGACGTTCTCCCCGAACGACACGCGCGTACGGAACCCGCACGCGACTCCCCTCGCGACGCTCGTCCGTAGCATAGAACGAGCGCGCCACTCCGAGGGGCCCATAGCTCAGTGGTAGAGCGGCGGACTCATAATCTGCTGGTCGCAGGTCCGATCCCTGCTGGGCCCACAATTCGGCTCCAGATGCCGATCACCCTCGCCGACGTCGAGCGCGCTCGCGCGATCTCGATGCCGCACCTCCACCGGACGCCCATGCTCACGAGCCGCACCTTGGGCGAGCGCATCGGGGGCAGTGCGTACCTCAAGGCGGAGCTCTTCCAGCGCACCGGCTCCTTCAAGCCGCGTGGCGCCGTCTTCGCGATCGCCTCCCTCGCGCCGGAGCACCGCGCGAAGGGGATCATCACGATGAGCGCAGGGAACGCCGCCGCCGCGATCGCCTTCGCGGCCGCCGCGGTAGGGGCGAAGGTCACCGTGGCCATGCCCGAGAGCGCCCCGAAGCTGAAGGTCGACGCCACCCGCGGATACGGCGCCCAGATCCGCTTCGCGCCCGACATGACGAGCCTGCGCGCCCTGGTCGCGACCCTCCACGAGGAGACGGGCGGGCATTTCCTGCACCCCTACGACGACGACGCGATGATCGCGGGGCACGGCTCGGTCGCTCTCGAGATCCTCGAGGACGTGCCGGAGGCGGACCTCATCGTGGTCGGGATCGGCGGCGGTGGGCTCATCAGCGGGGTCGCCGTGGCGGCCGCCGCGAAACGCAGGGGCATCCGGATCGTGGGGGTCGAGCCGGAGGGCGCGCCGACGATGCGCGCGGCGCTGGACGCCGGGAAGCCGGTCGCGCTCACGACGATCAAGACCATCGCCGACGGGCTAGCGGGGCCGATCGCCGGCACTCGCGGCTTCGACATCGTCGGCCGGCTGGTGGAGGACGTGGTCCTCGTCTCCGAGGAGGAGATCAAGGAGGGCATGCGGTTCCTCGCCGAGCGCGCCAAGCTCGTCGCCGAGCCCGCCGGGGCGGCTGCCACCGGGGCGCTGCTCGCGGGCAAGATCAAGGTGCGCCCCGGCGAGCGCGTGGTGTCGATCGTGTCCGGCGGCAACGTCGACCGCGCGAAGTTCGCTGAACTCATCGCCCCAGCGTCGTGAAGGCGATCCTCTTCGCCGACGGCGCGGCGCGCGGGAATCCAGGCCCGGCGGGCGCCGGCGCGGTGCTGCTCGACGCCGAGGGACACGTTCTGGCCGAGCTCACCAAGAACCTCGGGCACGCCACGAACAATGTCGCGGAGTACACCGCGCTCATCATCGGCCTGGAGGAAGCGCGGCGACGCGGCGTCGACGACATCGACATCCGGATGGACTCGAAGCTCGTCGTGGAGCAGATGAGCGGCAACTGGAAGATCAAGCACCCGAACATGAAGCCGCTCGCGCTTCAGGCTGGACAGCTCCTCGCGTCGTTCAGCAAACGGACGATCCGCCACGTCCCGCGGGACGAGAACGTCATCGCCGACGCACTCAGTAACAAGGCGATCGACGACGCGGTGTGAGCGAGCTACCCGAGCGCGATCCGCTCGCCGATCTCGTCGCGCGCAGCGTCGGGGCGCGCATCGACTCCGTCGCGGTGGAGGAGCTTCCAAGCGTCGCGGGCGTCGAACGTAAACGCCTGCGGTACGAGACCGCCGCGGGGCCGCGCAGCGCGATCTTCGAACGCCGCCTGCGGGGCGTGACGCTCGAGGCGCAGCTCCTACCGTTCCTCGCGCGCAAGACCCCGCACGTCCCCACCGTCTACTCGCGCGGGCTGCCGCCGCCGCATGCCGCGCTCGGGCCGTGGCTCCTGCTCGAGGACGTGCTCGCGTCGCCCCTCGAGACCGATCTCGCCGCGATCCTGCGCGCCAAGCGGGCGATCGAGGTCGCGGTCGCGAACGACGTCCCGGCGCTCCGCGCGCTCGGCGTTCGCGAGCGCGAGGCGCAGCCGCGGCTCGCGCTGGTGCACGGCGGGCTGACGCCGGACAAGGCGCGTCGGACCGAGCGCGGCGTCGTGATCGTGGACTGGTCGAACGCGTATCTCGGCGACCCGGAGGCGGATGTCCGTACAATCAACAGCCCGAGCAGGTCAGACGGTCGCGGTGGCGAAAGCCGCTGAGGAAAGTCCGGTCAGCGCAGGGCAGGGAAGCGGGTAACACCCGTCCGCCGTGAGGCGAGGACCAGCGCCACAGTGACGAACCCGCGCAAGCGGGGTGAAACGGGCAAGCTCTTCCCGCTGCAACATCGAGTAAGGGGACCATGGCGTGGCCCGCGCCGTCCCCGGGTAGATGGCTAGAGGCGGAGGGCGACCTCCGTCCAAGAGAGATGACCGTCCCCGCCAGAAACCGGCTTACATGACCTGCTCGGGTCTACTTTCATCCGACTGTGGCCCCCGACCGTATCGATGGGTACACAGCAGGGAGGTAGCTATGCGCCTTTTCGCAAGCCTCGCCGCCACCGCGATCCTCTTCGGGGCGTGCGGCGGGACCGCGGCGGCTCCGTCGCCGACCCCCGCACCGTCCACCGCCGCTCCCACGCCGACGCCGACGCCGGCGCCCACGCCGCAGCTGAAGTACGTCTTCACCGCCGACCTGAAGACCTCGAACGAAGTGCCCGCGATCACCGACGCCGAGGCGTCGTGCGCCGGTAAGGGCACCTTCACCCTGAACACCACGAAGGACACGACCGGCAAGATCACCGCGGCGACCGCGCAGTTCGACCTCACGGTCAGCGGCTGCCCGACGAGCACGATGATCATCCTCTTCCACGTGCACAAGCAGGTCGCCGGTCAGAACGGCGGCGTTGTCGTCGACTCCGGCCAGAAGGCCACATCGCCGATCGCGCTGACGACCGGTGGGACCACGGCCCCGGTCACGATGACCAACCCGACCGTTGACCCCGCGCTCGCGACGGACATCATCGCGAACCCGTCCGGCTACTACTTCAACGTGCACTCGCAGCTCCACTCCGGTGGGTTCATCCGCGACCAGCTGAAGCTCAGCCAGTAACCACGCTCGTCCTCCGCTGTGCGCCCCCCGGCCGCTCCTCGGCCGGGGGGCGTCGCTTTTCCCGGCCCGATTAGCCTTCGCGCGTGGAGCTCGTCATCGCGGCGGTCGGTGTCGTCGTGGTCGCGAGCACGCTCATCGACATCTTCCAGACGGTGATCCTGCCGCGCCCGATCATCGGCAGCCGCGTCGGGCTCTCGCGCTGGCTCGTGCAGCTCACCTGGGGCGTTTGGCGGTGGTATTGCCTGCGACTCGGGCCGACGCCCCGTGAGCGCCGGCTCGCGCTGTACGCGCCCAGCGTGCTCATCCTCATGCTCGCCGTCTGGATCTTCGGCCTCATGCTCGGGTACGGCCTCGTCCTCTACGCCGTGCGCGACGAGACGCATCCCGGTCTGCCGGACGTGTGGACGGCGATCTACTTCGCCGCGACCTCGCTGCTCACCATCGGCTTCGGCGACGTCGTCGCGACATCGTGGCTCGCGCGCGCGGTGGCCATCATCGCCGCCGCGACCGGGCTCGTCGTGGTCGCGCTCACCATCACCTTCGTGTTCTCGCTCTACGCGTTCTTCCAGCGCCGCGAGCTCCTGGTGACGACCCTCGATGAGCGAGCCGGTGGCGCGCCGCCGTCGGGCGTCGCGCTGCTGGAGACGCACGGCACGCTGGACATGACCGGCGATCTCGCGCGGGTGTTCTCCGACTGGGAGGTCTGGGCCGCCGAGGTGCTCGATTCGCACCTCGCGTATCCGCTGCTCGGCTTCTTCCGCTCATCGCACGACAACGAGTCGTGGGTCTCCGCGCTCGGCGCGATGCTCGACGCCGCCACGCTCTGCGAGACGGTGGTCGAGGACGTCGCGCGCGGACCCGCGGCGATGGTCCGTCGCGCGGGTTCGCACCTGGTCGAAGACGTGACGGCGTACTTCCGCATGCCGCACGAGCATGGCGTCGGCGTCGAGCGCGACGAGTTCGACGCGGCGCGCGAGCGCTTGCGTGCCGCGGGCTACCGCTTACGCGACCCCGAGCGCGCGTGGATCGAGTTCTCCGAATTGCGCGCGAACTACGCCGGTGACCTCAACTCGATGGCGCGCTTCTGGGCTGTCCCGCCCGCGCAGTGGATCGGCGACCGCTCGCCGATGCCCCACACGCCAGCCTGACCGGCGGGCATCCCGCCATGGCACGCGGCTTGCGTCGTCCACCAGCGAAGGAGGTGCACTGCAATGCTCTGGACCATCGTGCTGGTCCTCCTGATCCTGTGGCTGCTGGGCGTTGTGGCGCTCCCGACCGTGGGTGGTCTGATCCACCTGCTGTTGGTCCTCGCGCTCATCGTGCTGCTCATCCAGCTGTTCAGCGGTCGACGCGTCGCGCTCTGA
>DASQIF010000011.1:0-9203 GCA_035631715.1 Candidatus Acidiferrales bacterium
AGAAGCGCGTGCGCAGCACCGACGAGGACACGACCTTCGAGCGGCGCGCGCCACGTCTGGACGACCTGTCGAGCCGGGGACAGAACTAGTGGGTGGTCGTGGCGGCGGTGGCGGCGGTGGCGGCGGCCACGGCGCCGGCGGCTTCTTCCAGGAGGACGAGATCCTCGGAAAGGCCTACGACGCCGCGCTGACCCGGCGCCTCGTCGGCTATCTCGCGCCCTACAAGGGGTGGGTCGTCGTCGCGATCGTGCTGCTCCTGCTGCAATCCCTCGCGCAGATCGCGCCGCCGATCCTGGCGAAGAACATCATCGACCAGGCGATCGTCCCGGCGGTGAACAAGACCATCGGCCGCGACGAGGCCCTCAGCCGCCTCGCGTTGATCGGCCTGGCGTATCTGGTCATCCTCGCGGCCGGGGCGGTCCTGCGGTACGTACAGCTCCTGCTTACGACGTGGGTCGGGCAGAAGGCCATGTACGACCTGCGGCAGCAGCTCTTCCGGCACCTGCAGTACCTGCCGCTCGCGTTCTTCGACCGCAACCCGGTCGGGCGGCTCATGACGCGCATCACCAACGACATCGACGCGCTCACCGACATGGTCACCCGCGGCGTCGTCTCGATCTTCGGTGACATCGCGATCGTGGTCTTCATCTCGGCTTCGATGCTGCTGCTCGACGTGCGCCTGGCGCTGGTCACGTTCCTCTGCATGCCCATTCTCATCGGCGTCACCGCGTACTTCCGCGGGATCATGCGCGAGTCGTTCCGCTCGATCCGCATCCGCCTCGCGCGCGTGAACGCCTATCTGGCGGAGACGCTTTCCGGCATGTCGATCATCCAGCTCTTCACGCGCGAGAAGCCGTCGTACGACCAGTTCGACCGGCTCAACATGGACCTGCTCCAGGCGAACCAGGGACAGGTGCGCGCGACGAGCCTCTTCCAGCCGGCGATCAACTTCACGCGCAGCGCGACGACGGCGGTGCTCTTCATCGTCGGCGCGATCTGGGTGGCGAACGGCGAGGTGACCCTCGGGACCCTCGTCGCGTTCTGGCAGCTCTTGAACCAGTTCTTCCAGCCGATCCTGGACCTCTCGGAGAAGTACAACATCATGCAGGCCGCGATGGCGTCGTCCGAGCGCGTGTTCCGTCTGCTCGACACGCCCGCGACCATCGCCGACCCGGCGAACCCGGTCGAGCTCGGGTCGGTGCGCGGCGAGGTCCGCTTCGACAACGTCTCGTTCGCCTACAACGAGGGCGAGTGGGTGCTACGCGACGTCGACTTCACCATCAGCGCCGGTGAGAGCGTCGCGATCGTCGGCGCGACCGGGGCGGGGAAGACCTCGATCATCTCGCTCGCCTCACGCTTCTACGACATCCAGAAGGGTCGCATCCTGCTCGACGGCACGGACATCCGGCAGATCCGGCAGCGCGACCTGCGTCGCCACATCGGCGTCGTGCTGCAGGACCCCTTCATCTTCGCCGGCACCATCGCGTCGAACATCCGCCTGAACGACGAGACCATCACCGACGAGCAGGTGCGGGCGGCCGCGAAGTTCGTGAACGCCGACAAGTTCATCGACCGCCTCCCCCAGGGCTACAACACCGTGGTGACGGAGCGCGGCTCCACGCTGTCGGTCGGTCAGAAGCAGCTGCTCGCGTTCGCGCGCGCGATCGCGTTCAACCCCGAGATCCTCCTCGTGCTCGACGAGGCAACGAGCTCGGTGGACACCGAGACGGAGCACCTGATCCAGGACGCGCTCGCGAAGCTGATGGTCGGGCGGACGTCGATCATCATCGCCCACCGTCTCTCGACCATCCAGAACGTCGACCGCATCATCGTCCTGCACAAGGGACGCGTCGTGGAGCTCGGCACGCACAAGGATCTCCTCGCGCAGCGCGGCGTCTACTACCGCCTCTACGAGCTCCAGTACCGCGCGCACGAAGCCGCCGCGCACTAACGGCAAGCCCGTGCCGCTAGCATCGACAGCGGTGCGTCGGCTCGTCTCGATCCTCCTGCTAACGCTCAGCGTCGGATGCACCGCCGCCGTTCCACCCGCAGATTCCGCGGCGCCGAGCGCGAGCGTCGCCACGCTCGCGGACGATCGCATCCAGCTGCTGCACACCGACGACATCCACGGCCACCTCGACTTCGACACGGTGAAGAGCGGGGCGAACACCTTCACCCAGGGCGGCATGGCGTCGCTCGCGGCGCAGGTGAGCCTGCTGCGCGCCCGCGCCCCGCGGCGGACGCTGCTCGTGGACGGCGGCGACGCCTGGCAGGGCACGTTCATCTCGAACGCCAACAAAGGCGAGGCCGTCACGAAGGCGATGACCCTCATGAAGTACGACGCCATGGCCGTCGGCAACCACGACTTCGACTGGGGGCAGGACGTCCTCGCGCAGCGCGCCAAGGAGGCCTCGTTCCCGTTCCTCGCGACCAACGTCGTCGACACGAAGACCGGCGCACTCCCCTCGTATCTCAAGCCGTATGTCATCAAGGACGAGGGGATCGCGAAGGTCGGGATCATCGGCGTGACGAACCCGGACGGCAACACCATCGTGAAGGCGACGAGCGTCGCCGGGCTCAAGTTCGGCCCCGCCGCCCAAGTCGCGCCGGTGGTCGCCGAGGTCCAGAAGCTGGCCGACATCGTCGTCGTCGTCGCGCACATCGGCACGACCGACGCGACCAAGCTCGCGCGCGACGTCCCGGGTATCGACGTGATCGTCGCGGCGCACGACCACATCCCGGTGCAGACGGCGCGCGTCGAAGGCAAGACGACGATCGTCGACGCCGGCGCGTACACGCAGTACCTCGGACATCTCGAGATCGTCGTCGATCCCTCCACGCACAAGATGAAGGACGCGATCCGTGCGGGTGAGCTCGTGGCGATCGCCGCGAACCAGAACCTGAAGCCCGATCCGGAGATCGCCGCGCTGGTGGAGGCGCGCCGCGCCGAGGCCGCGAAGTACACCGACCGCGTCGTCGGCACGCTGAAGAGCGACCTCGACGGCTCGTCCCGCGACGAGAACGCCATCGGCGACCTCATCGGCGACGCGTTCGTCGAATACGGCAAGGCGCAGGGCTGGAAGACCGACGTGGCCTTCTACAACGCCGCGGGCATCCGCGCGTCGCTCAAGGCCGGGCCGGTCACGTACGGGGAGCTCTATCAGGTGCTGCCGTTCGAGAACTCGATCGTGAGCGTCGACCTCACCGGCGCGCAGCTCAAGGAGGTCCTCGAGGACGCGTCGGGTCGCGCCGGGCGGCTGCAGATCGGCGGCGGCTCGTGGGCCTATCGGTTCACCAACGCCGCGGGGCAGCGCGTGCTCGAGGCCACGATCGCCGGCGCGCCGCTCGATCCGGCGCGCGTTTATCACGTCGCCACCATCGACTATCTGCTGCTCGGCGGCGACGGCCACACCTGGTTCGGCAAGGGCACGAACGTGATCTACGGCGACATCGAAGTCGACGCCGTCGCCGCGTACATGAGCGCGCACTCGCCGCTCGACCCGAAAGTGGAAGGGCGGATCCAGACCAGATAGCCGGAGAGCGCGAGGTCCGCGTCGCGATCGACGCGGCGCGAACCGCGGGATCGGCGCTTCGCGCGCGGTGGAGCACGCGCTCGGCCGGGCTTACGACGAAGACGAGCAGCACGGACGTGGTGCTCGATGCCGACCGCGCGTCCGAGGCCGAGATCGTCAAGATCCTGCGCGCGGCGTTCCCGGACGACGCCATCGTCGCCGAGGAGGGGACGGACGTCGGGCGCGGCGCGCCGCGGCGCTGGTACGTCGATCCGCTCGACGGCACGGTGAACTACCTGTACGGCATCCCGCACTTCGCGGTCGCGATCGCCTGCGAGGACGCCGACGGCGTGGTCGCGGCGGTCGTCTTCGACCCGTCGCGCGACGAGCTGTTCAGCGCCTCCCGTGGTCAGGGTGCCTGGCTCGGTCCGGATCGTCTCGCGGTGAGCGCCACGGACGATCTCGCGCAGTCGCTCGTGGCCACCGGTTTCGCGTACCTGCGTGCGGCGCGCGCCGTCCAGGGTCCACTGCTCGCGGCGCTCCTTCCGAAGATCCGCGACATCCGCCGGTTCGGATCGGCGCAGCTCGACCTCGCCGGTGTGGCGGCGGGCAGGGTCGACGCGTATTTCGAGTCGGTCGACAAGCCGTGGGACTGGAAGGCCGGCGCGCTCATCGTGCGCGAGGCGGGTGGCCGCGTCACCGAGCTGCCGCAAAAGCGTCCAGGCGATCCGCACATCGTCGCGTCCGGACCGCGGATCCACGACGCGCTGGTCGCGCTGCTGCGCGATGCCGTGCAGAGCGGCTAGAACTCTCTAGACTTGACCTCAATGAAGACGATCGAAGAGCGTCCGGCGGAGACCGCGAGGGGCGTCCCGATCAACTTCGAAGAGGACGTCATCCAGCGCCGTCCGGTCACCACCCAGGCAGGCCTCGGCGGCGAGGACATGCCCGCGCGGCCGAGCGCCCTCGCGAACGAGGACAACGCGGTCTTCACGACGGTCGCCAATCTCGTGAACTGGGCGCGCTCGCGCAGCCCCTGGCCGCTCGGCTACGGACTCGCGTGCTGCGCCATCGAGATGATGGCCACCGGTGCGTCGACCCACGACATGTCGCGCTTCGGCATGGAGGTCTTCCGGTCGAGCCCGCGCCAGGCCGACGTGATGATTGTGGCGGGGACCGTGACCCACAAGATGGCGCCGCGCCTCCGCCGCCTCTACGAGCAGATGCCCGAGCCCAAGTGGGTGATCGCGATGGGCAACTGCGCGTCGTCGGGCGGCGAGTGCTGGGATTCCTACGCCACGCTGCAGGGCGTCGACACGGTCGTCCCGGTCGACGTGTACGTGCCGGGTTGCCCGCCGCGACCCGAAGCGCTCCTCGAAGGTCTGCTGCGCCTCCGCGAAAAGATCTCCCGAGGCGGCTGAGCTGAGCACCACCGAGGCCGAGCTCCGTCAGACCAAGGACGGCGGGCAGGTCCAGCTTCCGGTCATCGAATCGGAGGAGGGCCTCGAGACCGAGGAGCTCATCCTCAACATGGGTCCGCAGCACCCCTCGACGCACGGCGTCCTGCGTCTGGTGCTGAAGCTCTCGGGCGAGAAGGTCGTCGAGTGCGTCCCGGTGATGGGATATCTGCACCGCGGCATCGAGAAGATCTTCGAATGGCGCACGTACCACCAAGGCATCCGCTACGCGGACCAGTCCGACTACGTCTCGAACATGCTGAACGAGCACGCCTATGCCGGCGCGATGGAGGCGATCGCGGAGATCGACGTCCCGCGGCGCGCCGAGTACATCCGCGTCATCGTCGACGAGATGAGCCGCTGCGCGTCGCACCTCATCTGGCTCGGCACGTACGGACTCGACGTGGGCGCGGTCACGCCGTTCCTCTGGTGCATGCGCGACCGCGAGGACATCCTCGACATGCTCGAGGAGCTCTGCGGGTCACGCATGAACTTCAACTACTACCGCCCCGGTGGCGTGCTCTACGACTTCCCGCCGGGATGGGTGGCCAAGCTCGAGCGCTTCCTCGAGCGGTACGCCGCGCACATCGAGGCGGACTACGTGCGCATCCTCGAGGGCAACGAGATCTTCCTCGAGCGCACCGTCGGCGTCGGGACGATCCCGGCCGACGTCGCGAAGGCGTACGGCCTCACCGGCCCGATGCTCCGCGGGTCGGGCGTCGCGTGGGACCTGCGGAGGGATCGCCCGTACTCGGTCTATCCCGAGCTCAAGGACGTGCGCGTGGCGACGGCGCCCGAGGGTGACGCGTTCGCGCGCTTCAAGGTGCGCGTGCAGGAGATGCGCAACGCCATCGTGATCATCCGCGAGGCGATCGCGAACCTGCCCGGCGGCGCGGTGCGCGCGCGTCTCGGCCACGTGTGGAAGTGCCCGAAGGGCGAGGCGTACTACACGGTCGAGGGCGCGAAGGGCGAGGTCGGCATCTACATGATCAGCGACGGCCGGTCGCCCAACCCGTTCCGCGCGAAGATGCGCGGCGCCTCCTTCCACAACCTGCAGATCCTCCCGTGGCTGCTCAAGGGACGGCTCGTCGCGGACGTCGTCGCGATCCTCGGCTCGACCGACATCGTGCTCGGCGAGGTCGACCGCTAGAGATGTTCGGCATCATCAGTGGCCTCGTCCGCACGCTCGAGCACCTCATCCGTCCGCGGCTCGTCACCCGCGACTACCCGTACGAGAAGCGCGAGCTGCCCGAGCGCTCGCGCGGGCTCATCGCGCTGCTGCTCGAGCCGGAGACGAGCATCTTCAAGTGCGAGTCGTGCCTCATGTGCGAGAAGGCCTGCCCGCCCCGCGCGATCTCGATCTCGTACAAGTTCCGCAACGGCTTCCGCAAGCGGCCGCTGCTCGCGCCGCGCGCGTCGTACTACCGCGTCCGCATGGTGCAGACCGCGCCGTATGGCGACCGACGCCCGATGTCGAGCGCGGTGGTCACCGTGCCGGCCGAGGACGAACAGCGCCTCGACCTCGGCCGTGTCGATCGCATCCTGGGCGAGGAGGGCGAGGGCCTGGATCGCATGACGCGGGTCCTCTATCGCACCAACGAGGCGTACGGCTACCTGCCCTGGACCGCGGCGGAGCGCATCGCGGCGGAGTTCGGCAAGACGATGACCGACGTCTACACCGCGGCATCGCTGCTCTCGAACTTCCGCGGCGCGCCCGACGGCAAGGGCACCGCGCTCGCGCGCGGCGGCCGCCGGTACACCGGCAACCTCGGCGTCGCCGGCGCCTGGCCGACGGCGTCGCCGCCACCGGCGCACGACACGCTGCATGAGGACGAGGTCCATCACGTGATGGAGCCGACGTTTGCCGACTAGCACGCTGCTCGAAGGCCGGGGCGACGCGGGCGTCGGAAAGGCACGCGCGATGACCGCCGACGACCTCGTCGCGCGGATCGTGGCGAGCGGCCTGCGCGGCCGTGGGGGCGCCGGCTATCCGCTCGGGAGGAAGATGGAGGCCGTCCGCGCGAGCGCCGCGCGCTCGGGGCGCGCGCCGCTCCTCGTCGCGAACGCGTACGACGCCGATCCGGACAGCCCGATCTCGCGCACGATGATCGAGCGCAGCCCCGCGAACGTCCTGCAGGGCGTCGCGATCGCCGCGCACGCGATCGGCGCGGTCGAGGCGGTCATCTATATGCACCCCGCCGCGGAGGCCGCGCGCGAGGTGATGACGAAGGACATCCAGAAGCGCCGCGAGGGCCTCGGCGTCCTCCAGGTGAGCGTCGCCGTCGGGCCGGGCGGGTTCATGGGCGGCGAAGAGAGCGCGCTCATGAACGTGCTCGAGTCCAAGCGCGCGATGGCGCGCCAGCGCCCGCCGTATCCGGCCGAGAGCGGCGTGGGCCAGCGGCCGACGCTCATCTCGAGCGCCGAGACCATCGCGTGGCTGCCGCAGATCATCGACGCCGGCGCGAAGGCCGAGACGAAGCTCGTCTCGGTGACGGGCCAGGTGCGGACGCCCGGCGTCTACGAGGTCGCGCTCGGCACGACGCTCGAGGCCGTGCTCGAGATGGCCGGCGGCGTCCGAGGCGAGCTGAAGGGCATCCATGTCGGCGGCCCCACCGGCGGCATCCTCTCGGCGGTCCGTCGCGGCCTGCGCCTCGACTTCGAGGACCTCCGTCGCGCGGGCACGCACATGGGATCGGGCCAGGTCCGCGCCGTCCCGGTGACCGCGTGCGTGGTCGCGGAGGCGGCGAAGCTCTTCGCGTACCTCGCGAAGGAGACTTGTGGCATCTGCGTCCCGTGCCGCGTCGGCACCGCGCGTGTGACCGGCATCCTCGAGTCGGTGCAGAGTCAGCTCGGCCGCGACACGGACACGTCCCTGCTCACCGAGCTCGGCGATCACATGGCCGAGTTCTCGCTCTGCGGCTTCGGACTGACCGCCCCGTCGATCATCCGCACCACGATGTACGAGTTCCCCGACGACTACCGCGCGCACATCGAGGACCGCCGCTGCCCGACCGGCAGCTGCACGCCCGTCCGCGCGCGGCGCTATGAGACGATGGCCCAGCCGTGAGCCTCCTCGAGCGCTACACCCTGCCGGCCGAGGCGCAGATCCCGACCGTCTCACATGAGGGCGAGATCCCGGCGGGCATGCCGACGACCACGATCACCATCGACGGCACCGAGGTCACCGCGGTCATCGGCGAGGCGATCCTCCGGGCCGCGCAGCGCGCGGGCTTCAACATCCCGACGCTCTGCGACGACGAGAAGCTCGCGCCGGCCGCCGCGTGCCGCATGTGTCTGGTGAACATCGAGGGCTACGACCGGCCGATGCCGTCGTGCCACCTCGCGGTCGAGCCGGGCATGAAGGTGACCGCGGCCTCCGACGACCTCTTCAAGATGCGCCGTCAGAACCTCGAGTACATCCTGTCCGACCACAACGCGTACTGCATGCCGCCGTGCCAGGTCGGATGCCCGACGCACATCGACATCCCGGGCTACCTCGAGCTCATGGCGAAGGGCCAGCACGTCGAGGCGGCGCGCCTGGTGAAGGAAGTCCTGCCGTTCCCGTACGCGCTCGGCCTGGTGTGCCCGCGTCCGTGCCAGGAGGTCTGCCGCCGCGGTCTGGTGGAAGAGGAGATCGCCATCTGCCAGTGCCACGGCTACACGGGCGAGATGGTCATGGAGATGGATCAGGCGCCGACGCCGTTCCCGCAGGCGCCGGCGACGGGAAAGCGCGTCGCCGTGATCGGCGCGGGACCGGCGGGGCTCACCGCCGCGTACTACGTCGCGCTCAAGGGACACGCGGTCACCGTCTTCGACATGCAGGAGAAGCAGGGCGGCATGCTCCGCTACGGCATCCCGGAGTACCGCCTTCCGAAGGTGAAGCTCGACAAGGAGCTCAACTCGGTGTGGCAGCTCCGCGACACCGAGTTCAAGCCCAACATGAAGCTCGGCCGCGACTACAGCGTCGACGACCTCTTCAGCCAGGGGTACGACGCGGTGTTCGTCGGCATCGGCGCGTGGGCGAGCAACGAGCTCCGTATCCCGGGCGAGGACCTGCCGGGCGTCATCGAGGCCATCAGCTACCTCGGGCAGAACGCGCGCGGCGAGCCGGTGCCCGTGGGCCAGAACAGCAAGGTCGTCATCATCGGCGGCGGCTTCACCACCTTCGACTGCTCGCGCACCTCACGCCGGCTCGGCGCCGAGGTCACCGTCGTCTACCGCCGCTCGCGCAAGG
>DASQIF010000012.1:0-4521 GCA_035631715.1 Candidatus Acidiferrales bacterium
GCGAAGCTCCGCGCCGCGACCGGCCAATAGCGGAGGCGTGAGCGCGTTCGACGTCGCGGTCGTCGGAGGCGGCATCGTCGGACTGGCCACCGCCCGCGAGCTCCTGCGTCGCGATCCGTCGCGCCGCGTCGTGGTGATAGAGAAGGAGCAGCGCCTCGCCGCGCACCAGACCGGCCACAACAGCGGCGTCATCCACTCCGGGATCTACTACGCGCCGGGCAGCGCGAAGGCGCGCCTGTGCGTCGCGGGCTCGCGCGAGATGACCGCCTACTGCGACGAGCACGCCATCCCGTACGAACGCTGCGGCAAGCTCATCGTGGCCATCGCCGAGTCCGAGTTCGCGACGCTTTCGTCGCTCGAGCAGCGCGCCGCCGCGAACGGCGTGCCCGGCGTGGTCCGCCTCGACGCGCGCGGCATCGCCGAGCACGAGCCCGCAGCCACCGGGATCGCGGCGCTCTTCGTGCCGACCGCGGCGATCGTCGACTTCCGCCGCGTCGCCGAGAACATGGCCGCGGAGATCACCGCCGCGGGCGCCACGATCCGTCTCGCGTCCGCCGTCACCGCGGTCGACGAGCGCGGCCCGAGCGTGGAGCTCGCGACGACGACCGGCGCGATCTCCTGCGGCAGCGTCATCGTGTGCGCCGGCCTCGGCGGCGACGCGCTCGCGCGCCTCCTCGGCGGCTCCGACGACCTGCGCATCGTGCCGTTCCGCGGCGACTACTGGCGGCTCGAGGACGCGGCGCGCGCGCTCGTGCGCGGCCTCATCTACCCCGTGCCGGATACGCGCTTCCCATTCCTCGGCGTGCACTTCACGAGGCGCATCGACGGCGACGTCTGGCTCGGTCCGAACGCCGTGCTCGCCTTCGCGCTCGAGGGCTACCGGCGCCGCGACGTCGACCTGGGCGACCTCCGCGCCGCGCTCGGCTTTCCCGGGTTCCGCGCGCTCGCGCGCAGGTACTGGCGCACCGGCCTGGCCGAGCTCGCGCGCGATTACTCCAAGCAGCTCTTCTACGACACGCTGCGCCGCTATGTGCCGAGCCTGCGCCTCGACCAGCTGCGGCCGGGCCCGTCGGGCATCCGCGCGCAGGCCGTGAAGCGCGACGGCACGCTGCTGGACGACTTCTGGTTCGAGCGCTGGGGTAAGGTCACGGTCGTGCGCAACGCGCCGTCGCCGGCGGCGACCGCGTCGCTCGCGATCGCGCGCGAGATCGTGGACGCGGCCCTCGCATGAGCGCCGCTCCGCGCGCGGCCGTCCCCGGCGCGTCGGTGCTCGCGGCGCTGGCCGTCGCGTTCTTCTGGGCGGTCGAGGGGACGGACGTCAACGCGCCGCAGCTCGAGCGCGTCGCGATCCTCGTGACGACGATCGTGCTCGCGTGGGCGGTGCTGCGCGGGTCGACCGTGGCGGCAGGCCTCACCGCGTACCTCGCGATCCTCGTCGCGATCTCGGAGCGCGTGCGCCGCGAGCCGCTCCTCGACGGCAGCGACGTGCTCCGCGCGACCGTGGAGTCGCTCGGCTTCGTGGTCGCCGGGCACGACCCCTACGCGGAGTGCCTCTCGAGCACCGTCCCGCCGTGCTCGCCCTTCGTCTATCCGCCGGGCGAGCTCGCGTGGTACGCCGTCCCGCAGTGGCTGTTCGGAGACATCACGCGCGTCGACACCTGGGCCGGCGTCTTCATCGTCGTCGCGCTCGTCCTCGCCGGGATCCGCATCGGGTTCGACAACATCGCGCTCCCGGCGATGCTCTACGCCGCCTGGGGTATCGCGGGCTATCGCGCCATCGACGGATCGAACGACGTCTCCGCGTCGGCGCTCGTCGTGTTCGCGTGCGTCGCGCTCGTGTTCGCGACCGGCGAGGGCCCGTGGCCGCGGCGCGCGTTCTACGCGTCGGCCGTCCTCTTCGGCTGGGCCATCGCGTTCAAGCAGTTCTCGCTGCTCGTGCTGCCGCCGGTCGCGCGCTATCTCGCGCTCACCGGTGCGCGGTGGCGCCGGTACACCGTCGTCGCGCTCGGCGTCGCGGCCGCGTTCGTCCTCCCGTTCCTGCTGTGGGATCCGTTCGCGTTCATCAACGATCAGTTCGCGACGCTCTCGTTCCACGACGAGATCTGGGGCACGAACCTCCTGCACACCATCGCGCAGTTCGGCGATCCCGCGGGCCTCGTGCCGCTCTTCACCGCCGTGGAGATCTTCGGCACGCTCGCGCTCGTGTGGCTCATCGCGACCCGCTGGAACGCGCCGTCGCTGGGCGCCGCGATCCTCGTCGGCGCGGGCCTCGTCCTCATACCGCTCCTCTTCGCGAAGTGGACGACGCAGCCGTACTACGCGTACATCGGCGGGATCGTCGCGGTCGGCCTCGCGTTCGTCGGCGTGACCGCCGGCGTGCGCGATAAGGTGCGGAGACGTTGAGCCCGCCCCGTCTCGCGCTCGTCGCGTTGTTGCTCCTGGCCGCGTGTGGACCGGCGGTGCAGGTCGCGAACCCGGTGAACGCGAGCGGCGCGCCGCTCTCGACCCGGTCGTCCTGCCAGCCCACCGATCAGGACCAGTTCGTGTACCGCCCCTCGCGCCTTCAGCTCATCGCCGCATGCGTGCGCATCACCGGGACGGTGGTCTCGAGCTCAGCGGAATCCGACGGGGACGTGCACATCAACGTCCGCCTCGATCCGCCGTACGAAGCGCTGCTGACGAAGGCGAACCTCACCGAGCAGGGCTACCTCATCGTCGAGCCGGTCTGCCGCTTCCCGCCGCTGCAGGCCGAGGCGATCCGCGTGTGCGCGAGCGACGGCGATCCGATCGCGGGTGACCTGCCCGCGGTGGGCGCCCACGTCTTCATGGAAGGTCGCTACGTCCTCGACTTGCAGCACGGCGGGTGGTCCGAGCTCCATCCGCTCTACCGCTGGGGCGCGACGCCGTGACCGCGCTGCGCTGGCTCGCGCTCACAATCGTCGCGTACGCCGCGGGCGCGAGCCTCGCGGTCGCGGCGATGAACGCCGTCGCGCGACCGATGGGACCGCTCGGCGCCGGTGGGCCGTTCATCTTCCTGTTCGGCGCGATCGTCGGCGTCGCCGTCGGCGCCGTGCAGTACCTCGGCCTGTGGCGGCGCGTCGCGCTCGCCGCGTGGCTCGGCGCGAGCGCGCTCGGTGCCGCGATCGGCTACGTGCTCGCCGCGGTCGTTGGTGAGCAGCTCGGCAACGTCATCAGCCCCACTGGCAACATCGTCGTCGGTGGCGGCACGATCCAGGACCTCTCCGGTCTCGTGCTCGGCCTCGCGATCGGCGTCGCGCAGTGGCGCGTGCTCCGCGGCCCGCTCGGGGTGGGACGGTGGTGGATCGTCGCGACCGCCATCGGCGTGAGCCTTGGCTACGGCACCGCCGCCGCCGTGCTCGAATTGCTCGAGGTCGATCTGCTGAAGGTGAACCTCATCCCGTCGTACGGCGCGATCGTCGGCCTGGGTGCGGGGATCGCGCAGGTGATCGTGCTGTGGTCGCGGCGCTCCAGGGTGCCGGCCTAGCGCGCGACGCCGGCCAGCTTCGGCAGACGGCGGATACGCTTCGCGCGTGCGCATCGCGGTCCTCGGCGCGACCGGTCTGGTCGGCGCGCACCTGCGTCGCTCGCTCGGCGGTCTCGGCGATGTGGTCGGCACGTATCACACCTCTGTCGATAACGCGCTCGAGCCGCTCGACGTCCGCGACGCCGCCGCCGTGCGCGATTACGTGCGGCGTCAGCGGCCCGACCTCATCGTCGCCGCTGCCGCCGATCCGTACGTGGATCGCTGCGAAATCGAACCGGAGGCGACGCGCGCGGTGAACGTCGCGGGGCTCGGCCACGTCGTCGACGCCGCGCGCGATGCGCGGGCGCGCGTCATCTACTTGTCGAGCGACTACGTCTTCGATGGGAACGGCGCGCCGTATCACGAGGACGATCCGGTCCATCCCATCAACGAGTACGGACGTCAGAAGGTCGACGCCGAGCGTCTCGTCGCGTCGCTCGATGCACACCTCATCTGCCGCTTCTCTGGCGTGTTCGGCTGGGAGACGCGGCGCCGCAACTTCGTCTGCCAGGTCGTCGACCGCCTCCGCCGCGGCGAGAGCTTCGCAGCGGCGTCGGACCAGACGCTCTGTCCGACTTACGCCGTGGACCTCGCGGACGCGGTGCGGGATCTGGTTACGCGCGGTGTCGGCGGCACGGTCCACGTGGTCGGCCCAGATGCGCTGGTGCGCGCGGACTTCGCGCGGGAGGTCGCGCGCGTCTTCGGGCTCGACGCGAGCAAGATCTCAGCGGTGCCCGGAGCGACGTTCCCGAGCAAGACGCCGCGGCCCGCGAACTCGTCACTCTCAGATGACCGGCTCCGTGCGGTCCTCGGGCGCTCGCTCCGCCATTCGCCTGACGCGCTCGCGCACCTGCGCGACGCCGAGCCGGCCGCCGTCGCGTCCTGACTCCGCGTTACGACGCGCGCAGGGCGTCCAGGATCATCTGCGACGAATGCGACCGGTTGAGTGTGTAGAAATGGATGCCCGGAGCGCCGCC
>DASQIF010000013.1:0-3164 GCA_035631715.1 Candidatus Acidiferrales bacterium
GGGTTCTGGATCATCACGGCACCCGACCTCGACGCCGCGCTCGCGTGGGCGGCCAAGGGATCTGCGGCGTGCATGGGCCCGGTCGAGGTTCGCCCGTTCCAGGACGACACCGAGTCGTAGCCGACGTGCCGGCAGCGGACACCGAAACGCTCGCACGGATCTTCCGGGAAGAATCCGGCCGAGTGGTCGCCACCTTGGTCCGTCTCTTCGGCGACATCGACATCGCCGAAGAGATGGTCCAAGAGGCGTTCCTGGTTGCCAGCGAGCGGTGGCCGGAGACCGGCGTACCCCCGAACCCCGGCGGTTGGATCACGACAACCGCCCGTCACCGTGCCATCGATCGCCTGCGCCGTGAGGCTTCCCGCCATGACCGCCACGCTCAAGCCGCGCTGCTCCACGAGCGGAGCGAACCGATCGAACCCGTGGGCGACGTGAAAGACGACCGGCTCGGGCTCATCTTCACCTGTTGCCACCCCGCGCTCGCGACGAGTGCACAGATCGCGCTCACGCTCCGGCTCCTGGGCGGCCTCGAGACGCCGTATATCGCGCGAGCGTTCCTCGTGCCGGAGGCCACGATGGCCAAGCGGCTCGTGCGCGCGAAGCAGAAGATCCGCGACGCGAAGATCCCGTACCGCGTGCCGAGCGGCGCCGAGCTGCCGAGCAGGCTCCGCGCGGTCCTCGCGGTCATCTACCTCGTGTTCAACGAGGGCTACACCGCGACCGACGGCGAGGAGCTGGGACGCGACGATCTGTGCGCCGAGGCGATTCGTCTCGCCCGATTGCTCGCGGAGCTGATGCCCGACGAGCAGGAGGTGCTCGGCCTCCTCGCGCTGCTCCTCCTGATCGAGTCGCGGCGCGGCGCGCGTACGGCATCGGACGGAAGCTTGGTGCTCTTGCCGGAGCAGGACCGCGCGTCTTGGGACCGCGACCTGATTGCCGAAGGCCAGGCCATCGTGCGGGGCTGCCTCCACCGCAACATGCCGGGCCCGTACCAGATACAGGCCGCGATAAATGCCGTGCACAGCGATGCGGCGACTGCTGCCGCCACCGATTGGGCGCAGATCCTCCAGCTCTACGATCAGCTGATGGCGGCTGCGCCGAGCCCGGTGGTGGCGCTCAACCGCGCGGTCGCCCTTGCCGAGGTCGAGGGCCCCGAAGCCGCCCTTGCGGCGATCGACGCGCTGGATCTGGACACCTACCTCCCGTTCCACGTCACGCGCGCGGAGCTCCTCGTGCGTCTCCACCGCGAAGACGATGCACGGCACGCGTACGATCGCGCACTCGTGCTCGCGCACAACGCCGCCGAGCGTGACCACCTCGAGCGCCGGCGCCGGGCGCTGGACCCCGCGTAGAAGGCGCGGTCAGTCGCCTGCGAGATCGCGGTGGCGAAAGCGCGCGGCTCCCACAATCGTCGTAACCGCGGCGATCGCCATCATCACGAGCGCCGGCGCGACGGCGATCGGTTTCGCGGGCGAAGGCGCGAGGTGGTGATACGGCGAGACGTCGAGGAGCCAGCTCGGGAAGCTGAGCAGCGCACCGAACAATTCCCACACGAATCCCAAGACGACCAGGCCGTAGAGGAGGCCGATACCGAGACGTGGCGCGAAGGCCAGGAACAGCACGCCCGCACCGATGAACAAGAGCTCGATCGGCAGGACGTTCACACCGGCCTCGAGCCCTTGCGCGAACGTCATGTGACCATGCGTGACGAGTACGCCGAGGCCCACCCCGGCCCCTGCAGTCATCGCGCATGCCGCGGTACCGGCCACGATCACGACCACGCGCCCTTGCAACCAACGTTCCCGTCCGTACGGCAAAGCGAACAGCGTCTCGAGGCGATGCGTCGTCTCCTCGTCGCGCGCGGCGGCGAGCTGCCCGCACACGAACAACCCGATCGCGAACACGAAGATGACGAACGTCAGGCCGACATAGCCCTTGGCGCGTGTGATGTCGATGCCGCCCAGCTTGGTGATCTGGTCGCGGAGGCTCTGCGGGAGGTCGAGCTGCTCGACACTCTTTGCCACCGTGCCGATCACGAGCGCGAACGCCGCGATCGAGAGCACCCAGCTGATGATCGTGATCCGATCCAGCCGGACCGCAAGTGCGAACGGTGACGACAACAACCGGGTGTGCGCGGTCGCGCTGTCGCGCGGTGCGACGTACGCACCGCCGAGGTCCCGTCGCGCATGCAGGATGCCGGCGTCGGTGACGAGCACGAAAGTGGACACGACCGGCAGCACGACCACGATCGCATGGCTGCCGGAGAACGCGCGCATTTCCTCTGCCCAGCCGAGCGGCGTGAACCAGTGGACGAAGAAGTGGTCGGTCGTGTCGGCGACGATCCGCAACAAGAAGTCGATGCCGAGCACCAGGGCCGCGGCGCCGAGTGCTCCGCGCCGGGTGGGGAACACCTGGTTCGTGACAGCGGCCACGGCGACATAGACCGCGGCGACTGCGAGCAGGACGAGCCCGAAGAAACAGGAACCGCGCAGCGGCAGGCCACCCGCGAGTGCCGCAAGCGTCGTCGCGACCCACAACCCGGCGAGCGTCACGGCGATGCCGGTGAGGCTCGCGACGAACGCACCCGTACGCGTGACCGCGCCGGCGAGCACGAGCTCCGACCGGCCGGCGTCCTCCTCGGTCCGCATGGCGCGTGTCGCCGCGAAGATCCCGAACAGCCCCGCGAAGACGGCGAGCAGCCCACCCGCACGCCAAGCCGTGTAGCCACCGACCGTCACGAGGTCGTGGCCGGCGCCGTAGAGCATCCGCGCCGCCTTGTTGTCGGCGAAGTTCGCGACCAGCTTCACGCGGTCTTCGGGACGCGGATAGGTGCTCTTGTAGCCCGCGGCGTTCGCCCAGACGACGGCGAAGAACAACGCGCTGAACGACAAGGCGCGCGTGCGCGCGTCGGCAACGACCCGGTGCGCGATCGCGCTACGCGGACCGGCCATCCGCTGCGCCGTAGTGGTGGAGGAACACCTCTTCCAGCGACGGCTCACGCGCCGCGATCGCGACGACACCGTGGCCACACAGGTGGTCGAGAAACAGGCCGACGTTCTCGCTCACCTGGAACCGCATCGCATTCGCACCGAGCGGCGTCGCGGTGATGCCGTCGATCGCGCCGAGGTCCGGCACCTTCCCACCGAAGGTCACGTCGATCGTCT
>DASQIF010000014.1:0-10073 GCA_035631715.1 Candidatus Acidiferrales bacterium
CGCGCTCGCGCGAGCGCGGAGGTGAGCATGCGTTTTGGACTCGACTTCGGGACCTCCAATACCTCCCTCGCCGTTTGGGACGGGGAGCGGAGCGAGGTCCTCCCGCTCGACCCGCTCGCGGGCGCGGTGATGCCGACCGTGCTCTACGTCCGACGCGACGGAAGTTCGCTCGTCGGCCGGCCGGGGATCGCGGCATATCTCGAGGACACCCGCACGCGCGGCCCGATCAAGCGCGAGTACGTGTCCCTCGGCGTGAAGCTCGAGTCGTCGAACAAGTACCAGCGGGGTCCGGTCGAGGCGCATATCTGGACCGACGTGAGCTCGCCCGGCAGGCTCTTCCAGGCGCTCAAGTCGTTCCTCGGCGACGAGCTCGACGTGCGCACGATGGTCTTCGGCGAGGCACGTGGTCTCGAGGAGCTCATCGCGATCGTCCTCGCGCACGTGCGCGCGCGCGCGGGCGAGCTCACCGGCGAGACCATCGACGAGATCACCTTCGGCCGTCCGGTCGAGTACGTCGGGGGCGCGGCGGCTGAGGGCCGCGCGCTCGAGCGCATGCGCGCCGCCGCCGAGATCGCGGGCTTCAAGGCGGTGCGCTTCGTGTTCGAGCCCGTTGGCGCCGCGCACTCCGCGGACGTCGCGCGGGGCCTGTCGCTGGTGTTCGACTTCGGCGGCGGCACGCTCGACCTCGCCGTCGTCGAACGCACCGAGAAGGGGCTGCGGGTGCTCGCGACCGCCGGCCGCGACATCGGCGGCGACCGCTGCACCGAACGTGTGGTCGACGAGACCGTCGCGCCACGTCTCGGATCGCGCGCCGAGTGGGGTCCCAAACGGCTGCATCTGCCGGCGCGCATCGTGAACGCGCTGCACGACTGGCACGCGCTCTCGGCGCTCAACGAGAAGCCGCTGCTCGAGGCCCTCGACGAGCTCGTGAATCAGGGCGCGCCGCGGCGTGAGCTGCAGGCGCTGCGCGACGCGATCGCGCTCCAGCTCGGCTACGAGATCTTCCTTGCGGCCGACACCACGAAGATCGAGCTGTCGAGCGCGCCGTCGGCCATCCTCTCGTATCACCACGCCGCGGTCGACGTGGACGCGCGCCTGGTGCGCGGCCGCTTCGAAGCGCTCATCGCGCCGATGCTCCGCGACACCGAGACGCTGCTGCGTGCGGTGCTCGCGAAGGCCGGCGTCGCGGCCGAGGACATGGCGGAGGTCGTGACGACCGGCGGCTCGAGCGCGATCCCGGCGTTCCGCGCGCTCCTCGCGCGCCAGTTCCCGCGCTCGCGCGTGCGCGATGCCGCCGCATTCACCAGCGTCGCCGCGGGTCTCGCGATGCCAGGCGTCGAGGAAGCCGTCGCGGCGTAGCCCGTTGACGTCGCGTTGAGACGCTTCGCGCCTACCCTTTCCTTATGAGCCGGCTCGCGGACCTGACCTGGCGGTATGGCGCGGCGCTGGTCGCGACGGTCGCGACCAGCCTCGTGATCGGGGCGATCCTCGCCGTGGCGCCGATCGGCAACCTGCCGATCCTCTACCTCATCCCAGTCCTCGTCGCCGCGACGCGGCTCGGTCGAGGGCCGGCGATCGTCGCGTCGATCGCGGCGTTCCTCCTCTACGACTGGTTCTTCATCGAGCCCCTGCACGAGATCACCATCGCCGATCCCGCGGAGTGGCTCGCCCTGCTGCTGTTCCTCGTGACGGCCGTCATCACGAGCCAGCTCGCCGCGAACGAGCGCGCTCGCGCCGAGGTCGCGATCCGGCGTGAGCGCGAGGCCTCGCTCCTTTATGAAGCGCTGCGCCTCATGGGCGAGCCGGACCTCGACGCGGCCCTGCGCGCCGTCGCGGAGCGCGTGCGCGCCGAGCTCTCCGTCGCGACCGTGGCGGTCGAGTTGACGGTCGCCGGCCGTAAACACGAGGTCGCCGTGGGTGACACCACGGCCATCGCGCTCGCGACCGACGTGCTGAGCAGCGGCTCGGGCAATTCCGACCACGGAAAGCCGGGCCGCTGGATCCGCGTCGTCCCGCCGAGCGGCGCAGTCACGAGCATGCACATCCGAAGGGACACGCGCCGCTACGAGGTCCCGATCAGATCGAACGACCAGACGATCGGGAGCATCGCGCTCATCCGCGACGCGAAGCACACGGCCTTTGCGACGAACGAGAGCCGGCTGCTCGCGCTCCTAGCGACGCAGCTCGGGGCGCTCGCCGCGCGGGCCGAGCTGAATGAGGCAACGACCCAGGGCGAGATCCTGCGCCGCACCGACGAGCTGAAGAGCGCGCTTCTCGCGGCGGTGTCGCATGACCTGCGCACGCCACTCGCCTCGATCATCGCCTCGGCCGGAAGCCTGCGTCAGCCGGACGTCCAGTGGACTGACGCGGAGAAGCGCTCGTTCGTGAGCGACATCGAGAACGAGGCACGCCGCCTCGCCCGGATCGTCGACAACCTCCTTGACCTCTCGCGTATGGAGTCCGGCGCGCTCCGCCCCGAGAAGGCCTGGTACGACATCGGCTCGCTCGTCGATGAGGTCCTCGGTCGCCTGCGCGCCGTCACCGTCGGGCGGAAGGTCAGCGTGGACATCCCGGACGAGCTACCGCCGGTCCACCTCGACTACGTGGAGATCGACCAGGTGCTATCGAACCTCGTCGAGAACGCGGTGCGTCACACGCCGGCCGGCACGGCCATCGCGATCTCCGCGCGTCAGGATCGCGACAACGTCGTGATCGAGGTCGCGGACTCGGGTCCGGGCATCGACACACGCGCGCTCCCTCACCTGTTCGAAGCCTTCTACCGCGGTGCGCCTCGAACACGCGTGGGCATCGGGCTCGGGCTCGCCGTCGCGCGCGGGCTGGTGGAGGCGCACGGCGGCACGATCACCGCCGAGAACCGGCCGGCCGGCGGCGCCGTCTTTCGCTTCACGCTGCCCATCGACGCCACGACGCGCGTGCCGGCGACGACGTGAGCGGCCCCGGCGCCCGGATCCTCGTCGTCGACGACGAGCCGGCGATCCTGCGCACGCTGAGCGCGAACCTGGAGCGCCGCGGCTTCCGCGTGGACACCGCTGCGACCGGCCGCGATGCGCTCGAGCACGTGCAGGCCCACCCCGATCTCATCGTGCTCGACCTGACGTTGCCCGACGCCGACGGCATGGAACTCATCAACGCGATGCGGGAGCACGTCTATGCACCGATCATCGTCTTGTCCGCGCGCGGGGGAGAGCGCGACAAAGTGCGCGCGCTCGATCTCGGAGCGGACGATTACCTCACCAAGCCGTTCAGTGTCGAGGAGCTCATCGCGCGCATCCGCGTGGCCCTTCGGCACAGTCTTCGCGCAACGGGGTCCGCGCCGGTCTTCCAAGGCCGCGGGCTCACCGTCGACCTTGAACGTCGTCGGGTCACGGTCGACGGCGCGGAGGTGCGCCTGACCCCGACCGAGTTCAGCGTGCTCGTCGCGCTGGTCCGCAACGCCGACCGCGTCGTGACCGACCAGATGCTGCTGCGGGAGGTGTGGGGCCCCGAGTACGGCGACGAGGACCACTACCTCCACGTGTACGTCGCGCGCCTGCGCAAGAAGCTCGAGCGGGATCCGCAGCGTCCGCGCTACATCCTCACCGAGCCCGGCGTCGGTTACCGGCTGCTGAGCGACGACGCCTGAGGCGTCGGCCCCTTTATTGACACCCGGTTGAGCGCTGGCCCAGCACTGTTGAGGCGTCGTTGTGCGCCGGCCGGATATCACTCAGGCATGGCCCTCTTCGAACCGCGCCAGTCCAGTCACCCCGCGATCGGAACGACCCCGGCCGCCGAGCACATCGCGGCGGTCGCGCGCGCGCTGAGCGTGATGGGCTCGCTCGCAACTTCGATCAGCACGCAGCAGCGAGTCGAGCCCCACGAGGCCGCAGCGATCCGCCGACTGCTGCCCGCGCTCGCGCGGCGCTACGGCCTGCGCGCCGAGAGCGACCTCACCGGCGACATGCTGACGGTCACGTTCGCGCCGGAGCTGCCGTGACGTACCGCACCGTCCTCCTGGTGGAGGACGACGACACGCTCTGCCGCGTCATCGACCGGAACCTGGCGGCTCGCGGCATCTCCGTCCGTCGCGCCTCATCGGCGGGCGAGGCGCTGGCGGCCGTCGCCGCGGTACGACCCGACCTTCTGCTCTTGGACATCGATCTCCCCGACCGGACCGGTTGGGACCTGCTGCGCGCCTTGACCGCGCGGACCATCACCATTCCGACCGTAGTCATGACCGGGACTCGCGTGCCCGCGGAACGCCTGGCCGAGTTCAAGCCGCTCGCGTACCTCGCGAAACCGTTCCCGCTCGAGGCGCTCCTGCGCGTTGTCTCGGGCGAGGCCGCCTGATGGAAATTGGCATCCTGGTGCTCGGCCTCGTCATCGTCCTCACGTTCGCGTACCTCTGCTACGCGCTGATCCGGCCGGAGCGGTTCTGATGCTCCTCGACATCGCGCAGATCGCGATCGTTCTCGCGCTCATCCTCTTGCTCGTCCGACCGATGGGCCGCTACATGGCGGCGGTCTTCACCGGAGGGCGCACGATGCTCGACCGGTTCATCGATCCCATCGATGGCGCGATCTACCGGCTGTCAGGCATCGATACCCGCCAGCAGATGGACTGGCGCGCGTACGTGAAGGCGATGCTCCTGACGAACCTGGTCATGTTCGTGATGCTCTTCGTCGTCCTCGAGACACAGCAGTTCCTGCCGCTCGATCCAGACGGCATCGGCGCGGTCGATCCGTTCCTCGCGTTCAACACGGCCGCGAGCTTCATCACGAACACGAACTGGCAGAACTACGGCGGCGAGAACACGCTCTCCTACTTCAGCCAGCTCTTCGCGATCATCTTCCCGCAGTTCACCTCCGCCGCGACCGGTCTCGTCTGCGGCGTCGCGTTCATCCGCGGCCTCGGCGGCAGCACCAACATGGGCAACTTCTACGTCGACCTGGTCCGCTCGATCACGCGCATCCTGCTCCCGATCTCGATCGCGACCGGCATCGTCTTCGTCGCGCTGGGCGTCCCGGCGACGTTCGACGGCGCCGTGACGGCGCAGACGGTCTCGGGAAGCGAGCAGACCATCACCCGCGGGCCGGTGGCCGCCCTCGCGTCGATCAAACACCTCGGCACGAACGGCGGCGGCTGGTTCAACACGAACTCCGCACACCCGTACGAGAACCCGAACCCGACGAGCAACGTTCTCGAGAACGTCCTCATGGGCCTGATCCCGACGTCACTGATCTACATGCTCGGGCTCATGATCCGGCGGATGCGCCATGCCTGGACGCTGTTCTGGGTGATGGCGGGCTTCTTCCTCGTGTTCCAGGTCATCGCGTACGCCGGAGAGCACGCCGGCAACCCGCTGCTCACAGCGCTCGGCCTCGACCCGGCGCAGGGGAACATGGAGGGACACGAGGTCCGCTTCGGTCAGGGCCTCACGTCGCTCTTCATCACCTCGACGACCGCGTTCACGACCGGGACGGTCGACGCGATGCATGACTCGCTCACGCCGCTCGCGTCGCTCACGCCGATCTCGCAGATGCTGCTGAACATGGTGTTCGGCGGCAAGGGCGTCGGCTTCATCAACCTGATCGTCTTCGCCATCCTCGGCGTCTTCATGGTCGGCCTCATGGTCGGACGGACCCCTGAGTTCCTTGGCAAGAAGATCGAGTCGCATGAGGTGAAGCTCGCGTCCTTCGCCTTCCTCATGCACCCCCTGCTCATCCTCTTCGCGATGGCCATCACCTTCGCGCTGAGCCTCGACCTCTCGTCGATCCTCAACCCCGGCCCGCACGGCTTCAGCGAGGTCATGTACATGTACACCTCGCAGGCCGCGAACAACGGTTCCGCCTTCGCGGGCATCACCGGAAACACGCCGTGGTTCAACGTGAGCGGCGGCCTGGTGATCGTGCTCGGCCGCTACGTCTCGATCGTGCTGATGCTCGCGCTGGCGGGCTCGCTCGCGAAGAAGAAGGAGGTGCCGGTCACGATCGGCACGATGCGCACCGAGGGTCCGCTGTTCGGCGGCGTGCTCGCCGGCACCGTGCTCATCATCGGCGCGCTCACCTTCTTCCCGATCCTCGCGCTCGGCCCGATCGTCGAGCAGCTCGCCATGCTCGCGGGGAGGACGTTCTGATGGCCGCGACCGCCCACGACATCGCCGCGGAGCAGCGGCGGCTCCGCAGCTCCACCTTCACGCCCGCGATCCTCGTTCCCGCGCTCTGGGCATCCGTCGTCAAGCTCGATCCGCGCTGGATGGTGCGCAACCCGGTGATGTTCGTGGTCGAGATCGGCGCGGTGCTCACCGCAGCTCTCACCATCGATCCGACGATCTTCGGCGGCGCCGCGGCCACGCGCGGGTACAACCTCCTCGTCACGGTCATCCTCGTGCTCACCGTCGTCTTCGCGAACTACGCCGAGGCCGTGGCCGAGGGCCGCGGGCGCGCGCAGGCGGCGACGCTGCGAAAGACCAAGAAGGAGACACCGGCGACGCGCCTCCGCAGCGACGGCACGACCGAGCAGATCAGCTCGGCCAAGCTGCGCAAAGGCGACATCGTCGTCGTGAGCACGAACGAGATCATCCCGGGGGATGGCGACGTCATCGAGGGCGTCGCGTACGTCAACGAGGCCGCGATCACCGGCGAGTCCGCGCCGGTGCTCAAGGAGCCCGGGACGGACACGCACAGCTCGGTGACCGGCGGCACCCAGGTCGCCACCGACTCGCTGAAGATCCGGATCACCGCCGACCCGGGCGAGACGTTCCTCGACCGGATGATCGCCCTGGTGGAGGGCGCGAAGCGCCAGAAGACGCCGAACGAGATCGCCCTCACGGCGCTGCTCGCGGTGTTCACGATCATCTTCCTCATCGTCTGCGTGACCATCGTCCCGTTCGCGGCCTACCTCGGCTCGCCGCTCGACATCGCGACGGTCATCGCGCTCCTCGTATGTCTCATCCCGACCACGATCGGCGCGCTGCTCTCGGCGATCGGCATCGCGGGCATGGACCGCGTCACGCGATTCAACGTGCTCGCGATGTCCGGCCGATCGGTCGAGGCCGCCGGCGACATCAACACGCTCCTCCTCGACAAGACCGGGACGATCACCTTCGGCAACCGTCTTGCGTCGAAGTTCATCCCGGCGAGCGGCCACACCGAGCGCGAGCTCGCGGAAGCCGCGCTCCTGTCGTCGCTCGCGGACGAGACCGTCGAAGGGCGCTCCATCGTCGCGCTCGCGAAGCAGCTCGGCGTCGAGCCCTCGCTCGGCCCCGGCGCGCAGTCCGTGGCCGAGGGGGACGAGCTCATCCCGTTCAGCGCGGAGACCCGCATGAGCGGCGTCGTGCGCGGTGGCCGACGGATCATGAAGGGCGCGGTCGATGCGATCGAAGGGCTCGTGGGGCGGCCGCTGCCCGAGATGCGCGCCGCGGCGGACGTCATCGGCCGCGAGGGCGGCACGCCGCTCGGCGTGGCCGTCGATAGCGAGCCGATCGGGGTCATCTACCTCAAGGACACGGTGAAGCCGGGGATGCGCGAGCGCTTCGCGGACTTCCGGAAGATGGGCATCCGCACGGTGATGGTCACCGGCGACAACCCGCTCACCGCCGGCACCATCGCCCGCGAGGCCGGCGTCGACGACTACATCGCGCAGGCCAAGCCCGAGGACAAGATCCGCCTCATCAAGGCCGAGCAGGACGGCGGCCGGCTCGTCGCGATGACCGGCGACGGGACCAACGACGCGCCCGCGCTCGCGCAGGCGGACGTCGCGCTCGCCCTGAACTCGGGGACGAGCGCGGCGAAGGAAGCCGCCAACATGGTCGATCTCGACTCGGACCCGACCAAGCTGCTCGACGTGGTCATGATCGGCAAGCAGCTTCTCATCACGCGCGGCGCGATCACCACGTTCTCGATCGCGAACGACGTCGCGAAATACTTCGCGATCATCCCGGCGATGTTCGTCGCGGTGTTCGGCGAGCTGTCCGCGCTCAACGTCATGCAGCTCGCGACGCCGAAGAGCGCCATCCTGTCGGCGCTCATCTTCAACGCGGTCGTCATCCCGCTGCTCATCCCCCTCGCCCTTCGCGGCGTCCGCTACCGCCCGACGAGCGCGGATGCGCTCCTGCTTCGCAACATCTCGATCTACGGCCTCGGCGGCATCGTCGCGCCGTTCATCGGCATCAAGCTCATCGATCTGGTCGTCGGACCGATCGCCGGAGGTCTCTAGATGCTCGCTCCGCTGCGCGTCTCCATCGTGCTGCTGCTCATCTGCGGCGGCATCTACCCGGCGATCGTCACCCTCGTCGGCGGTCTCGCCTTTCCCTACCAGTCGCAGGGCAGCCTCATCACCGACGCGAAGGGCGAGGTCATCGGTTCGGAGCTCATCGCGCAGCCGTTCGATACGGACGGCTACTTCCACCCGCGTCCCTCGGCCGCGGGCAAGAACGGCTACGACGCGACCGCGTCGAGCGGCTCGAACCTCGGTCCGACCAACAAGGCGCTCATCGACCGCGTCTCCGCAGCGGCCAGCGCGCTGCGCAAGGAGAACCCCTCGCTGGCCACGCTGCCCGCGGATCTCCTCACGACCTCATCCTCCGGCCTCGATCCGGACATCTCGGTCGCGGCCGCGCTCGCGCAGGTCCCGCGCGTCGCGAAGGCGCGCGGCGTGGACGAAGCGAAGCTCGTCGACCTCGTGAACGGCCACGTCACCGGTCGCGACCTGGGCATCTTCGGCGACCCGCGCGTGAACGTGCTGAAGTTGAATCTCGCGCTCGATCAGCTCGCACCGCCGCGGTAGCAGCGAGCAGACTTGCGCTCGTGAGCGAAGAACGGCCGACCGCCGAGGCGATGCTCGAGCGCGTGCGCCGTGAGGCGGGCGCCGGAGCGCGCGGGCGGCTGCGGATCTACCTCGGCATGGCGCCGGGCGTCGGAAAGACGTACGCCATGCTCGGCGAGGCCCGCCGTCGCAAGGCCCGCGGCACCGACGTCGTCGTCGGGTTCGTCGAGACGTATGGGCGGCCGCTCACCATCGAGGCGCTCGGCGATCTCGAGATCGTCCCGCGCCGGAAGATCCCGTACCAGAACGTGACCCTCGAGGAGATGGACACCGCCGCGGTCATCGCGCGCCATCCCGACGTCGCGTTGGTGGACGAGCTCGCGCACACGAACGCCCCCGGCTCGGCACACGAGAAACGGTGGCAGGACGTGCAGGACCTGCTGGACGCAGGGATCACCGTCCTCTCGACGGTGAACGTGCAGCACCTCGAGAGCCTCGCGGACATGGTCGAGACCATCACCGGCGTCCAGGTGCGCGAACGCATACCGGACCGGATCATCGACGAGGCCGACGAGATCGAGATCGTCGACGTGACACCACACGCGCTCCGGCAGCGCATCCGGCACGGCAACGTCTACCCGCCCGACCGTTCACAGCAGGCGCTCGACCACTTCTTCCGGGAAGGGAACCTCAACGCGCTGCGCGAGCTGGCGCTGCGGCGGATGTCCACGCGGGTCGAGCACGACCTCGAGGACTACATGAAGGAGAACGAGGTCGCCGAGGTGTGGCCGGCGGCGGAGAAGGTGCTCGTCGCCGTCGGCGCCGATCCGCAGGCGCAGCGCCTCGTCCGCCGCGGTGCGCGCGAGGCGCAGCGGGCGAACTCGGAGCTCGTCGTCGTGTTCGTCGAGCCGCCCGACTGGCAGCGCGAGGACCCGAAGGCCCAGGGCCGTGTCGACGACACCCTCCGCCTCGCGCGCGACCTCGGCGCCGAGGTCGTGCGGGTGGCGGCGAAGGACGTGGTCCCTGCGCTCGCGCAGGTCGCCCGGGATATGAACGCCGCAACGCTCATCGTCGGCCACCGGCACCGTGGCTGGGTCCGCGAGCGTCTGCGGCCGCCGCTGGCGATGCGCCTGCTCCCGCTCATCGGCGAGATCGACCTCCGTGTCGTCCACCTCGATGAGCGCCATCCGAAGGGTGAGGAGACGCGCGAGCTGGCGCCTTAGCCCGCGAGCGCCTTGCGCACCTCGGCCTCGTCTTTGGTCGGCGCGAGGATCACCAGACGGTCGCCGACCTCGAGGCGGACGTCATCG
>DASQIF010000015.1:0-15825 GCA_035631715.1 Candidatus Acidiferrales bacterium
TCGTGAGCTCCTTCGGTGCGTGTTGGTTTAAGCTATTTCCTCAACACGGCCCCGGTCGGAAGCACAAGCGCACCATCGCACTCGAGGGTTGGCAAGAGGACATCGTGCGTTCCGAGGCGATGGCATTCCTTCGTGGCCTCATCGAATCGGATGGCTGCAGGTTCGATCGACTTGTAGGGGGCAAGAGGTATCCCGCCTACGAGTTCACGAACCGATCCACAGATATCCTTGCCATGTTCTGCTGGACCTGCGACCTCCTCGGTCTCCACTACACGCGCCCTAGCGCTTGCGACGTCTCCATCGCACGCCGCGCCGACGTGGCACGACTTGACCTCGAGATTGGCCCGAAGAACTGATCCGCGTCTCTTATCCCTGGCTGCTCACGATCACGCTCGGGTTCACTGAGACCGTGTCGTGGGGCGTCCTGTATTACGCGTTCAGCGTGTTTGTCGGCCCGATGCAGGACGAGCTCGGTTGGTCTCGGACCGAGATCACCGGCGCGTTCTCGCTCGCGCTCGTCGTGCTCGCCGTGGCTGGCGTTGGGGTGGGGCAATGGCTGGACCGGCGCGGCCCGCGACTCCTCATGACGGCCGGCTCGATCCTCGGGGTGCTGCTCGTCCTCGCCTGGTCGCAGGTCCGCGATCTCGGGACCTTCTACGTCATCTGGGCGCTCATGGGGGCGTGCTGGTCGGCGACGCTCTACTCGCCGGCGTTCGCGACCGTCACCGCGCACTTCCGCGAACGACGCACCGACGCGCTCACGGTGGTCACGCTGATGGCCGGGCTAGCGAGCACGATCTTCCTTCCGCTCACAGCCGCACTCGTGTCGGCGCTCGGATGGCGCGAGGCGCTGGTCGTGCTCGCCGTCATCCTCGCGGCGCTCACGATCCTGCCGCACGCGCTCGTGCTGCGGAAGGCTCCGGCGCATGAGGAGCCCGAACACGCGCGAAGCCTCTCGCTGGCCGAGGCGCTGCGGCATCCGAGCTTCCGTTGGATCGCGCTGGGCTTCGCGCTTTTCGCGCTCGGGAGCGGACTCAACGTCCACCTCGTGCCGTACCTCGTCGGCCGGGGGTACGCGCTCGGCACGGCCGCGTTCGTGGCGGGTCTCGTGGGTGCGACGCAGCTCGTCGGTCGGATCTCGCTCGCGCCGCTCGAGCGCCGCCTCTCGCCCGCAACCGTGATCGGGACCGTCTACGCGCTCCAGCCGATCGCGATCCTGCTCCTCATCGTGCTGAGCGGTCCGCTCGCGCCGTTCGTGTTCGTCGTGCTCTTCGGTGCGGGACGCGGTGCCGACACGCTCATCCGGAACACGCTCGTCGCTCGCCTCTACGGGCCGCGCCGCTTCGCGAGCATCCAGGGGGTGCTGTCGCTGATGATCACCGGCGCGCTCGCGATCGGTCCGGTGGCGCTCGGCGCGATCTACGACCGGTTCGGCGGCTACGACCTCGGCCTGTGGCTCGTCGCCGGTGCCTCGGTCGTCGCCGCCGTCGCGGTGTCGGTGGGGACGCGGACTTCTAGCGCGGGGTGACCGTGCGGTCCACGATCTTCGCGATCATCTTCGGATCGCCGACCCCGGCGAGCGCCGCGACCAGACCATCGCGTGACTTGCCGGCCGTCGCGTTGGCGATGTCCGCGAGGCTCTTGCCGGCCTGGAGCTGCGTCTTGAGGTCGCTCGCGCTGATGCCGAGGTACGTCGCGGACTTCGTCATGACCTCGCCGAGCAGCGCGCGCTTGTCGGGCTGCGCGGGTGCGGTCGACGGCACGGGCGAGGGCTCGAGGCTCGGGTCGGGCGTCGCGACCGCCGCGACCTGGGCCGGCACGTTCGCGTTCGCGTTCGCGTAGTAGACAAAACCAGCTGTCCACGCGACGCCGATCGCGAGGACCGCCGCGCCGATGAGGAGTGCCTTCTTCGTCTTCACGTTGACCTCCAGATGCGTTTGCTGGAGGTACACCGACCGCCGGGTGCCGTTTCCCGCGCGCGCGCCTCTTTACACGGCGCGTACGCGCGGATGAGACGCGGCTAAGAGGACGCCGGCCCGGGGACGTTGACCACGATCTCGCCCTTGCCGCCGCGGACCACGATGATGACGCTCGTCTCGTCGCCGGGGTTGCCCTCGCGGTGGATCTCGCCCGGCGCGACGTAGAGCGTGTCGCCGGGGGATGCCTCGAGTACATCGCGCCCGGCGGCTCCGAACTCGAGTCGCACGCGACCCTGCTGCACGAAGATCACCGACTCGTACTCCCCGTGGTGGTGCCAGCCGGAGAACGTGTGGCCGGTCGTCGTCGCGGTGCCGGCCCACATCGTGGCCGTGCGCACCGCTTCGTCCCGGGTCATCCCCGCCGTCTGGGTCGTCTCGTGCTTCCTCTCGCCCGCGGGCACCAGACGCGTGCGCTCACTCATCTTCGTCGGCCTCCCAGCGGCGGTGCTGCGCGTCGAGCTGCGCGCCCTTGCGCGCGATCCAATTCTGGACGAAGCGCCGCAGCTTCGGCTCCTCGGGCATCGGCACGAGCACGCGGTGACGATTCGCGCACTCGAGCGACACCTCGCGATCGACGAGCGCGATCGGGAACATCGGGAGGTGACACGTCTCGCAGTCCCCGGTGCCGTCCTCGCGCAGCTCCATGCGCCTCCTGTCAAGGCGCGGCCGATCCGTACCCGATGGTGTCGCACCGGGCCGCGTCCGGTACAATTGTCACGACCGCCGCGGACATGTGCCGCGGCGCCTTTTCGCCCCGGGCCATAGGCCCGCGGCAAGCCCGAGGAAAGGATCGTGTCGATGCGTCCCTACGAGCTCATGTACCTCATGCCTCCCACCGCCGACGAAGAGCGCCTTGGCGCCATCAACGAGCGGCTGCAGAGCGCGATCACCTCCCTGGGCGGCAAGATCGAGAAGGTCACACCGCCGGCGCGTCGTCGCCTCGCCTACGAGGTCGCCCACCACCGTGACGGCCACTACGGCGTGCTCGAGTTCTCGCTTCCGCCCGAGCAGACGCGCGAATTCGAGCGGACCATCCGCCTCATCGAAGACATCCTGCGCCACATCGTGGTGCGAAGGGACGATTAGCCGTGGCCTCAGTCAGCAAGATCATCGTCATCGGTAACGTCGGTCGTGACCCGGAGCTCAAGATGACCCCGAACGGCCGGCCTGTCTGCGAATTCAGCATCGCGGTGAACCGTGTGAGCGGCCGCGGCGATGAGCGTCAGGAGCAGACCGACTGGTACCGCGTCTCGTGCTGGTCGGGTCTCGCCGAGCGCGCGCAGCAGCTCATCCAGAAGGGCCGTCTCGTGTACGTCGAAGGCCGCTTCCAGGCGCGCACCTACACCGACCGCGAGGGCAAGGAGCGTTTCAGCCTCGAGATCAGCGCGAACGACTTCCAGCTGCTGGACTCGCGGCGCGACCGCGAGGGCGGCATGGGCGGCGGCGAGCCCGCGGCGGCGCCGAAGACGCCGGACGACAAGGGCTTCGACCCCGACGAGATCCCGTTCTAGGAGTGTGTGAATGAGCTCTGACGTCCCGCAGTCATCCGAGGCTCCCGCGGGCGAGTCGCGTCCCGCGCAGCGCTCCGGCCCACGCCCCTCCTACGGCGATCGCGATCGTCGTCCGTCGTACGGTGACCGTGACCGCGGCGAGCGCGGCGACCGCGGCGACCGCGGCGGTCCTGGTGGACGTCGCCCGCGCCGTCGGGTGTGCGCGTTCTGCGTCGACAAGGTGCAGAAGATCGACTACAAGGACGTCGGTCGCATCCGCCGCTACATCAGCGAGCGTGGCAAGATCGACCCGCGTCGCAAGAGCGGCACCTGCGCGAAGCACCAACGCATGCTCACTGAGGCGCTGAAGCCCGCGCGCTTCATGGCGCTCCTTCCGTACACCGCGGACCATGTCCGCTCGCTCATGTCGCCACAGGCCCGTGCCATGGCCGGTGGTCCGCCGCCGCCCAAGCCGGACCGTCCGCCGTATCGACCCGCAGGCGAGTTCCGCCCGGCCGGCGAGTTCCGTCCGCGTCCTCCGATGAGCTCCGCCCCGGGTGCGCCCGCACCGGGTGCGTCGGCGTCGGTCGCGCCAGCTCCGGCGCCCGCGCCCGCACCAGCGGCGCCGAAGCCGCCCGAGACGCCGCAGTCCTAGTCGAGAGGCCGGTCGAAAGACCGGCCTCTTTCAACTCACGTCGGCGGCAGCGCGAACAGGAGCATGAGGTACGTGAGGTTGCCGACGAGGAGGATCGCGACCAGGAGGATCGCGCCGATCATCGCGGTCTGTCGCGGCTCCCGCTCGACCATCGCCACCGCGATGCCGCTCAGCAATCCGAGACCGGCACCGAAGAGGCCGCCCAGGACCGCGCCCAGCGCGAACCCGATGACCGACACGACGATGAACGCGACCCCATCCGTGCGCCGCGCGATCGCGTAGGCCGTGCCGGCGAGGAGCGCGGCCGGGAGCACGAAGAGCGCACCGGTGAAGAGAAAGCCCGGCGCCGCGTCAGCGATGGTGATGTCGGGGCTCGATGGATAGAGCAGCGCGTCGAGGACCGACAGGACGCCGACGCCGAAGTGGAGCCCGATGACGAACACAGCCAGCTCGAGGGCGTGTCCCCCGCGGCGCAGCGCCCATGTCCAGCCGAGGAAGATCGCGAACGGCGCGAGGAGCGACGGGACGATCAGCGCGCCATTCCCCACGAGCGCGTAGCGGCCGAACGTCGGTCCGTAGTGCTCCGCGAGCACTGCCAACACCGAAATGGCAGCTCCCGCGACGAAGCCGACCAGCGCGATCCGGGGCACGCGCCCGATGGTATCCACGCGGACCTCATCGTTGTCATGGACTCTCCATCGCCGCGCCCTTCCAGGTGAAGTGGTCGCACCGAGGCGCAAATAGTACGGACCCGTACTATTTGGGGATGCGGTCGCTCGTCGCGACGGTCTTCGTCGTCGTGGTGGCGTGCGCGCCCGCGACCGAGAGGCCATCGGCCGCCGCCGCCCCGTCCGCCAGCCAGATCGCGAGCGCGCGGCCCGACCGCGCCGCGGCGTGGCGCGCGGATATCGCGACGCTCATCCCGGGGATGGCCGCGCTGCATCCGAACCTGACGCACAGCGCGAGCCGCGCGCAGCTCGAGGACGCGGCGGCCGCGTTGGCCGCCGCCGTACCGTCGCTCACGGACGACCAGATCCTTGTGGGGCTGATGCGCATCGTCGGCACGGTGACCTCAGGCGGATGCGACGCCCACACGGGCCTGTACGTCTGGGGCGAGGGCTCGTATCCCGTCGACAGCCTGCCGCTACGGGTCTGGTGGTTCGACGAGGGCATCTACGTGATCGACGCGCGTCCGCCGTACCGCGAGCTGATCGGCGCGCGCATTGATGCCGTCAACGGCCGCGCCATGTCGGAGATCCTTGCGGCGATCGCGCCGCTCGTGCCACGCGACAACGACACCACCCTGCGTCTGCTGGCGCCGCGCTACGTGGTGATCCCGCAGGTGCTCCGCGGGCTCGGGCTCATCGGCGCCGATCCGCTGACCCTCGAGGTCACGCCGCCGGGCGGACCGCAGCGCCGCGTCGGCGTCGCCCCGATCGCGATGAGCGAGTACAACGACTGGGCCGGCGGCTACGGCCTCTTTCTGCCGGATGACCCGAACGTGCTCTATCTCTCTCGCGCATCCGAGCCGCTCTGGTGGACCGCGCTCGATGGCGGCGCCGTGCTCTACGTGCAGTACAACCGCGCCGTCTACCTGTCGCAGGCGACGATCGACGGGCTGCACGCGGCGCTCGCGACCACACACGACAAGGTCGTCGTCGACATCCGTCATAACTACGGCGGCGATATTGGATCGGTCGCGCCGGTGCTCGCGGCGCTGCGGGATCCGTCGGTGGATCGGGCCGGCCGCCTCTTCGTCGTGACCGGTCGGAACACTTTCTCCGCGGCGTCGATGTTCCTCGCGCGCCTGCAGGCCGCGACGAGCGCGGTCGTCGTCGGTGAGCCGATGGGTGGCTGCCCGAATCCGATCGGCAACGCGCGTCCGCTCCCGCTGCGCAACAGCGGACTCGTGGTCGAGGTCGGGACGAGCCAGGAGACCGCGGTATCGGCGGACGACCATCGACACCAGATCCCGCCGGCGCTCCCGGCACGTCTTACGCCCGAGGCGTGGCGCGCGAAGGTCGATCCGGCGCTCGCCGCGATCCGGGCGTACCGGCCATGAGCCCGCGTCGTTCCTCGGTGTTCCTCGAGGTCTTCGCGCTGTCGCAGGCCGTGCGCCAGCTCCTGCAGGCGGCGATGGCGGGTGCACCGCTGACGCCGGAGGAGTACGCGCTCTACAGCGTCGTCTTCGAGGACGAACTCGTGACGCCGACCGACATCGGCCGGCGCCTCGCGCTTCCGAAGACCACGGTGATGGAGCGCGTACGGGCGATGGAAGAACGGGGACACGTGCGGCGCGTCGCGAATGCGCGCGACGGACGCTCGTATCACCTGACGCTCAGCGCATCGGGGCTCGCCGCGCACAAGGAGTCGAACCTGCGTTTCGAGCACGCGTACCGCGCCTTCGCGCGCGAATTCGGCGGCGACCTGCGGCGCGCGGAGGCGCGGCTCACGCAGCTCCGCGCGGCGGTCACTTCTGCGTCCGTAAGACGAGAGGCCGGGCGTGCGGCCCGGCCTCGTCGTTCATCTACCTCGCGGAACGGGGAGCTACGCGGTCTTTGACTCGTGCAGCGGCTTCTTGTCGATCTTGAGGATCGTCTGGTCCCTCGCCGGGATGGTGAACGGGATCACGCCCGGGATGAGCCATTCCGTCCACATCTTGTCGACCTCGGCCTGGAAGTGCTCGACGTCTTCGTCCAGGAAGTGCGCGAACCGACCCTGCCGGCGAAGGTACTCGATGACCGGCTTGCGCTTCTTGCGGCCCTCGGCGATCTGACGCGTCGGACCGGTGAGGTTGCAGACGCCGTCCATCACCTCGTAGAGCGGCCAGATGCCGCACTCAACGGCGAGGTGGCCGAGTTCCTGGCTGTACTGCGGGTGGTAGTCCCAGCCCTTGGGGCACGGGTCGAGGGTGTGCACGAACGTAGGTCCGCCGAGCTCGAGCGCCTTGCGGATCTTGTTCATGAGGTCGACCGCGTACGCCGCGCACCCGGCCGCGATGTAACGCGACTCGGGGTGACCCGCGGCGAGCATGCCGGGCACGTTCTTCTTCCAGCGCGTGTGCATGAGGCGCTTCTTCTCGCCCGACGGCGAGAACGTCGTCACGGCGCCGTAGGGGGTCATCGACGACAGCTGGATGTCGGTGTTCGCGTACGACTCGTTGTCGTACAGCAGGATGAGGCAGTTGTAGTCCTTGTGCGTGAGGGTGGCCGAGATCACGCCGAGGCCCATGTCGGCCCCGCCGCCGTCACCGCAGAAGGCGATGACGTTGATCTTCTCGTTCTTCAGCTTGCCCTTGCGCATGAGCACCTTCAGCCCGGCGGCGGTGCCGAGCGCGGCCGAGCCGGACGCGCCGAGCTGGGTGTGCATCCACGGCACGACCCAGGGGGTCGTGTAGTAGGTCGTGTTCGCGACGTACATGCAGCCGGTCGACCCGAGCACGATCGTGCGCGGACCCGAGGCCTTCACCATGTGACGCATGACCAGGGCGGACTCGCAGCCCTGGCAGGTGCGGTGTCCCGAGACGAAGAGCTCCTCGTACGGGACGTCCTTGACGCCCTTGATCTGTGGCAGGTCCTGCGCGGGCATGATCTCTGTCGTCATCTCTTACTCCCGTACGCCGATCCAGTGGCACACGTCGCCGGCCGACGAACCACTCTTCGCTGCGGCTTCGGTCTTCTCGAAGATCTCGGTCGCCATGGGCTGCTCGATCTCGCGGCCGCCGAGGCCCGCGACGAAGCCGACGATCGTCGGGCGCTTCGGCTGCGAGTAGAGCGCGGAGCGGATCTCGTTGTAGAGGACGCCGCCGTAGTACGGCGATCCGAACGAGTAGTCGCGGTCGATGACGCCGACGGCCTTGAACCGCGAGAGGCACTTCACGACCTCCTCGGTCGGGAACGGACGGAACCACTTGAGGCGCACGAGGCCGATCTTGTGGCCCTCCTTGCGCAGGCGGCGGATCGCGACCTTCATCGGCAGGGATAGGGTGCCCTGACCGATGACGACGACCTCGGCGTCCTCGGTCATGTACTCGTCGATGAACGGGTTGTCGCCGCCGCGGCCGAAGATGCGCTTGAAGTCGGCGTGCGCCTCGCGGATGACGCCGAGCGCCTGCCGCATGGCGTTGTCGTTCTGGCGGCGGATCTCCATCAGCCAGTCCTGGTCGACCTGCGGCGCGATGGTGATCGGGTTGTCCGGGTGCAGGAGGCGGTCGCCGAGGTCGAACTTCGGCAGGAACGTGTCCACCGCGGCCTGCGTCGGGATCTTGACGATGTGCTGTGAGTGGGTGAGGAACGCGCCGTCCAGGCCGATCGCGACCGGGAGCGACACGCGCTTGTCCTCAGCGACGCGCCACGCCATCAGCGCGAGGTCCAGCGCTTCCTGCGCCGTCTCCGCCCAGGGGAGGAGCCAGCCGAGGTCGCGGACCGCGAGCGAGTCGTTGTGCTCGGTGCCGAATGCGCCCGGGTCGTCGAGCGCGCGGTTACCGCAGATCGCGACGACCGGCAGGCGCAGGCCGGCGGTCACCGCGATGGCCTCGAAGGCGTAGAACCAGCCGACCCCCGAGGAGCCGACGAAGACGCGCGACCCGACGGCGCAGGCGTGCTTCACGATCTCGAACTGGCTGTGCTCGCCGTCGGCGACGATGTACTCGACATCCATCCTCCCAGCGGCGATGAGCTTCGCCGCGGCCTGCATCACGCCGTCGTACGGGCGGATGGGGTACGCGGCCATGACGTCGACGTCCGCGAGACGGATCGCCTCGGCGATCGCCTCGCAGCCGGTCGCGAGGACCTCGGTCTCGACCTCGCTGGATTCACGGGGTTTGGTCTCGATCGCCATCAGTCATCGCCTCCCGTCGCGACGTGGCCGCCGGCCGCTGTCGCGTTCGCCTTCTTCGGGTCCGCGGACACGCCGGTCATCTTCTCGAACCAGGCGTTGTACGCGGGACGGTCCTTCTTCCAGTCCTGCCAGACGTCCTCGTTACCGGTGAAGCGCAGCTCGTCGACCATGACGATGCAGTCCTTCACCGGGCAGACCTGCGCGCAGATGCCGCAGCCGATGCACGCCGAGTAGACCACCTCGTAATGGCCTTCGGGCGTGACCTCGAAGCACTCGTCGGGGCAGTCGAGCCAGCACATCGTGCACTTGATGCACGTGTCGAAGTTCACGACCGGACGCTGCGTGCGGGCGGTGTACTTCTTGTAATAGGGATTGCGCTCGCCGGGCTTGCGCGCATCGACGACGATGCCGGGGCGCATCTTCGTCCAGCCCGGCTTGTCGAACTGGAGCTTCTCGTGCGCGGTGGTGCCCTCACCCTTCTTCACCGAGCGGAGGACCGTCGCGTCGTACCCGTGCTGCACCGAGTCGGCGGCGGTCTTGTCGTTCTTCGCGAGCTCGAGCGCCGCGGCCTTCGCGTTCTCGAGCGACAGCCACTTCGGCGCGATCTTCGCGATCGCGCCGAGGACGCGGTAATCGGTGTGGTCGTCCTTGTAGACCCAGAGGCCGGCGAAGGACGCGCCGCCGGGGATGATGCCGAGGTTGTAGGGGCGCTCGGCGGCGTCCATCTGCGCCAGGACCTGCTCGGCGGGCTTGTCCGAGGTGACGAGGAGGAAGCCGCCGTCGCGAACGGGCTTCCAGAGCGGCTGGCGTCCGTACCAGGCCCACGACTCGACGCCCTTCGCGAGCGTGTCGTCGACCGCGATCGAGATGTCGACGACCGCGGGCTCGTACTTCGCCATCGACGCCTCGAGCTCGATCTCGTCGGCCGCCACGACCGCGAACTGCTTGGCCGGGACGCCGTTGCGTTCCGGCGAGTCGCCGTAGCGTGCGAACGCGGTGCCGGTGTGCCCGTCTTTGCGCGCGGCGAGCACGACGGAACGGCAGATGCGCTGCGCCAGCGTCTTCTGGAAGATGCCGCGATAGACGACTTCGATGCTGATCGACCGCTCGTCAGCCATTCCGACCTCCTAGAAGCTTGAGGATCCCTTCGCCGACGGCGCGGATGTGCTCGGCGCTCGCCTTTCGCGCGGCCTCGGCGTCGTGCCGCGCGAGGGCGTCGTAGACGCGGTGATGTGCCTCGAGGGACGCGTGGGCCCGCGCGTTGGTCTGCAGCCACTGTTCGCGTGAGGCGCGGAGGACGTCCCAGATGACGCCGAGCATCGTCGTGAGGAGCTCGTTCCCCGCGGCGTGCCCGATGACCTCGTGGAAGCGCGTGTCCTCGTCGGCGTAGGACTCGCCGGCGGCGACCTTCGCCTGCTGCTGGATGAGGAGCTCGTGCAGCTCCGCGAGCTGCTCGGCCGTGATACGCGTCGCCGCGAGCGATGCGATGGCCGGCTCGACGACGCCGCGGAACTCGATGACGTCGGAGAGCGTGTGCCCGCGCGCGATGAGCGACTGCAGGGGCTTCGCGAGGTCGTCCGGTGCGACCTGGCGGACGAACGTGCCGCCGCCGGCGCGTGTCTCGACGATCCCGAGGAGCTCGAGGGTGCGCAGCGCCTCACGCACCGATGCGCGCGAGACCTGGAACTGATCCGCGAGGGCGCGCTCGGCCGGGAGCTGGTCGCCGGGCCTGAGCTCGCCCCTCTCGAGGAGCGACTCGATCTGCTCGACGATGCCCTGGTACAGGCGGCTGCGGCGGATCGGCTCGATAGTGGTCGTGCGAAAGCCTCCCCAAGAAAGTGCTCTGGTCAGGTGGTCTGACCAGAGGCTAGACCTCCGTCAATACGGGCGTCAAGGGGTATCGGCGGCCGAGATGAGGCACGTCGTAGTGCCGTGCGCGAGGAGCTTGCCGTCGGCGGTGCTGAGCCGCCCCTCGGCCGTCGCGATACGCCGTCCGCGGTGGACGACCATGGCCTCGGCGCGCACGGCGCCGGTGTCGGGGAGGATCGGGCGCACGAAGTTCACCTTCGTCTCGAGCGTGGTGTAGCGCTCGCCCTTCGCGAGCGTGGTGTGTACCGCGACGCCCAGCGCCGAGTCGAGGAGTGTCATCGCCCAACCGCCGTGTACGACGCCGATGGGGTTGTACATCCACTCGGCTGGCTCGCCGGCGAAGACCGCGCGGCCCTCGGACGCTTCAACGAGTCGGAAGGCCAGCGTGTCGGCCATCGGCGGCGGCAGGAGCGATCCGTCCGCGAGGCCGCGCGCGATGTCCTGGCCCGAGAGCTCGCGCCACTTGGCGAAGAGCTCGCGCGGATCGTGCCACGAATACGTGCGGGAGCGCTCGGTCACGCCGCTTCGGTGTGTCCGGCCATGAGCAGCCCGAGGCGCTCCTCGCTGGCGTCCTTCGCGGCGAGGATGGCGACGATCCGGCCCTCGAACATCACGGCGATCCGATCGGAGAGCGCGCGGATCTCATCGAGCTCGCTCGAGATGAGCAGCACCGCGCAGCCGCGCGCACGCTGCTCGAGCAGCCGCTCGTGGACGTACTCGGTCGCGGCGACGTCGAGGCCGCGAGTGGGTTGGCTAATAACGATGAGCTTCGGCTGCTCCGAGAGCTCGCGGCCGAGGACGACCTTCTGCTGGTTGCCGCCGGAGAGGGTGCCGACGATCGCGCGCGCGTTCGGCGGCCGGACGTCGAACTCCTTCGCGAGGCGGTTGCCGTCGCGGGTGATGGCATCGCCCTGCAGGACACCACGGTGCGCGTACGGCGCGTGGTCCTGCTTCCCGAGGATGAAGTTGTCGGCGACGGTGAACGGAAGCACGAGGCCCTCGGCGCGGCGGTCCTCGGGGACGTAGGCGACGCCGCGCTCGCGCGTGCGCTTGGGGTCGTCATGCGCGATGTCGACGCCTTCGACCTTGATGCTGCCGCCGGTCACCGGCCGCAGACCGAGGATGCACTGCGCGAGCTCGCTCTGTCCGTTGCCGCCGACGCCGGCGATGCCGAACACCTCGCCGCCGTGCACGATGAAATCGACACCCTTCAGTGCGGTCTCGCCGCGATCGGAGAGCGCCTCGAGGCGAGAGACCTCGAGCACCGGCAGCGTGGTGCCGGTCTGCTGTCGCGCGCGGATGTCCTTGAGCTCGCGTCCGACCATGGCGACGGCGATCTCACGCGCGTCTGTGTCCTTCGTGACGAGCTCGCCGGCGTTGCGCCCGGCGCGCAGCACGGTGACGCGATCGGTGACGGCGAGCACCTCACGCAGCTTGTGCGTGATGAGGATGAGCGTCTTGCCTTCGGACCGGAGCGTGCGGACGATGTCGAAGAGCTCGTCGACCTCCTGCGGCGTGAGCACGGCGGTGGGCTCGTCGAAGATGAGCAGCTCGGACCCGCGATACAGGACCTTGAGGATCTCGACGCGCTGCTGCAGCCCGAGCGGGATGTCCTCGATGTGCGCGCCCGGCTCGACGACGATCTTGAATTGCGCCTCGAGATCGCGGACGCGCTGCTCGATCCCGCGCGTATCCAGGGCGGGACCGCCGCGCTCGTCACCCAGCACGACGTTCTCGGCCACCGTCAGCGGCGGCACGAGCATGAAGTGCTGGTGGATCATCCCGATCCCGAGCGCGATCGCGTCGCGCGGACCCGTGATGTGCACGTCCTTGCCGCGGTACCGGATCTGCCCGGCATCGGCGTGGTAGAGGCCGTACAGGATGTTCATGAGCGTCGTCTTGCCCGCGCCGTTCTCGCCGACCAGCGCGTGGATCTCGCCTTCGTTCACGACGAGATCGACGCCATCGAGCGCCTGGAGTTCGCCGAAGCGCTTCCGGATGCCGCGCATCTCGAGCAGGACGGCCATTAGTGGCCTTCCTTCTCGTACGGCAGCCCGTCGGCGGCCGGCGCGCGCGAACGACCGACGCACCCGGCGACGGCGAGGATCGTGAGCACGTACGGGATGACCGAAAGGAGCTGCACCGGAAAACGCAGATCGCCGATCGACGCGCCCTGCAGCGAGACCGACAGCGCGTCGCCGTAGCCGAAGATGAGCGACGCGACAAGCGCGCCCACCGGCGTCCAGCGCCCGAAGATCAGCGCGGCGAGCCCGATGAAGCCGCGTCCGTTGGTCATGTTGTCGGTGAACGAGCCCGACACGGCCATCGAGAGGTACACGCCACCGAGTGCCGCGAGCGCGCCGGACGCGAGCACCGCCCAGTAGCGCGTGCGGCGCACGTCGATGCCCACCGTGTCGGCGGCGCGCGGGTGCTCGCCGACGGCGCGAAGGCGCAGGCCCGGCACGGTCCGGAACAGGAAGAGCTGCAGCACGACCACGAGGATGAACATGACCCACACCAGGCTGTTCTGCTTTCCGATGACGTCTCCGACGAACGGGAGCGCGCTCACGCCGGGGAGCGTGAGCGTCGGCACGCCGGGCAGATCCGCGGGCGTGCCCGTCGTTCCGTACTGGTCGTAGTTCAGGTACGACGTGAGGCCGAGCGCGAGGATGTTGAGCGCCATGCCGCTCACGATCTGATCGGCGCGCCAGGTGATCGAGGCGAGCGCGTGCAGGGCGGCGAGGAGCATGCCCGCGAGGACGGCCGCCCCGATCGCGATGGCGAGGCTGCCGCTCTTGTCCGCGACGAAGATGCCGAAGAACGCGCCGACGAGCATGCAGCCCTCGAGGGCGATGTTCGTGACGCCGGACCGCTCGGTGATCACGCCCCCGAGCGCGGCGAACGCGATGGGCGTCGCCAGGCGGAGCGTCGCGGCGAGAACCCCGGCGCCGATGAGGACTTCCACTAAAGCGCCTCGGCCGGCGTTCCGCGCCGGCGCGTGAGCGCGCGCACGAGCGTCTCGGCGGCGATCACGAAGAGCACGATCGCCTCGATGTTCTCCACCAGGTGCGACGAGATCTGCGCGTTCGACTGCATGAGCGTGCCCCCGCGCTGGAACGCGGCGAACAGCAACGCCGCGAGGGTGATGCCGATGGGCGAGTTCTTGCCGAGGAGCGCGACCGCGATCGCGTCGAACCCGAAGCCGGAGGAGAAACCGTCGTAGACGCGGTGGAAGAGGCCGCTCACCTGGATCATGCCCGCGAGCCCCGCGAAGCCGCCGGCGATGGCCATGACCAGGACCATGCGGCGCTTCGGATCGATGCCGGCCTGGGCCGCGGCGCGCGCGCCGAGACCGACGGCGCGCAGCTCGTAGCCGAGGCTGGTGCGCCAGAGCAGGAACCAGAACACGAACACCGCGAGGATCGCGAGCAGCAGGCCCGCGTGAAGGCGCGAGAGGTGCACGATCGAATCGGGGACGATGATCGGCAGCACCGCGCCGTCGCCGATCGGCGCCGACGCCGGCGTGCCGAGCGCGTTCGGCGCGGACATCGGCCCGTCCTGGAGCAGCCAGTGCATAACGTAGATGACCGTGTAGTTCTGCATGATCGTCGTGATGACTTCGTTCACGCCGCGTGCGGCCTTGAGCCATCCGGCGATCGCCCCGTACGCGGCGCCGCCGAGGATGCCGGCGAGGATGGTGAGCGGCAGCAGAACGACGCCGGGGAGACCCGCGAACTGCGCGCCGAACCAACCGGCGGCGAGCGCTCCGACGAGGAGCTGGCCCTGGGCGCCGATGTTGAAGAGGCCGGTGCGGAACGCGACCGACACGGAGAGCGCCGACAGCGTGAGCGGGATGGCGATGACGAGCGTCTCGGTGATGTCGTACGGGGAACCGAAGGCGCCGAGGAGCAGCGCGCCGTACGCGCTGATCGGGTTATGGCCGCTGACGAGGACGAAGATCGCGCCGAGGACGAGCGCGACGAGCACGGAGATGATCGGGACCGCGGGGCCCTGCGCCCACTGGGAGCTCGGTTGACGCACCGACGGGGCCGCTATCGGCCCCGTCGGTGATGTCTGCGATGCGAGGGTCAAGCGCTAACCCTTGACCTGGACGGCGTCCTTCGGAGTGATCTTGCCGCTCTTGATATCCGCGAGTGCCTGGTCGGCGGCGGCCTTGATGTCGGCCGGGACGACCGGGTCGAGCGTGCCGTAGCCCACGCCGTCGTTCGCGGCGCTGAAGAAGTTGTCGCCGGCCTTGTACTTACCGTCCTTGACGGCCTTCGACGTGTCGAGCACGGCCTTGTTGACGCGCTTCAGGGCGGATGTGATGACCGTGCCGGGAGCCGCGTCCTTCTGGTCGGCGTCGACGCCGATCGCGTAGACGCCCTTCTCCTTGGCCGCCGCGATGTAGCCGAGGCCACTACCGCCGGCGACCTGGAAGAGGATGTCGCAGTTCTTGCTGATGTGGTTGAGGCCGACTTCCTTGCCCTTGGCCTGGTCCACGAAGTCGTTGCTGTAGCCGTTCAGGATGGTGGCCGACGGGTTCACCGTCTTGATCGCGTCCTGGTAGCCGGCGATGTAGTGGTCGACTGGCGGGATCGGGATGCCGCCCATCGAGCACACCGTGTTGTGCGTCGCCTTGCCGACCTTGTTCTTGGCCATGAGCCCGGCGACCACGCCGACGACGTACCCGGCCTCCTGCTCCTTGAAGAACAGGTTCGCGACGTTGGGCAGGTTCTCCGTGTCGCCCTTGTCGTTGGCCGGGGCGCCGTCGATGATCGCGAACTTCACGTTCGGGAACTGCTTCGCGACCTTCCACGTCGCATTGGTCATGAGGAACCCGACCGCGACTACGAGGTCGTAGTTCTGCTGCGCGAAGGTCGTGAGGTTCGGGACGTAGTCCTCTTGCTTCTTGGACTCGATGACCGACGTGGTCACGCCGAGCTGGCTCTGCGCGTCGAGGCGGCCCTGGTTGGCGAGAGCGTTGAAGCTC
>DASQIF010000016.1:0-1581 GCA_035631715.1 Candidatus Acidiferrales bacterium
GAGACGGTCGCGGCGGGGATCCGGCCGCGCACCGACGAGGGGCTCATCCGCTTCGGCGCGCTCAAAGCGTTCATGGACGGCTTCCTCATGGACGAGCCGTACGCGAACGATCCGGCCTGGCGTGGCGACTTCACCTTCCGATTCGTCGACGAGGCGACGATGGCGGCGGACATCGCCGGCGCGGATGCCGCGGGCTTCGACCCGGTCGTGCACTGCATCGGCGACCGCGCGCATCGCCTCCTCATCGACTGGTACGAGGCCGCCCTGCGGCGGAACCCGGCGCGCGATCGCCGCTTCCGCGTCATCCACGCCTGGTATCCGAGCGCGAAAGACGTCGCGCGCATCGGCGGTCTCGGCCTCATCTGCGACATCACGCCGCAGCACCTGCTGAACGACATCGGCAGCGTCGAGCGGAGGCTCGGGCCCGAGCGCGCGCGCACCGCGCACGCCTGGCGCTCGCTGGCGCGGGCCGGGGCGCGGCTCGACATCGTGTCGGACTGGCCCGGCTCGTACAACGAGCAGCGCGCGACGCCGCTCGCGCCGCTCGAGAACATCGCCCACGCGATCGAACGCGCGTGGCATCCCGAGGAGGCCCTCACGGTGGAGGAGGCGCTGCACGCGTACACGAGCACGCCGGCGTACGCGTCGTACGAGGAGGATCGCAAGGGGATGCTCCGTCAGAACATGCTCGCGGATCTGGTCGTGTTGTCGCGCGACATCAGTGGTGCGAACGCGAAGGAGGTCAGGGACACGCGCGTCGAGGCGACGCTGTTAGGCGGCGAGACGATCCATGGAGCGCTGTCGTAGGTCGGTGACCTCGTGCGTCACGCGCCTCCAGCCCGCCAGGGCCAGGATGGCCGCGACGAGCCACGCGAGACCGGCCAGCCACGGATACGCGAGATCCGTACCCGATAGCACGCCATGCAGGAACGCCGCGGCGAACGCGACGTACGAGAGACGGTGGATCGCGAGCCACTCGCCGCGCGTGAGTTTGTTGCGCGAGATGGCCGCGAGCGTCACGACGATGAGCAGCTGCACCGAGAGCGTGCCGAGGCCGATCGCGAACGTGCCATATGACATGAGGAACGGCACGACCAGATCGACGAGGCCGACCTTTGCGTAGGGATCGAGGAAGATCGCGACGACGTGCGCGATCCCGAGCGGCAGCCAGAGCACGGTCGCGTAGGAGTGGAGCTCCGAGATCGCGCGGTTCGTCGAGAGCCAGGTAAGGCTCTTCGGTCGCAGCGCCACGCCGGTGAGGAGCGAGATCGAGAGCGCGATGAGCGACGCCACGCCAGTGGACCGCGCGACGATCCAGAGCGTCTGGCCCGCGAGCAGGAGCTGCAGGTTCACGAGGAGTGCGTCTTGGTGCGGGCGGTCCCGGTGGTGGTCGTGACGCCGGGCAGGACGGTCGTGCGGCGGCGCGCGGACGTCGGCGAGGGCGTGGGTGTCGCCATGGCCGCGACCGTCGTGGTCTCCGGCGCGGCGGGCTTGAGCGGCGCGGCGGTGTTCTGCAGGTGCGTCGCCGCGAACGCGGTCATGCTCGTCGCCGAGAGCAGCGTGACCGCGGTCGCGGCGCTG
>DASQIF010000017.1:0-2880 GCA_035631715.1 Candidatus Acidiferrales bacterium
CCTCGATGACCAGACCCGGGTCGTCGCCGCGGAACAGCGTGTTGTAGAACCCGGCGGCCTGGGTCATGTCGCGCGGGACGCAGACGTGCACGCCGCGCAGCGTTCCGAGCAGCATCTGCATCGGCGACCCGGTGTGCCAGATCCCCTGAAGGCGGTGGCCCTTCGTCCGGATGACCACCGGCGCCATCTGGCCGCCGCGGGTGCGGTGGCGCAGCGTGGCGAGGTCGTCGGACGCGATCTCCAGCGCGAAGAGCAGGTAGTCGACATATTGGATGTCGACGACCGGTCGCAGACCGCGCAGCGCCACGCCGATACCCTGACCCATGATCGTCGCCTCGCGTATGCCTGTGTCGACGATGCGCTGCACGCCGTACTTCGCCTGCAGCCCTTCGTACACGAGGTTCACGTCGCCGAGGATGCCGACGTCCTCGCCGAGGATGACGATGCGCGGGTCGCGCGCGAGGTTCGCGTCGAAACAGCGCTGCAGGATGATCCGGCCGTCGACGCTCTCCGCGTCTTTCGCGTACGCCGGCGCGACGGTCGCCGCGCGCAGCGGCGAGTCGGCCGAGCCGCTGAGGAGGTGCGACGCGTACCGCTCGGTGTTGCCCTCGCGCGAGCGCCGCACGAAGTCCAGCAGCGGCGCACGCGCCGCGTCGCTCTCGCGCACGGCGAGGAGCGCATGGAAGGCGACGGTGTGGATGAGACGGCGGTTCGGATCCTGTGCGTCGCGCAGCTCGGCGATCAGCGCGCCCAGGTCCTCCCCGCTCGCGCTGGCGGCGCGCTCCAGGAGCTTCACGGCCTCGTCGCGCTCATGCCGCAGCGGCGCGAGGAAGGCTTCGTACGCGCGCTCGCGGATCTGCTCGACCTCTGAGCGCTCGCGCCGCTCGTAGTCGTCGAGCGTCTCGGCATCGGCGACCTCGGTCGAGATCATCCACGCGCGCATCTTCTTGATCGGGTCGCCCTCGATCTCGAAGCGCAGGCGCTCCGGGCTCTTGTAGCGCTCGTGGCTGCCGCTGGTGGAGTGCCCCTGCGGCTGCGTGACCTCGGTGACGTGCACGAGCGCCGGCACGTGCTCGCGGCGCGCGATCTCGGTGACCTCGGCGAACGTGTCGATGAGGCCGACGTAGTCCCAGCCCTTCACGACGCGGATCTCGTACCCCGGTCCGCCGTCGCGCCTGAACCCGGCCATGGCGGCGGAGATCGAGCTCTTCACGACCTGCAGCTCGTTTGGGACGGAGATGCCGAAGCCGTCGTCCCAGACCCCGAGGACGAGTGGCACCTGCAGCACGCCCGCCGCGTTCACCGACTCCCAGAAGAGACCCTCGGCGGCGCCGGCGTTGCCACTGGTGGCAAAGCACACTTCGTCGCCGTTGCGCGAGAAGCCGCTCGCGACGCCGCGCAGGAGCGGTGAGTTGCGGTAGAGCTTGGATGCCCAGGCCAGGCCGACGGCACGCGGCATCTGACCGGCGACGGGCGAGATGTCGGACGAGGTCTGGCCCGAATCGAGAAGGTCGCGCCACCGCCCGCGCTCGTCGATGATCCGCGTCGCGTAGTGGTTCGACATCTGCCGGCCCCCGGAGAAGGGCTCGCGGCCAACGTCGGCGTCGGCGTACAGCTGCGCGAAGTACTGGTCCAGGTTCGCAAGGCCGACGGCGAGGTGGAAGGTCTGGTCGCGGTAATAGCCGCTCCGCCAGTCGCCCGGCCGGAAGGCGTGCGCCATGCCGAGGTTCGCGATCTCCTTGCCGTCGCCGAAGATCCCGAACGGGGCGCGGCCGTTCAGCACCTCGCGGCGGCCGATCTCGCTTGCGGCGCGGCTGCGCACGGCGAGCCGGTAGTCGGAGATGACCTGGTCTCTCGAGAGGCTGACCTTGGCGCGCGGCGTCGTGATGGTCGCGGGACGCTCGCCCGTCTTCATCTGTGCACCATCAATGGTGCCACTTCGGGAGCGTCAGGCCGCCACGACCGCCTCCGCGTGTCCGAGGAATGGCAGCACGGCTCCGAGGAACGCGTCGGTCTGCTCGATCATCGGTAGATGCCCGCAGCGTTCAATGATCCGCACTTCCGCCTGCGGGAAGACGTCTTTCACATCCGCGAGATGGCTGACAGGGAGCACGGTGTCCTCGCGTCCCCACACCACGAGGACCGGGCCGCGGTAACGGGTCGCGGCGCCCATCCACCGCTCGCGTAGGGAGCGGCGCACGCCGCGGACGTTCACGCCGGAACGCAGCGCGCTGACGAATTCCGGGAACGACGCAAGCCCGTAGCGATCCGCCTCCGCGTACAGCGAGGCCGGGATGCGGGCCGGATCGAAGAAACAGGAGCGCAGGACCTCCGCGGCGGACTCGCGCCGGCCGAAGAGACGCGACAGCGTGACCACGCCGGGCAGCGTGGCGAGGCGCAGGAAGATCGGTATGTCGGTCCCAAGGCCGCCGCTCGCGGCGAGCGTGAGCGAACGGACGCGATGTGGCGCGGTCACCGCGGCCATGTACGCGACGACGCCGCCCATGGAGTGGCCGATGACGTGGGCCGACGCGAAGCCGAGCTCGTCGAGCAGGGCGACGACGAACGCGGGATAGAACGCGTCACGCGGACCGAAATGGCGGACGCGGCCGGGCCGTTCGCTCTCGCCGAACCCTGGCAGATCGACCGCGATCGCGCGCCGTCCGGTCGCCGCGATCGGGCCCATGACCTCCCGCCAGTTCTCGGCCCATCCGCCGACGCCGTGGATCATCAACACCGGTTCGCGTCGCGTCGCGCTCTCGAGACCGTCGACGAGCACGCGCGTGTGCAGTCCCTTCACGCGGATCGTCATCGGCGTCACGTTCATATACTGCGCCCGATGCTCTTCTACTACCTCTGCACCGTCGGCGAGCAGGAACA
>DASQIF010000018.1:0-7346 GCA_035631715.1 Candidatus Acidiferrales bacterium
GGATACGCGATGGTGTTGGTGATCGTGCCGTCGTACTTGTGACGCGCGTACAGCGGCGCGACGTAGTCGGCCTGCGCCTCGACGATCGGGCCGAGCAGGCGCTTCACCCAGAGCGGCGTGATGCTCCGCAGATCGGAGTCGACGACCGCGCACGCGCGCGCCTCGAGCGCAACCGCGCACTGGAAGATCGCGTGGAAGGCCGACCCCTTGCCGGACGGACCGGCGTAGCGACCCACCGCGACCGGGACGTCCGCGGCGGACGCGATGACCTGGTCGGGCGTTCCGTCCTGCGAGCCGCCGTCGGCGTTGATGAGCGCGACCTTCGCGTCCGGAAAGTGCTCGCGCAGCCCGCGCGCCACGGCGGACGCGACATGACCGATCGTCGCCGCGTTGCGGAAGCTCGGGATGCCCACGACAAGATCGGCGCGCCCGATCGTCGCGACCCCATCGCGCAGCCGGTCGTCTAGAGCGTCCATCACGGGCATGGTCCTCCTTAGCGAAAGATGCCCTGCCCGTCCCTCGGCCATCATACGGAAGTGCTCGACGTCATCGACGCAATCGTCTTGCCATTCATCGACGCGCTGTATTCGAAGCTCGGCTACGTCGGCGTCGTGATCGCGATGACGATAGAGAGCGCCGCTATACCGATCCCATCCGAGCTCATCCTGCCCTTCGCGGGCTGGTCGGTGTCTCGCGGACTCTCTGAACCACTAACGAACGCGCCGTGGACGTATTGGGGCGCCGTGATCGCGGGGGTCGTGGGGAACACCGCTGGCTCGCTCGTCTCCTACGCGATCGGGGCATACGGCGGTCGGCCTCTCATCCATCGCTACGGCCGCTACGTGCTCATCAGCGCGCACGATCTCGAGGTCGCTGAACGCTGGTTCGCGCGCTATGGCGAGGTCACCGTGTTTTTCTCGCGGATGCTGCCCATCGTGCGCACCTTCATCAGCCTCCCCGCCGGCGTCGCGCGCATGCCGCTGTGGCGCTTCATCGTGTTCTCGGTCCTCGGCGCGATCCCGTGGGTGATGCTCCTCGTCTGGGGCGGGACGGTCCTCGGCGATCACTGGCTCGACATCAAGCAGTCGCTGCGCGGCCTCGACTACATCGTGGCCGCGGCCATCGTCGGCGCGGTCGCGCTGTTCCTCTGGCGACACCTGAAGCGCTAGATGGATCAACTGCTCCGCCTCGACGATCAGCTGTATCGCGCGATCTTCGACGCGACCGCCGGGTCGGCGATCCTCACCGCGCTCGCGGTCGGCCTGTTCTGGGTCAACTGGAACGGGCTGCTGTGGTGGGTGGTCGGCGCGCTCGTCGCGCGCGCGCGCGGGTTCGGGCGGCGCGGATGGTGGGCGGCGCTGACGGTCTACCTCGGGATGGTCGACGGGTGGCTCGTGACCGAGCTCATCCTCAAGCCCATCTTCCACCGGCCGCGACCGTTCGCGGGTCTCGCGGACCTGCCCGCGACGCTCATCGATCATCCGTCGAGCTTCGCGTTCCCATCGGGTGATGCCGCGTTCACCGTGGGCGCGGCGGTCGCGCTCGGGTCGGTCGCGCCGCGCTGGCGCATCCCCGCGTATCTCGTCGCGTTGGCCGTGTGCGTCGAGCGCGTCGCCGTCGGCGTGCATTACCCGAGCGACGTCATCGCCGGCGCGATCGTCGGGGTCGCGTCAGGGCTGCTGGCGCCGCGGGCCGTCACGCTCCTCCGCCGGCGCGCGCGGTGGCGCGTCTTCGTCGTCGCGCACACGCACTGGGACCGCGAGTGGTACGAGCGCTTCGAGGGTTACCGCGCGCGCCTCGTGCCGATGGTCACGAAGCTCCTCGACCTGCTCGAGCGCGATCCGTCGTTCCGTTCGTTCACTTTCGACGGGCAGACGATCGCGATCGAGGACCACCTCGAGAAACGGCCCGACGACCGGGAGCGCATCGCGGCCCTGGTCAAGGCGGAGCGGCTGTTCATCGGTCCGTGGTACGTGCTCGCCGACAACCTGCTCGTCTCCGGCGAGTCGCTGGTCCGCAACTTCCAGGAGGGCTTGCGCGTCGCTCAGTCGTTCGGTCGCGCCCTGCGCGTCGGTTACGTCGCGGATCCGTTCGGCCATCCGGCGCAGGTCCCCCAGATCCTGCGGGGCTTCGGCTACGGCACCTACGTCTTCTCCCGCGGCGTCGGCGACGAGGGCGAGGGGCTCGGCGCGGAGTTCATGTGGGAGTCACCGTCGGGCGATCGCGTTCTCGCATCGCATCTGGTGGATCACTACTCGGGCGGTCTCGCGCTCATCGGAGAGCTCTCGGAGACCGAGGCCGAGCTGCGCTCGCGCATCAAGCGGCGCCTCCCGCGCATCATCGACGTGCCCGCGCGTTACGCGAACAGCTCGGCCCTCCTGTTCATGGAAGGCGACGATCACGTCGAGGCGTACGAGCGCCTGCCCGAGGCCGTGGCCGCGATGCACCAGAGCGCGCCGAACCTCGACGCGCGGATCACGAGCCTCGAGGAATACGCAGCGGTCGTGCCGCCGCCGCCCACGTCGTACGCCGGCGAGATCATCAGCGGCCGTTACCGCCCGATCCTGCGCGGCGTGAATTCCACGCGCGTTTGGATCAAGCAGGAGAACGTCGCCTGCGAACGGCTGCTCTTGCAACGCTGCGAGCCGCTCGATGCGCTCACCGGTGGAGCGTCGCGCGACGAGATCCGCTCGCTCTGGCGCATGCTGCTGCAGAACCACCCGCACGACTCGATCTGCGGCTGCTCGATCGACGCGGTGCACGACGTGGACATGGCGCCGCGCTTCGCGCACGTACGCCGCGAGGGAGAGATGCTCGCGCAGCGCCTCGAGTCGAGGCTGTTGGGCGACGGCGCGCAGACCCTGGTGTGGAACGACCTCCCGTGGCCCCGTGACGCGACCGTGCTGCTCGACGGGACTCTCACGCGCGTGCGCTGCGTCGCGCTCGGCGCGGTCGAGGCGACCCGCACGCAGGGTCCCGCGCCGTCGTCGCCAGGGGAGGGAGTGATCGAGAACGAGTTCCTGCGCGTGGAGGTCGCCGCCGACGGGAGCTTCGTCGTCACCGACAAGGCGACCGGACGGCGCAGCGGCACCCAGAACGTGCTCGTCGACGACGGCGACAAGGGCGACGAGTACACCTACTCATACGCCGGCCCGACCGTCGGGTCGCGCGGCGTCGCCGGAGGGCGCAACACCGTCGTGTCCGGTGACTTCGCGACGGTGAACGTGAAGTTCTCTTTCGAGCTCCCCGAGGGTCTGCGCGAGGATCGTCTTGCGCGCTCGCCGACGCTCGTTCGCTGCGAGGTCCGGATGTCCATCTCCCTGCATGCCGGCGCCCGTCGCGTCGACGTCGCCACCACCGTGGACAATCGCGCGAAGGACCATCGCCTGCGCGTGCTCTGCGAGACCGGGACGCGCGGCCTCACGCACGTCGCCGGCGCTGCGTTCGCCTGGCTCGACCGCGAGACGCGTGTGAGCGGCGGCTCGTCGTGGATCGAGCGACCGACCGCGGAGCGATGCGTTCACGACCTGGTCGCGATCGATGGCGCTCTCGCGGTCGGTGTCGACGGACTCCGCGAGTACGCCGTGCTGCACGACGGCCGGACCATCGCGATCACGCTGCTCCGCGCGGTCGGCTGGCTGTCGCGCGGCGACATGCCCGAGCGCCGTGGTCACGCCGGCCCCGCGCTCGAGACACCCAGTGCGCAGTGCATCGGCGAGCGCACCTATCGCTACTGCATCGTCCCGTTCGCCGGCGATATGACGCTGGCGCTGGCCGCGCGCGAGGTCCAGGAGTTCCTGTCTCCGGCGCGCGTGGTGCGCGGACGCGCACCGGTCGGTCCGCTGGTGGAGATCACGCGCGACAGCGCGCTCCAGCTGAGCGCGATGCGCGCCGGCCGCGACGGCGCCATCGTCGTGCGCCTTTTCAATCCGCGCGGCAGCCAGAGCGCGGCGACGCTGCGGTTCGCGCGCCCGGTGCGCGAGGCCCGGGCCGTCGATCTGCGCGAGGGCGAGACCAGCCTGGGCAACACAGGACTCGACGTGATCCGCACCGCCGCGCCGCCCGAGGTACAGGACGGTGCGCTTGCCGTGCGACTCCAGGGGTACGAGATCGGCACGTTCGAGGTACGGCTCTTCGCATGAAATAGGGACGCCGTGTCCCACGAACGTGGGACACGCGAGGGACAGACACGCACGCTCCGAAGACCTAGCGTCGCGGCGTGCGTCATCTGCTGCGCGCCGTCCTGTCGATCTCGGTCCTCCTCTGTGCGGCACAGCCCGCGCGCGCCGACGACGGGCCGACGTTCCACCGCACCACGCCGCGCGCCGCTTTCGATGCCGACGCAGGCGATCTCGTCGTCGGGATCCCCGGCGGTCGCGCGTGGGGGATCGAGAGCGACCTCCGACCGCTGCCCGCGACCGGGACGACGCTCTACGTCCGCCTCGCGGTCCATGATCCCGTGGTGCGCGAAGCGTTCGTGCGCGTCGCCTACCACGCGTCCGCCAGCGCGCGGACGCGCCAGCTCGCGATCGCGGACAGCGCGCCGGTGTCGACGTCGCGGGGCGCGCTCGTCGCTGTGCCGTTCGAGGCGCCGCCTGGCGCGGTCGCGTATCGCGTGCGGGTGCTCGCTCGCCTTTCGGACACCGAGGGCCGCTCCGCCGCGGACGCCATCAGCGCTCGACTGCGTGCCCTCACCGCGTCCTCACGGCCCAGCGGCTCGCTCTTCTCGCGGCTTCTCCCCTAGCTCTTCGCGCTCGGCTCGGCCTGCCCTTGCGGGCGGCCTGCGCCTCGCCGCCTGCTCCGCAGACGTGGGCTCGCTCCTCGCGGGTTAACCGCTCGTCGCTCGACTCCATTTACTTCCCGCCGTCGAGTCTGTTTACACTCGCGCCCGTGGCGACAGTGACATATGACCACGTCACCAAGAAGTTCGGTGACGTGATCGCGGTCAACGACCTCTCGATCCAGGTGCGCGATGAGGAGTTCCTCGTCCTCGTCGGGCCGTCGGGCTGCGGCAAGACGACCGCGCTCCGCATGCTGGCCGGCCTCGAGGAGCAGACGACCGGCGACATCTTCATCGGCGAGCGCTTGATCAACGACGTCGCCCCGAAGGACCGCGACATCGCGATGGTCTTCCAGAACTACGCCCTGTATCCCCACATGAGCGTCTACGACAACATCGCCTTCGGTCTCAAGCTCCGCGGCATGCCGAAGCAGGAGATCGAACGCCGCGTCAACGAGGTCGCCGAGATGCTCGCGATCGGTCAGCTGCTGAAGCGGAAGCCGAAGGAGCTCTCGGGCGGTCAGCGGCAACGCGTCGCCGTCGGCCGCGCCATCGCGCGCGAGCCCTCGGTCTTCCTGATGGACGAGCCGCTCTCCAACCTCGATGCGAAGCTCCGCATCCAGACGCGGGCGATGCTCCAGAAGCTCCACCAGCGTCTGCGCCGCACGACCATCTACGTCACGCACGATCAGGTCGAGGCGATGACCATGGGCGACCGCATCGCCGTGATGAGCGAAGGCCTGCTGCAGCAGCTCGACACACCCGAGACGCTCCACGAGCGGCCGGTGAACGTCTTCGTCGCGGGATTCATCGGGTCGCCGGCGATGAACTTCTTCCCAGGCAAGATCATTCCCGACGGCGGCCGCCCGGTGGCCGACGCCGGCTTCTTCAAGGCGCCGGTGCAGGGCAAGGCCCTCGAGGCGATCGGCAAGGACGTGATCGTCGGCATCCGGCCCGAGGACATCAACGATCTCACCACGATGTCCGCTGCCGATCACATCGCGGTCGACACAAGGGTCGAGGTCGTCGAGTTCCTCGGCAACGAGCTGCAGCTGCTGCTGTCGGCGGGCTCACAGAGCTTCATCGCGCGCGTCTCGACGGACACGCAGACGAAGCCGGGCGCGACGCTGCGTGTCGGATTCGACACACGCAAGATGCACATCTTCGACAAGCAAACGGAGGTCGCGCTGCGGTGAGTCTCAAGGGCAGCACTGCCGAATTCCCGCTGGACGTCCTCGTCCGCCTACTACGCGATCAGAGGAAGACCGGCGAGCTGACGCTGCGCTCGGCCGGCGGCGCCGGTGCGCTCGGTCTCGCCGAAGGCCGAGTGATCGCCGCTGTGTACGGTGACGAGCAGCCGGTGCCCGCGCTGGGCGCGGTGTTCGAGATGGGCGACGCGGATTTCGAATTCATGCCGTGGAACGACCCGCCGCCCTCGAACCTCGAGGGCGAGCTCGAGGAGCTGCTTCGCAAGGCGAAGGAACATCGCGAATGGATGGCCTCGGTCCGCCAGGTCATCCCGAGCGACCGCGTCCGCTTCCGTCTCTCCGAGCGCGCCGCCGAGCAAGGCGCGGTCACGTTCACGTCGGATCGCTGGCGTGTCGTGCTCGCCGTCAACGGAACGCGTGACGTCATGGACATCGCGTCGAGCCTGCACATCGATCGCGACGCCGCGCTCAACATCCTCGTCGGACTGCTGCGCGATGGCGTGATCGACACCATCGAACCATCGGCCGAACTCCCTTTCGTCCAGCCGGCGCCGGCAGCTGAGCCCGCGCCGGCAGCGCAGCCCGAGCCGCGGTACACAGCGCCGCCCCCGGCACCGGTCGCCGAACCAGAGCCCGCGCCGCCGCCCCCGCCCGCGGTGCAGGAGTGGGTGATGCCCGCGCCGACACAAGAGGTCGCGCCGCCGCCGACGCCCGAGCCCGAGCCCGTTATGAACGAGTGGTCGGCGCCCGCGCCGGAGCCGGCGCCACCGGCGCAGGCCTTCACGCCACCGCCGCCGGCGCAGGACTGGAGCGCGCCGTCGCCCACGCCCGAGGTCGCGCCGCCGCCCATGCCCGAGGTCGCGCCGCCGAGCATGCCGGAGCCCGAGCCCGCGATGGACGATCGCCTCGCCGCGCTGTTCGGCGCGCCCGCGCCCGCCGAGACCTCTGCGACGTCGGTCCCGGATCAGTGGTCGACGCCCGCGACGGCGGAGTGGACGACGCCCGCACCAGCCGCCGAGGAGTGGACGGCACCGGCGCCCGCCGCCGCTGAGGCGCCAGCCCCGCGAGAGGACGATCCGCGCCTCAGCGCGCTGACGATGCCGCCGGCACCCGCCGAGCCCGCTCCGCCGGCCGCGCCCGCGCCGAGGCCCGTCGCGCCCGCGGCTGCCGCCGTGCCGGCCAACGAGTGGGCACCGCCGGCACCCGTCGAGGCGCCGCCGCAGAAGAAGAAGGGCCTCTTCGGCCGATTCGGCGGCGCGAAGCAAGAGGCCGCGACGACGGCGATGGCCGCGGCGCCGGGCCGCGCGTCATCGCGCGTCGGGCAACTCGCCGCGTTCTCGAACGCGCTCCTCACCGAA
>DASQIF010000019.1:0-2053 GCA_035631715.1 Candidatus Acidiferrales bacterium
CGGCCTGGCTCACACCTCCATCGTCCTGCGCGACGCGGTCGCGGCGTGCGCCTTTCCCGTCGTCGAGATCCACATCAGCGACGTGACGAAGCGTGAGCAGTTCCGCCACCATAGTTATCTGAAGGACGTGACCGCGAATCAGGTCGTCGGCCTTGGCGTGGTCGGCTACGAAGTCGCGCTCCGTTGGCTCATCGAGGAGACGAGGAAGAAGTGATCAGCACCGGGGAGATCAAGCGCGGCGTGACCGTCGAGATCGACGGCTAGCTCTACCAGATCATCGAGTTCCAGCACATCAAGATGGGCCGCGGCTCGGCGCAGGTGCGCATGAAGCTGCGGAACGTGCGCAAGGGCGACACGATCGAGAAGACGGTGCAGGCGGGAGAGCGCTTCCAGCGCGCGCGTCTTGACCACCGCATCGTCCAGTACATGTACACCGACGGCACGCTCTACTACTTCATGGACACCAAGACGTACGACCAGTTCCCGCTCGACGCCGAGCACCTGGGCGACGCGACCGACTACCTGGTCGACGGCATGGAGGTCACGCTCAACGAGTACCAGGGCGAGGCGATCGGCGTCGAATTGCCCGCCTCGGTCGTGATGAAGGTCACCTCGACCGACGTCGGCCTCAAGGGCGACACCGCGACCGGTGCCACGAAGCCGGCGACGATGGAGTCCGGGCTCAAGGTGAACGTGCCGCTGTTCGTGAACACGGGGGACCGGATCAAGGTCGACACGCGAACGGGTGAATATCTCGAACGCGCCTAGGGACGTTCTCCGCGTCGGTCAGCTGGTCCTGCGGCTCGCCGAGCGCATCCAATCGACCGACGAGTTCAAGGACCTGTGGGTCGAGGGCGAGGTCGTCGACCCGACCGTCGCTTCGTCGGGCAACACGTACTTCACGCTGCGCGACCAGGTCGGGCAGCTCGCGTGCACGCTCATGGTCGGGCAGGCCTCGCGCATCGCGCTCTCCCCGCGCAGCGGGGAGAAGGTGCTCGCGCACGGCTACGTCGAGCTCTACCCGCGCCAGAGCCGCGTGCAGCTCCGCGTCGACGACCTGCGACCCGCGGGGATGGGCGACGCGCACCTGCGCCTCGAGGCGCTGAAGAAGCGTCTGAGCGCCGAGGGCCTCTTCGCGATGGAGCGCAAGCGCCCACTGCCGACGGCGCCGACCCGCATCGGCGTGGTCACGAGCCCGATCGGCGCGGTGTGGCACGACATCCAGACCATCGTCGCGCGACGCGACCCGCGCGTTGAGCTCGTCTTCGCCGCGGCGAACGTGCAGGGCATCGGGGCGGTCGAGTCGCTCATCGGCGCGCTCGATGGCCTCGCGCAGCTGCGCGGCCTCGACGTCGTGATCATCGCGCGCGGCGGCGGCGCGCCCGAGGACCTCATGCCGTTCAACGACGAGGCGCTGGTGCGCGCGATCTCGCGACGCCCCTGGCCGGTCGTGTCGGGCGTGGGTCACGAGACCGACGTCACGCTCTGCGACCTGGTGGCCGACGTCCGCGCGCAGACGCCGTCGGCGGCCGCCGAGCTCGTCGTGCCCGACGCGCGGGTCGGTCAAGTGAGCGCCGATCGAGCGATGCGACGCATCACCACCCGCGTGCACGAAGCCATCGCGGCGCGCCGGCGGCGGCTCGTCACCGCGCATCGTCTGCTCGAACGCCGCGCGCCTCCGGCGAAGGTCGCGGGGTACCGCCAGCAGCTCGACGAGGAGCGCCGCCGTCTCGACCGCGCGATGTCCCGCCTCGTGCCGGGGCGCCGCCAGCGGCTGGCCGCCGCGAAGCGGCATCTCGACGCGCTCTCGCCGCTCGGCGTCCTCGGACGCGGCTACGCGATCGTGGAGGGCGCGGACGGACACGTGCGGGCGTCGGTCACGACGCTTCGCGCCGGCGAGAAGGCGAGACTGCGCATGCGCGACGGTCGCGCGAACGTGACGGTGGAGGGGGTGGAGGCCGGTGGCCGAAGCTGAGCCGAGCATCGAAGAGGCGCTGAAGCGGCTCGAGGCCGTCGCCGACAAGCTCGAGGATCCCGAGCTCGACCTGGACGA
>DASQIF010000020.1:0-18055 GCA_035631715.1 Candidatus Acidiferrales bacterium
CTCAGTGCGGACGGCAAGAAGCTGCTCGCGACGCGCATCCTCCGCACCTTCGCATACGGATACCTCGCGACGTCGCTCGGGCTCTTTCTGGATCGGCTCGGTCTCTCAGCCACCGAGATCGGCGTCGTATTCACCGCGGCCATCGCCGGCTCCGCGCTCATGACGGTCTTCTGGTCGATCATGGCCGACCGCGTCGGTCGCCGTCGCACCGTCGCGACGATGGCCCTCCTCATGGCGCTCGGCGGCATCGTGTTCGCCGTGACGAGCAGCTTCGCCGTGCTGATCCTTGCGGCCTTCACCGGGACCATCAGCGCGACCTCGTCCGAGGTCGGGGTGTTCCAGACCGTGGAGCAGGCCATCCTGCCGCAGACCGCGCCGAACGAGAAGCGCACCTGGCTCTTCTCCATCTACAACACCATCGCGACCCTTGCGGGGGCGGTCGGCTCGCTGTTCGCCGCGTCGGTCGGCTTCTTCGCGTCGCTGGGGCTCGCAGGCGCGGACGCCTACCGCCCGCTGTTCGTCCTCTATGCGGTGGTCGGCATCGTGAACTTCCTCATCTTCATCACGCTCTCCGATCGCGTGGAGCTCGCGAAGGTCGAGGGTGACCGCCGCTTCATCGGCATCCATCGCAGCACCGGGACCGTCGCGAAGCTCTCGGCGCTGTTCGGGATCGATGCGTTCGCCGGCGGCCTCGTCGTCCAGTCGATCGTCGCGTACTGGTTCTACCTGCGCTGGGGCCTCGCGATATCCGACCTCGCGCTCATCTTCTTCGCCGTCGGGATCGTCTCGGGGCTGTCGCTGCTCGCCGCGGGCTGGCTCGCCCAGCGCTTCGGCCTGTTGAACACGATGGTCTTCACGCATCTGCCATCCAACGTGCTGCTCATGCTCGTGCCACTCGCACCGACCCCGGGTCTCGCGGTCGCCGCGTTCCTCCTCCGGATGAGCGTGTCGCAGATGGACGTGCCCACGCGCCAGTCCTACACCATGGCCGTGGTCGATCCCGACGAGCGCACGGCGACCGCGGGCATCACCAACGTCGCGCGGACCACCGCGAGCGCGCTCTCACCCACCGTCTCGGGTCTTGCCTTCAGCGCCGCCGCGCTCTCCGCGCCGTTCTTCATCGCCGGCGTGATGAAGATCGCGTACGACGGGCTCATCTATCTCGCCTTCCGCAACGTGCATCCGCCGGAGGAGGCCGAGGCGCGCCGGCAGCGCGAGGCCGCGCGTACCGCGGCCGTGGGCACGCGGTCGTAGCGTGGCCCTCTTCATCGGAAGACGGCTCGCGGAGGCCGTCCCGGTCTTGATCCTCTCGTCCCTGCTCGTCTTCGCGATCCTCCATCTCGTCCCGGGCGACCCGGTCGACGCGATGATCGGCGCGGCGTCGTTCGGCATCAGCACGCCGGAGTCACAGGCGCGTTTGGTGGCGCAGATCCGCGAGCAGCTCGGCCTGAACGATCCGCTGCCCGTGCAGTACATCCACTGGCTCTGGAACGCCATGCACCTCGACTTCGGCGAATCGTTCCTGCGCCACCAGTCGGTCGCGACGCTTATCGCGCAGCGGCTCCCGAGCACGCTCGAGCTCGCCGGCGCCGCGCTCCTGCTCAGCGTGGTCATCGGTATGGCGTTCGGGATCGTCGCGGCCCTGCGGCGCAACACCTGGGTCGACGGCGCGGTGATGATCCTCTCGCTCGGCGGCGTGTCCACGCCGTCGTTCGCCTACGCGATGCTGCTCATCCTCGTGTTCTCGGTCTTCCTCGGCTGGCTGCCCGCGACGGGATCCGGCTCGTTCGACCGTCTCATCCTTCCCGCGCTCGTGCTCGGCTACGAGGGCACCGGACTCATCGCGCGTCTGACGCGCGCGTCCCTGCTGGAGGTCCTGGGACGCGAGTACATCAACACCGCGCGCGCGAAAGGTCTACCCCCGCGCGTCGTGGTCCTGCGTCACGCGCTGCGGAACGCGCTCATCCCGGTCGTGACGATCGTCGGTCTGCAGGTCGGGCGGCTGCTCGCGGGCAGCATCATCGTGGAGACGGTCTTCGCCCGGCAGGGCGTCGGTCAGCTCGCGATCGACGCGATCCAGACGAAAGATTATCCGCTCGTGCAGGGGATCATCCTGCTCACGGCATCGGCGTACGTCGTTGCGAATCTGCTGGTCGACGTGTCGTATGGCTTCATCAACCCCAAGATCCGAACGGCCTGACATCTCGCGCGCGCCGGTGGTGTCGGCGGTCGTGGCCGACAGGCCGCGCCTGCCGGCGCTGCCGAAGCCGGCGGGCCCGTACCGCCGCGCGTGGTGGCGCCTCAAGCGGGATCGCCTCGCGATCTTCTCCGCGCTGGTGCTCGCGGCCATCGCCGTCGTCTCGTACCTTGTCCCTCTCGTCATCACCATCGATCCCTATCAGCAGAGCCTGCGGGACTCGCTACTGCCGCCGCTCACGCCGGGGCACATCCTCGGTACAGACAACTTCGGCCGCGACATCCTGCTCCGTCTGATCGACGGCGGCCGCGTCTCGCTCACCGTCGGCATCTTCGCCGTCGTCATCTCCGCCGCAATCGGCGGCCTCGTCGGGCTCGTCGCGGGCTACTTCGGCGGGTGGCCCGACCGCATCCTGATGCGCATCATCGACGTGCAGCTCGGCTTCCCGGGCGTCCTCCTCGCCCTCGTGATCATCACCATCCTCGGCAGCGGCCTCGAGAAGGTCACCATCGCCGTCGGGATTGGCGGCATCCCGCGGTTCGCGCGCGTCGTCCGCGGGTCGGTGCTGAACACGAAGAACGACCTCTTCGTCGAGGCGGCGCGCAGCGTCGGCGCGAGCGACGTCCGCATCATGTTCACCCACCTCGTGCCGCAGACGTTGGGCGCCGCGATCACGATCGCGACGTTCGGCCTGGCCACGGCGATCCTCTCCATCGCGGGCCTCTCGTTCCTCGGCCTCGGCGCGCAGCCGCCCACCGCGGAGTGGGGGCTCATGCTGTCGGAAGCGCGACGCTACCTGCGCGTCGCGTGGTGGCTCGCCGTCGTCCCCGGTGTCGCGATCATCGCGGTCGTCATGTGCGTGAACCTGCTGGGCGACGCGGTGCGTGACGCCCTCGATCCACGCATCTCCAGCACCGCGGACTAACCTCGGCACAATGCGCTCGGTCGGTCTTCTCTGGCGTGGCGATGTGACCGCGCCGGCTCCCGCAGCCTCCGAGACGCGCTTCCGCTCCATCTTCGACGCGTTCGGGGCGCGTGGCGTTCGCGCCGAACCCGTCATCTACGACGACTCCGTCGCCGACCGGGTGCGCGAGCGGCTCCGCGAGCTCACCGCGGTGCTCGTGTGGGTCGACCCCATCGTGCGCGGGCAGGACCGCACCGTGCTGGACGCGGTGCTGCGCGAGGTCGCGTCCGCGGGCGTCTTCGTCAGCGCGCACCCCGACGTCATCGACGCGATGGGGACGAAGGAGGTGCTGTACCGGACGCGCGAGCTGCCGTGCGGCACGGACACCCACCTGTACCGCGGCATCGACGCGCTGCGCGACGAGTTCCTCGCGACGCTCCGCACGTCCTCGCCGCGCGTCCTCAAGCAGGACCGTGGCAGCGGCGGCAACGGCGTGTGGCGGGTCGAGCTCGTACGCGACGCCGCTCACGATGCGGACGCGATCGTCAAAGTGCAGCCGGCTCAGCGCGGCGTCCCCGTCGAGGAGATGCGCTTCGACGAGTTTCTCGAGCAGCGACGGTCGTACCTCGCGTACTTCGGTGGCGGCGGCACCTTCGTGGATCAGCCCTACTGCGACCGGCTCGGCGACGGGATGACGCGGTGCTATCTCGCGCGCGACCGCGTCGCGGGGTTCGGTCATCAGTTCGTCACCGCGCTGCTGCCGCCGCCGCCCGGCGCGACCGCGCCGCCGGAGCCGGATGCGCGCCAGTACTACGGCCCCGACGAGCCCCGGTTCCAGCCGCTGCGCCGGCTCATGGAGGACGGCTGGATCTCTCTCCTGCGAGAGCGTCTCGATCTCGCCGCGAGCGCGCTCCCGGTCATTTGGGACGCCGACTTCCTGCTCGGTCCGCGCACACCCGCCGGCGAGGACACGTACCTTCTCTGCGAGATCAACGTGAGCGGCGTCTCCCCCATGCCGGACGAGGCGGTGCCGCTGCTCGTCGCGGCGACGATCGAGAGCATCGGCGGCTGACGTGAGTCTTCGGGCCGTCGGTTCCATCGGGCTGCCCGGCGGGCCGGGCAAGGGCTTCGACCACGCGGACACCGTCACCGCGCCCGAGGGCGACCGCATCTACGTCGCGCACACGGCGATGGATGCGGTCGACGTGATCGACTGCCGCACCAACACCTATCTGCGGACCATCGGCGACCTGCCCGGGGTCGCGGGCGTGCTCGTCGACAATCCGCACGACCTCATCGCGACGTCCGACCGCAGCGCGGCCCGCGTGAGCCTCTTCCGCGCGTCGGACGAGCAGCTCATCGCACGCGTCGGGGTCGGGCCGCGCCCGAACGGTCTCGCGTACGACGCGAGACGGCGGCGCGTGTTCGCATTCAATCTCGGCGAGCCGCCGGGGACGGACTGCAGCGCGTCGGTGGTGGACGTCGCAACGGCTGCCGTCGTGCGGACGATCCCCCTTCCCGGTCGACCGCGCTGGGCGATCTACGACGCGGCCTCGGACTCCGTCTACGCGAACATCCAGGAGCCCGCGGTGGTCCTCCGCATCGACGCGGCCTCGCTCGAGGAGCGCGGACGGATCGAGGTGGGCTGCGCCGGACCGCACGGGCTCGCGCTCGTCGACGGGCGACTCTTCTGCGCCGCTGACGGCGGCGAGGTCGTGGTCATCGACGATCCCGCGGGCCGGCCAACGGTGGCGACGCGTCTGCCACTGCGCGGCGTGCCGGACGTCGTGTGGCACGCGGCTGTCGCGCCGCTCCTCTACGTGGCCATCGGCGCGCCCGGCGTCGTGACGGTCATCGACACCGCGAGGCTCGAAGAGGTCGAGACCGTCGAGACCGAAGCCGGCGCGCACACGCTCGGATGGGACGCGGTAACTCGACGGCTCTACGTGTTCGCGCCCGCGACCGGGCGTGCGCTCGTGTTCGAGGAGCGTTCGTGAACGAGCGCGGCCCGAGCGTCGCGGATCTCGCGCGGTATTTCTTCCGCCTAGGCGCGACGGGCTTCGGAGGTCCGATCGCGCTCGCAGGCTACATGCAGCGCGACCTCGTGGAGCGGCGCCGATGGGTGACGCAGGAGGAGTACCTCGAGGGACTCGCTGTGGCGCAGACGCTTCCCGGGCCGCTCGCGGCGCAGCTCGCGATGTGGCTCGGCTACGTGCGCCGCGGCGTCCGGGGCGCGACCGTCTCCGCGCTCGCGTTCATCCTGCCGCCGTTCGTCATCGTCACCGCGGTCGCCGCGCTCTACGTCGCGCTCTCCGGTACGACGCTCATCCAGGCGCTCTTCTACGGCATCGGGCCGGCGGTCATCGCGCTCATCCTGCGCGGCGCCTGGAAGCTCGTGCGAGTCACGGTGCGCGCGGATCGGCGTCTCTGGGCGATCTTCGCTGTGGTCGCTGTCGTCACCTTCGTCGTGCGCAGTGAGGTCGCGATCTTGTTCATCGTCGCCGGCCTCATCGGCGCGCTGCTCTACGCAGGGCCGATCCGCGCGAGCGCTCCGGGCGCAGCGTCGTTCGTCCCGGTCGTCCTCGGCGCGGCGCAGAGCGCCGATCTCAACACGCTCGTCGCGCTCGGCGTCTTCTTCTTCAAAGCCGGCGCGTTCACCTTTGGGTCAGGCTTGGCGATCGTGCCCTTCCTCCAGCAGGGCGTGGTACACGACTACGGCTGGCTCAACGAGCGCGAATTTCTCGACGCGGTCGCGATGGGCATGATCACGCCCGGTCCGGTCGTGATCACCGCGGTTTTCGTCGGGTACCTCGTCGCCGGGTTCGCTGGCGGCACCGTCGCAGCGCTCGGCGTGTTCCTCCCGCCGTTCCTCATGGTCGTGCTCTTTGCGCCGTGGATCATCCGTTACCGGAAGCACCCTGCGGTGCAGGGCTTCACCAAGGGCGCGACCGCCGCAGCCGCGGGCGCGATCAGCGGCGCCGCGGGAGTCATCGCGACGCAGGTCCTTGTCGACATCCCGACCGTCGCGATCTTCCTGCTTGCGCTTCTCGTCCTTTGGCGGTGGAAGGTGCCGGAGCCGCTCATCGTCGGTGCGTCGGCGCTCGCGGGCCTCGCGGTCGCGAGCCTGCGCTAATTCACGACGTCGATCTCGCCGAACATGCCGTCGCCTTCATGTGGCGCGCAGTAGTACGGGAACTTCCCGGCCTTCGTGAACGTGTACGTGAAGGTGTTCCCCGGCGCCATGAGCGGCGAGTTGAACGAGCCATCCCGCGCGTGCACATCGTGCGACTGCACGCCGACGACCTTCCACACCACGGTCGTTCCGACCTTCACGGTGATGAATGAGGGCGAATAGAAGTGCTCGGCCATCTCGATGGTGACGGCGCCCGAGGCGATCGTGGGCGACGCGTTCGCGACGCTCGGCGGCGGTGTGCTCGTAGCCGGCGCGGGCGTCGCCACCGGCGGTGCGGATGGTGCGGCGGTCGCGGTCGCGGCTGCGGGCACGTTCGATGCGCACGCCGTTACCAGCGCCAGGACCACGATGGCAGCGGCACGCAGCGCTAGGCGTTCAGTCATCGACGCGATTGTCCCGCACTGTCGCGCGCGATCAAACGAAGAGGTCGATCACGGTCACCACGACCGCGGCGATCCCGGCGGCGAGGATCACTTTCCGGGCGGGCTCCTCGCGTTCGGTGACCAGACCAAGCGGCAGCGCGGCCAGCAGGAACGCGAGCACGCCCGTCCCCGCATCCTCGCCGCTCAGGCCGAGCAGCGCCGGATTGTCGATGTCGAGGTTGTCCGCTGCGCTCACCTGGAGATAGAGATGCCACCCGAGCCACGCGAGCGCCGCCGCCACGCCGGCGATCGCAAAACGGCCGCGTCGCCGTCCCCATGCCCACGCGAAGACGGCGGCCGCGGCGATCGCGCCTGACACGAGGGCCTCGACCAGATCGTCGCGGAGGTCGACCGTCACGACGGCGCGTACGTCAGGATCGCGATGCCGTTCTTCGCGACGCGCGACCGCACGAGCTTCATCGGCTTGACCTCCGCGTTGGGGTCGAACAGCCGGCGCAACCCCTGTCCGGCTGTCGCGGGCATGACGAAGAGCACGAGCTCGTCGATGAGGGCCTCCTTGAGCAGCGACTGCACCAGGCGGATGCTCCCGTGCACCCCGATGTCGCGGCCCGGCGAGTCTTTGAGCTTGCGGACCGCGGCGGGGACATCGGGCCCCAGCACGCTCGAGTTCTTCCAGTCCGTCTTCTTCAGCGTCTTCGAGGCAACGTGCTTGTGCACGTTGTTGATGAAGGACGCGAACGGCTCATCCTTCGAGTTCGGCCAATAGCCGGCCCACTCCTCGTACGTGACGCGGCCGAGGAGCACGTCGTCCTCGCGCGCCATGAGCCCGCTCATCTCGTCGCCTGTGTCCGCGTCGGGAAAGATCGCCCAGCCTTTGTCGGGGCGCTCGACCACGCCGTCCACCGAATAGAAGAGCTGCGCGACGACCTTACGCATGTGCACACCTCCAGCACCGGCTTTGACGTCCCCGGCGGGCGGAACTCATCGGTCGATCAGAAGACCCACGTCTCCTTCAGGACGCGCAGCGCGTTGCCGCCCGCGATCTTCGCGATGTCCGTGTCGCTGTAGCCGTGCTTCACCAGCCAGCAGACCGCGTTCCGCATCGCCTCGCCGGGGTTCTCCATCCCATCCACGTACTTCACGGGCTCGTACGACGGGCCGCTGTCGCGGATCGCGGCGAGCGAGAGCTGCTGCGCGAAGGCGCTGTGCAGGCCGACATGGTCACCGAAGAGCGTGTCCGGGCCGAGGCCGACGTGGTCGACGCCGATCAGGCTCACGCAGTACTCGAGGTGCGCCATGACCACATCAAGGTCGTGGCGCCGTCCCTTGACCTGTGTCGTATGCGGCGCGGCCTCGACGCCGATGACGCCGCCCTTCGCGGCCATGGCTTTCAGCGTCTCGTCGTCCTTCATCCGCCGCGACGGCCACACCGATCGCGCACCGGCGTGCGTGATGGTGATCGGCTTCTCCGATGCCGCGATGACCTCGAGGCCGGTCCGGTCGCCACAGTGCGCGATGTCGATGGTCATGCCGAGGCGGTTCATCCGCTTCACCACGGCGCGCCCGAGGTCCGACAGGCCGGAGTCGTTCTTCTCGCGCAACCCTGAGCCGAGCGCGTTCGCCTCGCTGTAGGTGATGCCCATGCCGCGCACGCCGAAGCCGTAAAGGACGTCGACGCGGTCGACCTCGTTCTCGATGGCCGTCGCCGCCTCGAGCCAGGGCACGAAGGCGATGCGACCCGCGCCCTTCGCCGGCTCGAGGTCGAGGTACGTCGTGGCGATGTAGACCATCTGCTGGTGGGCGATATCCGAGAAGCGCATCCCCAGGTCGAAGATGATGTCGTCCCACTTCCAGCCCTTGTTGGACGTGATCGTCGCGGTGCCGTCCATGAAGTTCTCGAACACGATGTCGGTGTCCGATACCGCGAGACCGCCGTAGCCGGTGGCGTCGCGCCCGGTGCGCCGCTGCTCGAGACAACGCGCCATGTCCTCCGGGAAGATCGAGGTGTGGTCGTGCATCGACACGATCTGCCGCGTGTCGAGGATCGCGCGCGCCCGCTTCTCGTCCGCGTCCGAAAGTTCGACGGTCGTCGACGGCACGCGGCCGGTGTCCTTCGCGAGCGGGATGTCGGGGTAATCCTCGCCGACCGTGAGGTAGGAGTAGGAGCGATAGCCGTCGTACGCCTTCTTGCTCATGGCTTCCAATCCTTGTACTTGATGTGCGCGGGCGCGCTCTTCTCGAGCGGGAACTGCTCGAGCTTGTCGTAGAGCCACTCGAACCATTCGAAGGCCGCGGGATTGCTTCCGCGGTACTGCCCAACGTAGCGCTGGAACTTCCGCCAGGTGAGGCGGATCATGCCGCCGTTGATCTCGTCGGCAAGGTGCAGCGGGATGAGCCGCGCGTGCACCAGGTAGCCGAGGTTCTCGTAGTTGATGCACGTCTGGAGCACGGCTTGCTCGAGCTCGGGCCCGAGGTCGTGGATCTGTTCGAGCGGGGCGTCGTCGGGGAGCTCGAAGATGCGGCGCGCGTTGCGCGAGAAGAGATCGGGCGGGGTCACCGTCCGCATGAGCGTGAGCGCGGTCTCCTGCTTGCGACTCGCGAGCCAGGCGCGAAATTGGACGGCGGCGAAGATGAAGAACCCGACTCCCGTCGTCGTCCCGATGACGTTGAACAGGATCTGCAGCTCGACCGGCATGTGCTCCCCTCCCGCGTGCGGAGCATGATGCGCTCATGCCGCGGGTCATGGCGGGGGCGGTCGAGCTGTTCTACGAGTCCCTCGGCGAGGGCACGCCGATGGTGCTGCAGGGGCACGATCACACGCCCTGGCTGTTCGGCCAGGCGCCCGTGTTCTCGCAGCGCTACCGCTTTCTCACGTACGACCGCCGCGGCACCGGCCGCTCCTCCTCGCCCGGCGGCGACTGGACGCCGGCCGATCTCGCGAACGACCTCGCCGCGTTCATGGACGCGCTCGGCATCGAGCGCGCCATCGTCGGCGGATCGTCGCTCGGCGGCGTCGTGACCGCGCAGTTCGCGGTGGACCATCCCGGCCGCGCGCTCGCGCTCATCATCGGCCACACCGTCCCTTATCTCGACGACGAGGGGCGCGCCTGGCTAGAGACGGAGGTCGCGACCGCGCGAGCGGGACGGAACGCGATCGTGCGTCAGCCGCGTTCGAGCGCCGACGAAGCCGAAGGGCCGCTCACGACCGATCCGACGTTCGTCGCGTCGCCGTGGGGCATGATGATCGCGACCACCGGCACCGGTCTCGGGCGCACGCCTGAGGATCGCGCTCGCGCGATCGCGGTGCTGCGCGGCTGGGACCAGCGGCCGCGCAAACCCGACCTTGCGAAGATCGACGTACCCACGCTCGTCATCGTCGGCGCGAAGGAGCCGCGCACGACGATCGAGGGCTCGCGCGAGTGGGCATCGTGGATCCCCGGCGCGGAGTTCACCGTCCTCGAAGGAGCGCATCACGCCGCGCCGCGCGAGGCCGCGCCGGCCTGGAACGCCGCGGTGCAGGGCTTCCTCGACCGGCACGGGCTAGGTGGACAATGACCGCATGGCGGTGACGACGCGCAGCGTGCGCGCGCCGCGTGGCACGAGCCTCTCGTGCCTGGCGTGGACGCAGGAGGCCGCGTTCCGGATGATCCAGAACAACCTCGATCCGGAGGTCGCCGAGAAGCCCGACGAGCTCATCGTCTACGGGGGAACCGGACGCGCGGCGCGTTCGTGGCCGGCCTTCGATCGCATCCTCGCGACGCTACGGCGCCTGAGGAACGACGAGACGCTCCTCGTGCAATCGGGGAAGCCGGTCGGCGTCTTCCGCACGCACGAGTGGGCGCCGCGGGTGCTCATCGCGAACGCGCTCATCGTGCCGCGCTGGGCGACCTGGGAGAGGTTCCGCGAGCTCGAGGCCGCCGGTCTCACGATGTACGGGCAGATGACCGCGGGCTCGTGGATCTACATCGGGACGCAGGGCATCCTCCAGGGCACCTACGAGACCTTCGCCGCGGTCGCGAAGCGGCACTTCGGCGGCTCGCTTCGGGGCACGCTCACGGTGACCGCGGGCCTCGGCGGCATGGGCGGCGCGCAGCCCATGGCGGTGACGATGAACGAAGGCGTCGCGCTCATCGTCGAGGTCGACCCGGCGCGCGCGCAGCGCCGTGTCGCGCAGGGCTTCCTCGACGAGATCGCGCCGTCGCTCGACGCGGCGCTCGCGACGGCCGAGCGGCACCGCGCCGCGCGGACGCCGCGCTCGATCGGTCTGGTCGCGAACGCGGCCGACGTGCTCCCGGAGCTCGTGCGGCGCGACGTGCGCGTCGAGATCGTCACGGATCAGACGAGCGCGCATGATCCGCTGGGTGGCTACGTCCCTGCGGGCGTCGACGCCGCGCAGCTGCGCGAGCGCGATCCCGAGGCGTACGTGCGCGCGTCGCGCGCGTCGATGGCCAAGCACTGCGCCGCGATCGTCGCGCTGCAGAAGCGCGGCGCGATCGCGTTCGACTACGGCAACAACCTGCGCGGCGAGGCGCAGGCCGGGGGCTTCGCCGAGGCCTTCGCGTATCCGGGCTTCGTGCCCGCCTACATCCGTCCGCTCTTCGCGGAGGGCCGCGGCCCCTTCCGCTGGGTCGCGCTCTCCGGCGACGCGAGGGCCATCGCGCGCACCGATCGCCTGGTGACCGAGCTCTTCCCCGAGGACGAGACCCTCGTGCGCTGGATCCGCCTTGCGGGCGAGCGCGTGCCGCTCCAGGGTCTGCCGGCGCGGGTCTGCTGGCTCGGGTACGGCGAGCGCGCGCGCTTCGGCGAGCGCATCGACGAGCTCGTGGAGCGCGGCGAGATCAGCGCGCCGATCGTCATCGGACGGGACCATCTCGACTCGGGCTCGGTCGCCTCACCCTTCCGCGAGACGGAAGGCATGCGCGACGGCAGCGACGCGATCGCGGACTGGCCGATCCTCAACGCGCTCGTCAACACGTCCGCCGGCGCGACGTGGGTGTCGGTGCATCACGGCGGCGGCGTCGGCATCGGGAACTCGATACACGCGGGCATGGTCGCCGTCGCGGACGGCACGCAGCTCGGGCGCGAGAAGCTCCGCCGCGTGCTGACCACGGACCCGGGCACCGGCGTGATGCGTCACGCCGACGCGGGCTATCCCGAGGCGGTCGAGGTCGCGCGCACCTCGGGCATCGATCTGCCCAGCGCCTGACGCGACTCGCGCGACAGCAGGACCAGCGCGATGACCATGACCCCGATCATGCCCGCGGCGTGCGCGACGAGCGGCCAGAGCTCGTGCACCTGGACCGCCTGCATACCGAGCCACGACGCGAAGAGGCCCGCGAGTGCGAGGACGCGCGGCATCCCCTGGAGGCGCAGCGCGCGCGCGAAGGTCACGGCGAAGAGCGGCAGCGACGCGATGAGGTACGTGGTCCACACGAAGCCGAACGGCGTGACGTACGGCGAGAGCGTGAGCGCGATGTGGTGCCAATCGGTCTCGCGCTCACGGTCGCGACGCGCGCTCCGGCCGAACAGCCACGCGAGCGTGAGCGCGGCGAGGGCGAGCACGATCGGGAACCAGTCCGACCACGCGATCGTCGCCAGCCACGCGGGCTCCTCGCGGTCGGCGTGGATGCGCACCCACGTCGTGTCGAGGTAGCGCGGCAGGAGCGCGACGTACTCGGCCATCGGTGCGGCGAGGAACGGTGTAGTCACGACGAGCGCGACGAGTCCCGCGATGAACGCGCGCACCACGATCTTCGTGTAGCCCGCCGCCACGTAGAACGGCAGCAGCGAGAGGGGGAGGAACTTGATGCCGAGTGCGGCCGCATAGGGCACGACCGCCGCGTTGCCGCGCGTGCGCAGGTGCCACGCGAGCAGCGCGAGCACGATGCAGATGAGATCGACGTTCCCGAGCGTGACCTCGAGTACCGTCGGAAGGAAGAACACGTACGCGGCGGCGGCCCATGGCCGCGCGGCGAACGGCAACGGCCGGATGAGGACGTAGCCGAACGCCGCGGCGAGCGCGAGCTGAAGAGCGGTCCAGACGACGTTGGCGTCGCCGATCGAGAGCGGGAGCGTGAGGATGAACGGCACCGCCACCAGCGGCAGGTAGTGGAACTCGTCCGGCTGCCCGAGCTGTGCGCCGACCGACTCGTACACCGGCGCGCCATCGACCAGATGCCGCGCCGCGAGCCAGTACGCGCGGAAGTCGTAGCCGGCGGGGAGCGCATGCGCGACGGCGTACGCCGCGGGGATCGAGAGCACGAAGACGATCACGCCGAGCGCCCACCACAGGCGGCTGCTCATTCGTCGAAGGCTTTGACCGGCTCTGGCTCGAAGGTCGGACGCGAGACGAAATCCACACGGCGATGCGTCCCGTCGCAGTACGGCTTCGTGCCGGAGTGACCGCAGCGGCAGAGCTTGACCCGATGGCCCTCCGCGATGGTGAGCTCGCTGCCGTCAGCGAACTCGATGGTGATCGGCCCGGTCACGATGTACGGACCGTTCGGCTGGATGCGGATGCCGCTCATCTCGCTCTCTAACTCGCGTTCTCGCCCTGATATTTCCCTTTGTAACCCTCGACGGTCGGCGCTGAGAGGCGGAAGAAGACGAGCTGCAGGACGCGCGCGCCGCGCTGCAGCCGATAGCCGCGCGGGTTCAGCACCGAGAGCAGACCCTCACCACGGCCGGAGTACCCCGCGTCCCACACCGCGGTGTGGATCGCGACGCCGGAACGCAACAATGTGGACCGCGGGCGGGCCAGGGCCATGAGGTCGTGCGGCAGGTTCACCTTCTCGCGGTAGCCGATGACGTACGCACCGCGATGCAGGTCCCACCAGCCGTCCTTGTCACACTCGACGTCCTCGCGAGCGGCCGGCTCGCGCACCGCGTCCGTCGCGCCGAGCAGGCCCGGCGACGCGAGCCGCTGTATGCGCTCGACGCGCAGATCGATGCCGTTCGTCTGCAGCTGGACATCGACGTCGACCCCCTCCACGAGCGGCGGCTGCGCCGCAAGTGCAGCGCGGAGCTCCTCGCGCGAGAGGACGGACATCACCGGAAGTATGCGGCGGAACCCGTACGATTCCGCCGATGACCGAGGGCAGACCGGTGTCGGGCTCGAAGACCGTGATGGCGAAGACGATGCTGCCGTCGGACGCGAACCCGTACGGCAACGTGCACGGCGGCGAGGTGATGCGGCTCATCGACGATTGCGCCGGCGCGGCCGCGATCCGCCACGCCCGCACACGCGTCGTCACCGCGTTCGTCGACGAGCTCTCGTTCCTCGCGCCGGTCTATGTGGGCAATCTCGTCACCGCGAAAGCGTCGGTGAATCATGTCGGCCGGACGAGCATGGAGGTCGGCGTGCGCGTCGAGGCCGAGGACCTCGAGACCGGCAAGGTCGTTCACGTCTCGTCCGCGTATCTCGTGTTCGTGGCCATCGACGACAAGGGCAAGCCGAAGGTCCTCCCGCCGCTCGTCGCCGAGAGCGACGACGAGCGCCGCCGCATGCGAGCAGCCGAGCAACGCCGGACGCAGCGCCTCCGGCGGAAAGCCTGAGCCACAGGGGCGGGGCCTAGACTCACGCGCCATCGGGAGGTGCTGCCAATGAGATCCGCTCGCGTCCTACCGCTCATCGCTCTCCTCATCACGGCCGCCTGTTCCGCGCCACGCGCGGCGGCGCCGACCGCGGCGCCGGCCGCATCGGGGACCGCCGCGGCCTCCGCCACGCCGAGCTTCGAGGGGAAGACCCTGAACATCGTGACCGGCGGCACCGGCGGCGTCTACATCGTCCTCGGCGCGGGCCTCGCCGATCTGCTCAGCAAGAAGATGAAGATCTCGGCCAGCGCGCAGCAGACGACGGCGTCGGTCGACAACATGAAGTTCATCGGTCAGGGCAAGGCCGACCTCGCCTTCACGCTCGCCGACACCGCGTTCGACGCGATGAAAGGCAACGCGCCGTTCACCGACAAGGTGGACGCGCAGGCCATCGCCGTGATCTACGGCAACTACACGCACATCGTGGTGAAGGCCGATTCCGGCATCAATTCCATCGCCGACCTGAAGGGCAAGCGTGTCTCGGTGGGCGCCGCCGGGTCGGGCACGGAGATCATCGCCAACCGCGTGCTCGAGTCCTACGGCATCGACGCGAGCAAGGACATCTCGCGCGAGCGTCTCGCCGCGGCGGACTCGGCCAACGCCGTGCGCGACGGCAAGCTCGACGGGTTCTTCTTCAGCGGTGGCCTCCCGGTTGGAGCGATCAGTGACCTCGCGAACTCGGTGAGCATCAAGCTCCTCTCGGACACCGACGCGATCAAGAAGATGTCCGACAAGTACGGTCCGTTCTACGTGCCAGGGAAGGTGCCGGCGGGGACCTACAAGGGAGTGCCGGAGACGACCGTCTCCAGCGTCCAGAACCTGCTGGTGGTGAACGCCAAGTTCGACCCGGCGTTCGTGCGCGCGATCCTCCAGACGATGTTCGACAACAAGAGTGACCTCGAGATCATCCACCCCGCGGCGAAAGAGATGACGCTGCAGACCGCGTCGATCGGCTCGCCGCTTCCCTTCAACCAGGGCGCGATCGACTTCTATAAGGCGAAGGGTGTCTGGAAGGGCTAGAGGCGCCCTCATCGCGGCGGGCGCGATCGCCTTGGTGGCGACGGGGGTGGCGCTTGCCACCCCTGTTCCCGTTCTCGCCATGAGCGACGGCACGCACGAGATCGTCGCGCCGCTCGCGGAAGGCGAGGCGCTCACGTACTCCTATCGCCAGTCGATCTACGACGTCCCGATCTACGAGGAGTTCGTGCGGCACGGCGACGCCATCGACCTCCTCCGCGTGCGGTCGCCCGACATCCGCTCCATCGAGTACTTCCACTGGGACGGCGACCCCCTGCAGGAGCCCGACGGCCTCTGGTACATGGACGCCCCGCCGAGCGAGCATCCCGAACTCGTCGTCCGCATCGCGCCGCTCGGTCAGCAGCGCATGACCACGGCGCGCTGGTCGTACGCGCTCCTCCCGATCTTCGGCGAGAACGTGGTCACCATCCGCGTCGCGAACCGGCCGTTCGCCGTCACCGTCGTCGAGACGCAGCGATGAGCGAGCCCGCGGCCGAGGTCGTCGTCCGGCCCGACCTCGACCAGGTCCTGGCCGACGAGAAGACGAAGGAGCTCATCGAGGAGTACGAGCAGGAGGCGCGTACCCGGACGCTGACCGGCGTGCCGGGGCGGATCGTGACGGTCGTCGCCGTGACGACGACGCTCTTCGCGCTCTACTACTCGATCGCCGGCGCGCAGATCCCGTTCACGTCGTTCGTGCCGATCCCGAGCTTCCGCATCCTCGGCCAGACCATCACGACGCCGCAGATCTACACGATGATCTTCCTGACCGCGGCGCTCGTGCTCACGTTCCTGCTCTACCCGCCGCTCGCGCGCTATCGCGACCGCATCACGGCGCTCGACGTCCTGCTCTGCGTCGGGGCCGTCGCGATCACGGCGTACATCTTCTGGAACTTCGATCAGGTCATCTATCGCCTGGCCTCGCCGACGCCGACCGACTTCATGTTCGGCGTCCTCGCGATCCTCCTCGTGGTCGAGGCCGGACGCCGCACGACTGGCTGGCACCTGCCGGTCATCGCGCTCATCGCGATCGCATACGCGTACTTCGGCGACTTCATGCCCGGCCCGTTCCGCGTCCCGCCGAAGGACCTCGACGACATCGTCGCGAATCAGTACCTCGGCCTCGACGGCATGCTCGGCACGCCGCTCCAGGTCGCCGCGACTTTCATCATCCTGTTCACCATCTACGGCGCGATCCTCGACTACACCAAGGCCGGCAAGTTCTACGTGGATCTCGCGTTCGCGCTCACCGGCAAGCGCCCGACCGGCGCTGCGCGCACCGTCACCGTCGCGTCGTTCCTGCTCGGTACGGTGTCCGGCTCGGGTGTCGCGACGACCGTGACGCTCGGCTCGATCACCTACCCGATGCTCAAGAAGGCCGGACACGACCGCGATACCTCCGGCGCGATCCTGTCGGCCGGCGGCATCGGCGCGGTGATCTCGCCACCGGTGCTCGGGCCGGCCGCGTTCCTCATGGCCGAGATCCTGAAGATCTCGTACCTCGACGTCGTGATCATGGCCATGATGCCGACGATCCTCTACTACCTCGGCATCCTTCTCACCATCGAGATCGACGCGCGACGCATGGGCGCGCGGCAGATCGCGCTCGACGCGCCGGGCTTCTGGGAGCTGACCGCGCGCTACTGGTACCAGTACACGAGCCTGTTCGCGATCATCGTGTTCCTGCTGCTCGGCTTCACGACGATCACCGCGGTGTTCTGGTCGATCATCGTCGCGATCGTCGTCTCGTACATCCGCCGCGAGACCGCGCTCTCGCGCACGAAGATCGTCGAGGCGTTCGCCGCGGGCACGAAGCAGGTCCTGGGCGTCGCGGCGACGACCGCGGTCGCCGGGATCATCGTGGGCATACTGCTGCAGACCGGGCTCGGGCTGAAGGTCTCGAGCCTCATCCTCGAGCTTGGTCAGGGCAATCTCGTGCTCACGCTCGTCGTCTCGGCCATCGTGCTGTGGGTCCTCGGCCTGTCGCTGCCGATCACCGCGACGTATCTGGTGGCGGTGCCGACGGTGATCCCGGCGCTCGTGCACCTGAACGTCCCCGCCCCGGCCGCGCACATGTTCGTCTTCTACTACGCGGTGCTGTCCGAGGTCTCGCCGCCGGTGGCGCTGTCGCCGTTCGCGGCCTCGGCGATCACCGGCGGTAATCCCTACCGCACGATGATGCTGACCTGGAAGTACGCGCTGCCCTGCTTCCTCGTGCCGTTCATGTTCACACAGCCCGACGGGCTTGCCATGCTGTGGCGGGACACCACCATCCTCGACGCGGCCGTCGCCTCGATCAGCGCCGCGGCCGGCATCGTCGCGATCGTGGCCGGCGTGGGCGGTTATCTGCTCCGTGAGACGAATCTCGTCGAGCGTGGCCTGCTCATCGTCGCCGGCCTTCTGCTCCTTGCGCCCGGCGCTGTCCAGGATCTCGCCGGTCTGGCACTCTTTGCCGCGGCGGTGGGATCGCAGCTGGTCATGCGTCGTACGCAACCGTCCTCCGCGCGCGCGTGAGGCGAACGGCCGCGCTCGCGGGCCTCCTCGTCGCGGTCGTGCTGCTGACGCGCGCGCCCTTCGCCGCACAGACGCTGTGGGCGCACGACTCCGTCCTCTATGCGCGCGCGGTCGAGCAAGGCTTCCACGTCGACGACGAGCTGCGCGTCCAGCGCCCGCACCCGCCCGGCTACATCCTCTACGTGGGCGCTGCGGACGTCGCGAGCGCGGCCGGGCTCGGTGCGAACGACGCCCTCGTGCTGATCGCCGCGCTC
>DASQIF010000021.1:0-2739 GCA_035631715.1 Candidatus Acidiferrales bacterium
GAGCTGGTCGTACTTGTCGGGACCGCCGACCTGGCGCAGGTAGAGCTCCTCGAACCAGTCGGTGAGCGTCCACGAGTCGCCTGCGCCGAGCCCGAGCGGTGTCTGGCCCTTGGCCTTGATGTCGCTCAGCAGCTTGGTGAAGCTGTCCCAGTCCTTCGGCGCCGACACGCCGCGCGTCTTGAACTTGTCGGGCCGGAACCACGTCGTGGACTTGCTGTTGAACTTCACCATGATCGCGTACTGCTGTCCGTCGACCTGGCCGGTCTCGAGGATGCCGGGCGGGTACTGCGACTTCAGCGCGTTCACGTCGACGCCGAGGTCGCTGACCTTCTTCACGGAGCCCTGACGCGCGAACTGCCGGAGGAAGCCGATGCCCGGGATGATCGCGATGTCCGGCGGCTTGCCGCTCGTGATGCGGGTCTGGAGCGTCGTCGCGTAATCCTGACGCACCGACTCGTACTGCGCCGTGACGCCGGTCTTCGCCTTGAAGGCGTCGAGGACCTTCTGGAACGAGTCCTGTTCCGAGCCTCCCCACAGCGACATGACGTTGATGGTGCTGCCCGCCGCCGCGGTGCTGGGTGCGTTGCCGGTCGAACTCGGTCCACACGCGCTCAGGACCACGGCCACCAAGGTGACGATCGCGAGATATCGCCGCATGGCGTTGTCTCCTTTCAGGCCGGCGCCGAGGTTAGCCCCGCTGATATGCATGGTCAAACCACACCGCGGAAAGGTCTGGCGGTCAGACCGCACACTCGGTGGGTGCGCATCTGGAGCATCGGACACGGCACGCGACCCATCGACGAGTTCATCGCGGTCCTCGCGTCGGGAGACATCCGAGCGCTCGCTGACATCCGCACTTTCCCTGGCTCGCGCCGTCATCCGCAGTTCGGACAGACCGCGCTGCGTACATCGCTCGCCGGCGCGGGCATCGCGTACGAGCATCTCGTCGGTCTCGGTGGCCGGCGCGACGCGCGACCCGACTCGCCGCACACCGCGCTGCGTGTCGACGCGTTCCGCGGGTACGCGGACCACATGGCGAGCGCGGAGTTCGCGCGCGACCTTAAGCGGCTCGAGTCGATGGCGCGCGAGCGACCGACCGCGTACCTGTGCGCCGAGACGCTGTGGTGGCGCTGTCACCGGCGGATGCTGTCGGATCTGCTGACGGCGCTCGGCTGGACGGTCACGCACCTCCTCGGTCCCGGCAAGAGTGAGCCGCACCAGATGTGGGATGTCGCACGCGTCGTCGACGGCGCGCTCGTGTACGACGGCGGCGCGATAGCGTTGCGACCGGAGTGAAGCAGTGGCCGGCGGACTGGGAGGAGCAGAAACAGGGGAAGGGCTGCTCGATGTGCGCCGGCGGACGCCTCGAGGACACCGGCTTCGGTCTTCGGATCTTCGCCGGTCGCTGCAGCGACGCGCACCTTCAGCGCCGCGACGTCGGCCAGCCCGGCTACACGATCGCGATCTGGCGAGGCCGACATGTCGCCGACCCCACGGAGCTCAGTGCCGATGAAGCGTCGGCGTATTTCGGCGAGGTGCTCCAGGTCGCGCGTGCCATCGAGCGGCACTACCGCCCGATCAAGATGAACTTCGAGATGCTGGGCAACTCGCTGCCCCACCTGCACACCCACATCGTGCCGCGCTATCGCGACGATGGAGCCCCCGGGATGCCCCCGCTGTTCATGCGTGCCTCGGCGCAGGACCAGCCCAAGATCCCGGAGGAACGTTTCCTGCGCGACGTTCGCGCGCTCCGCGGCCTTCTCACATAGCGCGGCGCGTTAGCGTTCTATCGACGTGACGACGCGCGGCTGGGTCCTCTTCGCGGCCATGGGCGTGATCTGGGGCATCCCCTACCTATTCATCAAGATCGCCGTCGGCGAGTTCTCCCCGGCCACGGTGGTGTTCGGCCGCACGGCGATCGGCGCAGCGCTGCTGTTGCCGATCGCGCTCCTGCGTTCGGACCTCGGGTCGCTCCGCCCACATTGGCGTCTGCTCCTCGTGTACACCGCGGTCGAGATCATCGGGCCGTGGCTCTTGCTCTCACACGCCGAGACGCGCCTCTCGAGTTCGCTCTCGGGCCTGCTGATCGCCGGCGTCCCGCTGGTCGGGGCGCTGCTCGCGCTCGCGACGGGCCACGACGACCGTCCGGACGCCGCGCGGTGGCTCGGGCTCGCCATCGGCTTCATCGGCGTGGGCCTGGTGGTCGGGTTCAATGTTGCGACGGACGACCTCGTCGCGGTCGGTGAGGTCGGTCTCGTCGTCGTCGGCTACGCGATCGGCGCGATGTTGATCGCCCGCATGCGCGACGTGCCGTCGCTCGCGAGCATAAGCGCGTCGCTCGCGATCGCCGCGCTCGTCTACCTCGTTCCCGGCCTCGCGCTGTGGCCGGCGACACCGCCATCAGCGCAGGCGCTCACCGCGGTCGCCGTGCTCGGGGTCGTGTGCACGGCTCTCGGATTCCTCGGGTTCTTCGCGCTCATCCGCGAGGTCGGCGCGAACCGCGCGACCGTGATCGCATACGTGAACCCGGCCGTCGCCGTGGCCCTCGGCGTCGCGGTGCTCGGCGAGCCGCTCACGGCCACGATCGCCGCGGGCTTCGTGCTCATCGCGCTCGGCTCGTTCGTCGGCACGCGCCGCCCGCCGTCAACGCGCCTCGCCGCCGAGGCGAGCCCGGACCTTGGCGGCCGCAAGCCCGCGGTGTGAGATGGCGTTCTTCTCGGATGCCGGGATCTCGGCCAT
>DASQIF010000022.1:0-10538 GCA_035631715.1 Candidatus Acidiferrales bacterium
TTCGCGCGAGCTCCTTCACGCCGCCGCCTCGAAGACCGTGCCGACACGTTCGCCCGCGAGCAGCCGCTCGACCGCGTCGCTCGAGCGCGCCGCGACGATCGCGGCGCGGCAGCCGGAGCCGGACGCGATGAGGCACGCCTCGACCTTCGGCAGCATGCCGCCCTCGATCGTGCCGTCGTCCACCATGGCCTTCGCCCTCTCGCGGTCGAGCGCGCCGACGACCTTGCCGTCCTTGCTGCGCACGCCGGGCACGTCGGTGACGAACACCAGAAGGCGCGCGCCGAGCGACGCGGCGATCGCCCCCGCCGCGCTGTCGCCGTTGACGTTCAGGATCGTGGCGCTCCCCTCCTCGAACGCGGCCGGTGCGACGACCGGCACGCGCCCGGCGTCGACGAGCTCCTCGAGCAGCGCGCTGTCCACTCTGGTGACGTGACCGACGAACTCCAGCTCCGCGTCCTCGCGCTCCGCACGCAGCATCCCGCCGTCGATGCCGGTGAGGCCGACCGCCGGCACGCCGCGCTCCGTGAGCGCGGCGACGATGCGCGCGTTGGCGAGGCCGCCGAGGACCGCGAGCGCGATATCGCGCGTCGGCTCGTCCGTCACGCGGAGACCGCGAACGAAGCGCGTCGTGTGGCCGAGCTTCTCGGCCCACTCCCCCACCAGCGGCCCACCGCCGTGCACGACGACGAGGCTGTGGCCGGAGTCGTCGAGGGACGCGATCGCATCGAGCGCCGCTGCGTCCTCGCCGGCGACCGATCCGCCGATCTTGAGCACGATCACGTCACTCACGTGGTGTAGTCCGCGTTGATGCGCACGTACTCGGCGGAGAGATCGGTGCCCCACGCGACAGCGCCGCCCGACCCGAGTCCGAGCGACAGCTCGATGACGATCTCCTTCTCGGAGAACGCCGCGCGCAGGGCCTGCGGATCGAACTTCACCGGCGTGCCCACGCGGAACACATCGAGCGAACCGATGCGGATGCCGGCCTTGCGATCGTCGACCCGCGCCCCCGAACGGCCCGCGGCCGCGATGATGCGGCCCCAGTTCGGATCCGCACCGTGGATCGCGGTCTTCACGAGGTTCGAGGTGGTGATCGTGCGCGCGGCCTTCCTCGCGTCGTCGTCGCTCGCCGCGCCGGTCACGCGCACTTCGAACACCTTCGTGACACCCTCGCCGTCCGCGACGATCATGCGCGCCAGCTGACCGCACACGTCATCGAGGAGCGCCTCGGCCTCTTCGACCGCCAGGACCCCTGAGGCGCCGTTCGCGAGGATGAGCAGCGTGTCGTTGGTGCTGGTGTCGCCGTCGACGCTGATCGCGTTGAACGAGCGATCCGCGATGCGTCGCGTCATCGCCTGCAGCGCGTCGAGCGGGATGGCCGCGTCGGTCACGACGAACGACAGGAGCGTCGCCATGTTCGGATGGATCATCCCGGCGCCCTTGGCCGTGCCGATGGCGCGCATGGTGCGGCCGTCGGCGGTCGTGCTCGCGGCGACGACCTGCTTCGGCTTGGTGTCGGTGGTCATGATGGCGCGCGCGAAATCCGCAAACCCGGTCTCGGTCGGGCGGATCTCGCCGATGGCTTTGCCGATGCGGTCCATCGGAAGCTGCCAGCCGATCACGCCGGTGCTCGCGACGCCGACCTCGTACGGGGTGCAGCCGAAGGTCTTCGCGGCGGCCCTCGCCATCTCGACCGCGGCCTGATCGCCCTGCTCACCGGTGCAGGCGTTGGCGATGCCCGAGTTCGCGACGATGCCGCGTAGCGTCCCGGTCTCGAGATGGCGCCGCGTGATGACGCACGGTGCCGCGATGACCTGGTTCGTCGTGAACACGCCGGCCGCGGTGCACGGCCGGTCGGACACGATGACGCCGACGTCGAGGCGATCGGCCACACCCGTTTTCACGCCGGCCTTCGTCGCGCCGGCCCGGAAACCGCGCGGTGCGATGACGCGCTCCTCGGGGGTCGCCTTCGTCACGGCCACAGCGGCAGCGACTCCAGGCCCATGGTCTCGGGAAGGCCCCGCATCGCATTCAGGTTCTGCACCGCGGATCCGGCGGCGCCCTTCACGAGGTTGTCCAGAGCGCCGAACGCGACAAGTCGGCCGTTCGCCTCGTCGACGACCGCATGCACCAGACACCAGTTGCTGCCGAGCGTCGCCTTCGTCGCGGGATACGAGGAGGTCACGCGCACGAACGGCTCCTCGGCGTATGCGGAGGCGTACGCGTCCTTCACCTGCGAGGCCGTGACTCCCGGTCGAAGCGTCGCGTAGCAGGTCACGATGAGCCCGCGCGTCATGGGGACGAGGTGCGGCGTGAAGGTGAGCCGAGGCGTGGTCCCCAGCAGGAGCGCCGCCTCCTGCGCGATCTCCGGCGTGTGCCGGTGCGACGGGACGCCGTACGGTCTCACGCTCTCGTCGATCGTGCCGTAGAGATACGCCTCGTCGACGGTGTGGCCGGCGCCGGAGACGCCCGTCTTTCCGTCCACGATGAGATCGTCCGCGATGAGCTTCGCGCGGAGCGCGGGCGCGAGCGCGAGGAGCGTCGCGATCGGGTAGCAGCCCGGGTTCGCGACGACGCGTGCGCCGCGCAGCTTCGCGCGCGTGAGCTCGGTCGCGCCGTAGACCGCGTCCTTCAGCAGCTCCGGCGACGGATGGGCATAGCGGTACCACTTGTCGTACGCCTTCGGGTCGCGGAGCCGGAAGTCCGAGCCGATGTCGATGACGGCGCGCCCTTCCTTGAGCCACGCCGGCGCCTGCTTCGCGGCCTCGCCCGCCGGCAGCGCCGTGAACACGACCTCGGCATCGCCGACGTCGTCGCCAATGCGTAGGGAGTCGGGCGCGCCATGGAGGTTCGGCTGCACGTCGCGCAGCGCTTCGCCCTGGTGAGAGCGCGCGACGGCCGCGACGAGGCGCGCCTCGGGGTGGCGCAGCAAGAGGCGCGCGAGCTCCCCGCCCGCGTATCCGGTGACGCCCACGATCGCGACCTTGACGGCCACACCGGAATTATGCGGCTGAACGCATATTTATGCAACAGCGTTCGTGCCAACCGGAGTCTAGGGGAAGATCCCCCGCTTCTCGATGGCGCTCGAGACGCGCTTCACCGCCACGATGAAGGCCGCCTCCCGCAGAGAGCAGTCGTAGGTCTTCGCGGTGGTCAGCACGAGCTCCATGGCGCGGCGCATGTAGATCTCGAGGCGCCGCTCGACCTCGTCGAGCTCCCAGTAGAACTGCGCACGGCTCTGCACCCACTCGAAGTAGGAGACGACCACGCCGCCGGCGTTCGCGAGGATGTCGGGGACAATCGTCACGCCGCGGGCGGTCAGCATGCGGTCGGCGTCGGCGTTCACCGGGCCGTTCGCGCCCTCGACCACGATCGGCGCGCGCACGTCGCCGGCGTTGTCCTCGGTGATCTGCCCCTCGAGGGCGGCCGGCACGAGCACGTCGACGTCCATCGCAAGCAGCTCGGCGTTCGAGATCTTCGAGAGCCCCGGGAACCCTTCGAGCGTCCGGGCCGGGTTGCGGCGCGCGTACTCGCTGGCCTTCGGGATGTCGATGCCGGTCGATGACGCGTAGCCACCGCTGATGTCGGAGATACCGACGATCTTGCAGCCGGCCTCCGCGAGAGCCTTTGCCGTCACGCTTCCGACGTTGCCGAACCCCTGCACCGCGACCCGCGTCTGGTCGGCGCGCTTGCCTCGTCGCTTCAGGACCTCGAGCGCGACGAGTGCGACGCCGCGGCCGGTGGCCTCGGTCCGGCCGCGCGAGCCACCGAGCTCGACGGGCTTTCCGGTGACGACCTCGGGCGAGTGCTGCCCAGTCATCATCGTCACGGTGTCGACGATCCACGCCATGGTGTTCTCGTCGGTGTTCACGTCGGGCGCGGGGATGTCCTTCTCCGGTCCGATGATCGGAAGGATCGCGGCGGTGTAACGCTTCGTGAGCCGCTCGACCTGGCGGCGCGTCAGCTTGCGTGGATCGACCGCGACGCCGCCCTTTGCACCGCCCAGCGGCAGATCCGTCACCGCGCACTTCCAGGTCATGAGCATCGCGAGGCCCTCGACCTCCGCCAGGCTCACGCTCGGATGGAAGCGGATCCCGCCCTTTCCGGGTCCGCGACCGGTCGAGTGCTGCACGCGGTAACCGGTGAAGACCTCGAGGTTGCCCTCCTCCATCTGAACCGGGACGGCGACGATCAGGGTGCGCTCCGGCATCCGTAGGTACTTGTGCATGCCGGGATCGAGCGCGAGCGCCTTGGCCGCGTTGTCGAGCTGATGGAGCGCGGACTCCTTGAGCTCTTCGCCGGGGTGCGCAGCGGTCGGCATGCCGAGGGTCATGAGAACTTCTTCTCGAACATCAGCGTCGGCGCATCGGGGACGTAACCGAGCTTGCGGTTGATGCCGCGCATCGCCGCATTCTGCTCGTCGTTGGTGGTGCCGAAGAGTCGGATGCCGCGCTTCTTCAGTGCGGCGAGGGCGCGCAGCTTCATCGCGAGCGCGATGCCCTTGCCGCGCTCGGCGCGCGCGACACCGGTGAAGTTCGTGTACGCGCTGTCGTTCTCCTTCACCGCGGTCACGCTCATGCCGACGATGTCGTCGCCACGGAGCGCGAGGATCGTGGTGTCGGCGTCGATCCCCGGACCCTCGAAGAACATGCGCTTGGCCTGCTCGAAGGGCGGCGGCGTCTCGGGCATCGGCGCGGGCGACGGGACGTCGCGCGCCATGGCCCAGATCGCGGGCAGCATGCGCCGCTGGAACGCCTCGGTGTCCGCGGCGTGCTCCTTCATGAGCGCGCCGTAGCTCGCGAGACGGATGCCGACCGTGCGCATCTTCTCGTCGGGATCGCCGAACGGTGCGGCGTCGAACGCCGGAACGTCGATGTACGCGTCGATACGTTCGTGGAACTGCGCATAGCCGTGGGACCTCGCGAATGCCGCGCTCTCCGGCTCGTTGCCGCGCACCGCGGCGATCAGGCGCTTCGCGCCCTTGGCCTTCGCGTGCGGCTCGACGCGCGCGAGGAGCGCGGCACCGACGCCCATGCGGCGCCACTGCTGATCCACCAGGACGTTCACGCGCCACGAGCCGTCCGGCGAGCGGAAGAGCCCGCCGTCACCGGTCATGCCGAACGCGACGACCGCGCCACTACCGTCCTCGACGAGCAAGCGAAGGCGATTCGGTTCCGGCGACGCGGCCTCCATCTGGCGCACCGCAGCCGGCGACTGCCACTGCGACGGCGTCGCATAGCGATTCCGGAACGTCACCACGCGGTCGATATCGGCGTCGCCGGTCTCGCGGACGCGAAGACCGGCGGGCAATGTGGCGGAGGTCGCTTCAGAGGTCACGGGAAGTAGAGACTATTCGATGTGAGCGAGCCCCAAGACGCCACCTATGTGAAGCGCGCTAGCGGTTAGCCGCCCACCACCGGTTCGCAAGCTCGAACAGCTGACCCTCGCTCCCGCCGCCCAGCTCGTGCCGGTACGTCGCGACCTCACGGCCGTCGGCGAAACGGATGCGCACGCCAGGACGGTCGAGCGAGGACGACGCGTCCACACGCGACAGCTCGACGACGTTGCGCCACGACTCGTCGACGCTGACGAACGGCAGCAGCACCTCGTTGCGCACGCCGCTCGGATCCACGAGGGTCGTCGCGGCGATGTTCGGCCAGAAGGTGAGGAACGCGAGGAGCAGGATCGCCGCGGCGGACGAGGTGCCGAGGAGCGTCCGTCCGAGCTGACGCACGGCGACATCCGTCGCGCGTGAGCCGGTGCGGTGCCAGCCGCGCGCTACGCCGCGCGCCCACACGAGCGCGTGGCGGCCGAGCGCGAGACGCAGCACCCAGCCGGCAAGGAGCGAGGCGAACGCGAAGCCGGCGATGATCGAGCGAGGGTCGAGCGCGCCGATACGGTCGCCGATCGCGAACGCGCCCGGCGGCACCGCGCGCGCCGAGGCCGCGTTCACCAGGGCCGCGACGAGGATCGTCCCCATCAGGCCGAACGCGAGCAGCAGGCCGGCCGCGGCGATCGGGAGCACCTGATCGTCCTGATCGGCGAACTCACCCTGGATGCGCTCCATCGCGTTCTGGTACTCGTGCCACGCCGTGCCGTGCACCGAGAACGCACGCGTGCGCATCTCCTCGAGGACGCGCGCGAACACGTCGGAGAGCGAAGGCTCCACGACATCGTCGAGCGCCAGACGGAACGGGAACACGAATCTCTCCGCCGAGCGGCGGACCTCGGTGCCGGCCTTCGTCTGCACCACGGCGTGACGGATCGCTTCGGCGCGGACGATCACGGAGCGCCGGCGCACGTCGATCGAGCGAATGTCGTCCCACTCGAATGCCTCCGCACGCTGCCCGTAGACGAAGGCGATGCCGCGCGGCGAAGCGACGACGTGCACCGCTTTCCTAAAGACACCAAGTTCGGCATCGCTCCGCGCCGCGTCGGGAGCGTTGGCGATCTCGAGCATGAGCGCGTCACCGCCGTTCCTCCTGAGAGCGGCGGTTCCGGCCAGCGTCATACGCGTGCTGAACGCCCATCGGGCGAGGGTGTGACGCTGACGCGTCTCGCTATGACGCGAACAAAGACACGTGCTGCACTCGCGAACGCTCGTGGGCCGCGTCGCGCTCGACGCGGTAGAAGTGGAGCGTCTCGCCCGGCGCGCGTTGCGCGATCTGCCCGATGTCAGCGCCGATGACCGTGGCGATGATGGGATAACCGCCCGTCGTGCCGTGATCCGCGAGCGCGACGATGGGCTGACCGCCGCGCGGCACCTGCACCGCGCCGGTGACGATCCCGCACGAGAGCAGCTCACCGCCTTTCGGCGCGACGACAACGCCGTCGAGACGCGCACCCTGCCGATCGCTCTGCGCCGACAGCGTGAAGGGTTCGCTGAAGAAGCGCGCGATCGCGGCGTCGTCGAACCGGTCGACGTGCGGGCCCGCGCTCGCGCCGGCGCGCTCGCCGTAGATGAAGTGGAGAGACGCTCCGGCGTCCTCGGGACCACCATGCGGCTGACCAAGGGCGAGCGCGTCGCCGCTCTGCAGCGCGCGACCGAATCCGATCCGCGGGTACGCCGCGCGCGAGCCGAGGACGGCCTCGCTCGCGACGCCGCCGCTCACGGCGATGTACGTGTAGCGGCTGCGCTCGGTCCCGGAGACGCGCACGAGGTCACCGGCGCGCACGAAGACCGCGGTCCAGCCCGGAAGTCGATCGCGCACCGTGACGCTCACCTCGCGACCCGTGACCGCGACGAGGCGCGACGAGTCGCAGCGGAACGTGAAGGGCAGCCCGACCGCTTCGATCGCCGCGTCCGTCGAGCTGTTGCCGACGAGCGCCTGCGCCGCGCGAAATGCGACGGGGTCCGCCGGTCCGGAGACCGGCACGCCCTCGCGCACGTGCCCGGGACGGCCGAGGTCCTGGACCGTCGAACCGAACCCGGCGACCTCGATGTGGATCATCGCGGCACGAACCTGATGCGGTCCCCGGCGTGGATGAGCGACGGGCGCTCGCGCAAGGGATCGAACATGACCGCGTCGGTCGAACCGATCAACCGCCAGCCGCCGGGTGACTGATATGGATACACGCCGGTCTGGCCGTCGACGACTCCCACCGATCCGGCGGGCACCCGTTCGCGCGGACGCTCGAGGCGTGTTGCGATGATCTTCGGATCGAGACGACCGCAGTACGCCCATCCCGGGAGGAAGCCGAGGAAGTACGCGGTGTACTCGCGCCTGCTGTGCCGACTGATCAGCTCGTCGACTGACAGCCTCGACATCCGCGCGACGTCGGCCAGGTCGGGCCCGTCGTAGCGGACCGCGATCTCGACCAGACGTGGCGCCGCGTTAGGGGTCGCCCGCTGTCCCGCAGCGCGCAGGACACTCTCGACGCGCTTCTCAGCGAGGGCCGGATCGTGCCGATCGTCGTATTGCAGCACCACCGAGGCGTACGCCGGGATCGCCGGTCCGTACTCCCAGCGGTCCGCGATCTCGCGCGCCCGCGCGGCGAGCCGGTCGTCGAGTTCGTCGCCGAGCTCGACGAGGAACGCGGACTCGCCGAAGGGCAGGACGCGCGGGGCCCTGGTCACGCCGGCGCGCGCACCTCGATGCCTTCGCGCTTCAGAGCCTCGCGCACGGCCGCGGCGATGTCGAGGATGCCGGGTGTGTCCCCGTGGAAGCAGAGCGTCTCGACCTCGAGCTTCACGAACGCGCCATCGTGCGCGCGCACGCCGCCGTCACGCAGGAACGAGACCGCCTGCGCGGCCGCGACCTTCGGGTCGGTGTGGAGCGCGCCCTCCTTCTTACGCGAGCGCAGGGTGCCGTCGGGCTCGTAGGCGCGGTCGATGAAGCCCTCGCGCGCGATGCGCAGCTCCATCGCCCTGGCCGCGTCGAGCATCGCCGAGCGCGGCGCCGCGAAGACCAGGTAGTCCGCGCCGCGGGAGTCGTCGTAGATGCCATTGGCGATCGCCTTCGCTATCCCTTGATCCTTGTCGGCCTGGTTGTAGAGCGCGCCGTGCGCCTTCACATGTTTCACGCGCGCGCCCTCAGACTCCGCGATCTCAAGGAGGCGGCGGATCTGCGCCGCGACCTCCTCGGTCAGCGCGAGCGGGTCCATGTTCATGTTCTCGCGGCCGAAATTCGCCTTGTCCGGATAGCCGGGATGAGCGCCGATGGACACCCCGTGCTTCTTCGCGAGAGCGACCGTCTCGCGCATGGTGTCGTCGTCGCCGGCGTGCCCGCCGCACGCGATATTGGCGGACGAGACGAATCGCATGATCTCAGGATCGTGCCCCGCGCCCTCACCGAGGTCCGAGTTGATGTCGATCGAGCGTGTCACGGTCGGACCACCACCATTTGGTACATGTTCGCGCCTTTGTACAGGCTGATCGCTGCGGTGCTGGAACTCGGCAGCAGCATCAACTCGGACTGATCGCCATTCTGTGAGAACGTCAGGAACACGATGCCCTCGTCGAGCCACAGCACCCTTCCGGCCCCGAGTGTGCCGGCGATGGGCTGGAACGCGCCCGTGTCCGCATCGAGATAGCCGAGGCTGGCGCGATACGGCGACGCATCGTCGAAGCGAGCCGCGACGATCCGCGTGCCGCCCGGATCCCATGCCGCGGCTCCCCAGCCGATGTGCGGGACGTTGGTCCGCGCCGCGATCGTGCGCGACGCGAGCGTCACGTCATCCCACAGGGCAAGCGATCCGCCGGGGAAGCCGGCGCAGCATCCACCGACGGTCAACAGGTACCGCGGCGGCCGCGCGCGTATCGACGCGATGCCCGTCACGTCGTCGATGTGGCGACTCGTGCCGGTCGAGACGTCGAGGAGCTCGGCGGATCCTCCCTCCTGGAGCCGCGACCAGATGAGCAGTCGTCCGTCCGGCGTCAGGCCCTGGAGACCACCGAAACGCTCGAGGGTCGCGATCTCGTTGTGGCCGGTGCCGTCGGGGTGTATGCGATGGACCGTTCCCGCGAAGTTGTTGGACGGGGTCGATCCGCCCGTGCCGTAGTAGAGCCACACGCCATCCTTCGACCACACCGGCATCGAGACTGGCGCGGCCGGATCTGGTGGTGTCGCCCACGACGCGGCGCCCGCCCCAAAGTTGAACGTGGCGATGCGCACGCCACGATCGGTCGCGACGGCGACGGCGAGCGCGCCGCCATCAGGGCGAACGTCCCATGCGCTGGACGCGAATGACACGATCGAGACTGGCGGGGACGACGCACCGCTCGGCCCGAACGGGACGCCGACCAGGTTGAGGTTTCCTCGGGCGTCGGCCGTCGCTACGAGGATGGTCGGTCCGCTCGGACGCCATCCGTTGGACAACGGACGGAACACCTGCGAGATGTCCGTGATCGCCATCGGTGTGGGCGACGGCGTCTGCGGGGGCGAAGCGGACGGCTGCGTCGCCAGAGGCGTCGGGCTCGCCGACGCCGCGGACGCGGTCACCGGCACCACGGACGACGAGCTCGACGCCGATGGCACTTCGACGGATTGCGTCGAGCACCCACAGATCGCGAACGCGAGCGCGGCCGCCGCAAGAAGGCGCATCTCCGTCAGCCTAAACAGAAGGCCCGGGATCTCTCCCGGGCCCGCCGTATCGCGAACGCTTGTCAGCTACACGAAGAGCGGCGCGAGGACCAGCGTGATCGTCGCGAGAAGCTTGATGAGCACGTGCAGGCTCGGGCCGGCGGTGTCCTTGAACGGGTCGCCGACGGTGTCGCCGACGACGGCCGCGGCGTGCGCCGGCGTGCCCTTGCCGATGACCTTGCCGTTCTCGTCCTTGAGCTCGCCAGACTCGATGTACTTCTTGGCGTTGTCCCACGCGCCGCCGCCGTTGTTCAGAACGGTCGCAAGGATGACGCCGGCCATCGTGCCGACCATCAGCAGCGCGGCCTCGGCCTCCGCCTTGAGGAGGATGCCGACCACGATCGGCGCGCCGATCGCGAGGAGGCCGGGCGGGATCATGTTGCGGAGCGCGGACGCGGTGGTGATGTCGACGACCCGCGCGTAATCGGGCTCCTCAGTGCCGGCCATGATGCCGGG
>DASQIF010000023.1:0-9270 GCA_035631715.1 Candidatus Acidiferrales bacterium
CACCGGCTCCCCCACCGCCGCCGAATCCGCTCGATCCGGAACCGCCTGGCGTGGACGCGATCGCCGTCGACACGGTCTCCGAGAACGACGAGAGATCGCGCGACAGACCCGACGCGGTGAACGCGTTCAGCGACGAGCCCGTGTACCACGTCGATGCCGCCTGCCGCAGGTCGAGGCCCTCGAACGCCTTGGCCCACTGGTCGACGCAGCGGAAGACGATGGCGTACGGCAGGTAGTCGGTGAAGAGATGCTCCTTCTCCGCGAACTTCTGGCGATCGGTCTCCGCGACCTCCATGTACCGGCGGAAGCCGGCCGCGCGGCGCGCGAGCTCCGCGCCGTCCTTCGACTTGCGCGGCATGACCGGTGAGACGGCGATGAGCGCGGCCGCGGGGACGAGCGCCGCGACGCCGACGAGGCCGCCGCCCGCAATCGATCCCAGCCCGAACAGGAGCGCGCCGGCGAGGATGACGAACCCCACACCCACGATCGCGTAGGTCATCCGCACCCGCGCCGGATCGGCCGGGAACCAGCCGCGCTGCACGGCGTCCGAGTAGAGCTCGCGCTCGGCCTGCGCGAGGGTCGTGTAGAAGTGGCGCCGCAGCGCCGAGAGTTTCACCGACGTCCCCGTGTCGAAGATCCCGTCGAGGATCGTCCGCTCGTACGGCAGCAGATCGGCCTCATCCTTCTGCGTTCGCGCCAGCTCCCAATCGCGTGAGCCGAAGAGTCCCTGCTTCGGGATCTCGGTGATCGTGAGGTAGCCGCGGACCGCGAGATCGACGATCGATGCGGTCACGTCGAGCGTGTCGGCGTGCTCGTCGACGATGACGCCGATCTGCGCGGGACGCATCTTGTCCGGTGGCTCGTACTCCGGCACGACGGTAACGCGCTCGGGCTGGTCGCGACCGGCCGTCCACCAGCGCCAGAACACGAGGAACAAACCGCCCACGGCCACCAGTGCCGCGAGCGCGAGCCAGCCCGGCGAGGTGTCGAAGAACTGCCCCACATCGCGCGGACGATCCTGGAGGATCGGCTTGGGATCCGGCACGATGCCCTTGCGCAGCGCGCCGACGACGGTGAGCTGCTCGCCCGGCGCGAGCGACCGGCCCGCGGAGAACTTGGTGGCGTTCGCGCCGCCGGCCGATACCGCGCACCCGCCGGTCGATCCGAGCTGGCCGATGTAGCACGCGGTCTGCGTGAGCGTGGCCGGCGCGCGGATCGTCGCGGTGGTGTTCGCCGTGGCCACCGGCCAGTCGGCGCCGTTCACGTTCCAGAAGAGCTCGTCGTGGTCGCTGAAGCCGTTGAGCGCGCCGCGCACCACGTACGCGATGCGGTAGGTCTGCGCGCCACTGACGGTCCGATCGGCATCGCCGATCTTGATCTCCACATTCGCGCCGTTCGTCCCCGTCTCGTAGTGCCACGCACGTCCCTGCGCGTCGGTGACCGAGAGCACCTGGAGCTCGTACACGCGCATCTTGCGCGGGTCCGCGGGCCACTCGTACCGCACGGGGACGTCGCGGAAGATGCCGTGCTTGGACAGACCGTCGAAGTCCACGGCGATCGTCTCGTTCACGACGATGCGGCCGTCGTTCTGGATGTCGATAACCGAATCGAAGCTCGTGATCGTCCATCCGCTGTCGGCCGCGCGCGCTGGCGACGCGCCGAGCAGCGGCGCGCACAGCGTGACGAGCAGCGCCGCGATGACGCGCAGCGCCGCTTGGGTCATCGGTTGCCGAGCGCCAGGCTGAGCGCGGTCGTGAGCTTCACCATGTCGACGTCGGTGCGTCGCAGACGCTCGGCGAGGACCACCGCGATGTTGCGGACGAGGCTGTACCCGAGCGCGGCGTCACCGGCCACGAGGCGCTCGAAGTCCTCGCGCCTGAACTCGAGGAGCTCGCACTCCACGTCCGCGGTGATCGAGGCGGAACGCTCGAGCTCGGTCAGTAGACCTATCTCACCGAAGAATTGCGGCGCGCGCAGATGGACGAGCACCTTGTGCTTCTGTGGAGCGTCGGGGCCCTGCGCGGCGAGCCCCATCCGCCGCGACGTCCCGACCGAACCGGACGTGAGGACGTAGAGCGAGCCGGCGCGGTCGCCCTCGCGGATGATCACCTTCCCCGCGCGTGCCTTGACCGGCCTCAACACGGCAGCGACGGTCGCGAGCTGTTCCTCGGTGAGGCCCTTGAACACCGGTATGTCGCGGAGGATCGGAGGCGCGGCCATCACGCTCTCCTCGGGATCCCGACGATCGCGTCCTTCGGGCCGATCTCGTACGTGTCCGCGGGGTTCACCAGCGCGCGCGTTCCGCCCGCCTCGAAGCGCAGGAACTCGCGGCCGGCCTCGCTGAACTGGTCCTTGATGAAATGGTCGACCATCGAGTTGTCATCGGACAGCAGCTCGTCGAGCGTGAGCCCGCGGTCCTCGTTCAGCACCGCGATGGCCTGGAAGCCGTCGGCCGCGCGCAGCGCCGCGGCGACCTCGCCGTAGGTCTTTCCGACCATGTCCTTGGGGATCGACACGCGCCGCAGCTCGTGGCCCGAGAGCGAGAGCAGCGGGCGCGCGACCTGCGAGATACCCGGCGTGACGGCCGCCGATGACAGCAGGAAGCCGTTGAACTCGCCGCTGATGACGATGTCGTCGGCGCCGGCGCGGCGGAGATGCGGCTCGCTCTTCAGATCGAGCGCCTCCGCCGTGACGCGGAGCTCGGGCCGGACGCCCTTGAGGGCCAGCGTGATCAGCGTGGTCCGGTCGTCCGAGGCGCTGGGCACCCCGCGCGACGTGTCCGCGATCACGATGGCCGCGCGCGCCTCGCGGATATTCGCGCGCACCAGCACCGGCTCCGAGGCGGGGTCGCCCCGGACGAAACGGACCGAGCGGCCGCGCTGGCGCGCGATGACCTCGGCGGCCTGCTCCTCGGTCAGCTCGTTCACGAGCGCGACGTCGTGCGCCGCGCCACTTGCGAACACCGCGTCGAGGACGCGGTCGGCGTAGGTGTTCCAACCGCAGACGAGTAGGTGGTCCTTCAGATTCAGCGTGTCCAACCCACGATCCTCCTTGATCCGCTGCGCGACCAGCACCGACGCGACCGCGGCGGTCACGACGGAGAGCGCGGTGAGGCCTCCGAACATGATGAAGACGCCGATCACCCGACCGAGGAACGACCGCGGTACGACGTCCCCGTATCCGGTCGAGGTCATCGTGACGATCGCATACCAGAGACCGTCGCCGATGGTCTGGATGTTGCCCCCGCTGCCGCCCTCGATGAGCGTCTCGAGGAGCGCGCCGATGACGAAGATGGCGAGGGCGAGGAGCAGGATGCGGGGGAAGTTCTCCTGACGCAGCCGTGCCCACGCGTCGCTCATGCCGCCGAGTATGAGGTCAGCGCACTACGACGGAACTCGCCCCCGCGGTCACCTTGATGGTCACGCGGTCCTTCGCGGCGGCGTAGCCGGACGTCTCGCTGCCGGTGAACCGCGGGTTCTCGAAGCGCGTCGACGAGAGCCCGCCGCTGACGGTGACGCGGGCCTCCACGCCTGCGGGGACCTCGATGACGACGCTCGAGGCGCCGCTGCTGACGGTGATCGGGACGTCGCCCGTCGGCGTCGGCGCGACGATGCGGAGCGAGGCGGCGCCGGCGTTCACGCTCGCGTCGGAGAGCTTGACGTTCGAGAGATCGACGACGAACTCCCCCGCACCGACGTCGAGGCGCAGCGACGTCGTCACGTCGGAGGCGATGAGCGCGTCGACATGGTTGCTGGTGCGCGGGCCGAAGTGGACGCCATCGACGTTCTCTTCGATGCGCACGTCCGCACGGTCGCCGGTGCGGATCGACGAGCGGAGATGGAGGTCGGGCGCGTCGCTCGTCACGTGGACGAGGTCGGCCGGATCGGCACCGCCCTTCACCGAGTACGTGCCGGCGCCGCCGGCGAGCCGAAGGTTCAGGGTCTTCACGTCGGAGCGAGGCTGCGAGACGACCGAGTCGCCGGGGTTCGAAAGGATGAACGCGCCGGTCGGCAGATTCGGCGCGTACGAGACGAGCGCGAGCGCGCCGGCGATGATCGCGACGTCCGCGACCAGGACGCCGAGCGGCCAGCGACGGCCGAACGCGACGTCGATGCCGATGAGCACGAGGATGATCGGCCATAGGTTCGCGAGCGCCAGCACCGAGAGCGTTCCGATGTAGCCGAGGTTCGCCATCAGGAAGACGAGGCCGATGACAACGAGAAGGAGCGGCCAGAAGAGTCCGCGGCGGACGCTCATGACCGGATCCGCTGCGCGAGCAGCAGCACACCTGCGCCGACGAGCACGAGCGGCCACACGATGTCGAAGCGCACGAAACGGAAGGCACCGAGGTTCGCGAACAGGAACACGACCCCCAGCGCGACGAGGAAGTAGCCGAACGTCGCACGGCGACGCTCAGCGGCGGCGGGGTCCAGGGGCGGAGGAGGCGTCATCGGGACCGTCTGCGCCGGGTTCGCGGGATCGGTCGGCGTCGCCGTCTGCACGAACGGCGCGCGCTGACCCGGGAGCGGCATGAGAACAAGCAGGACGATGTATCCGAGGATGCCGAGGCCGGCGGTGAGCAGCGTGCCGATGACGAAGAAGACGCGGACGAGGGTCGCGTCGATCTGCAGGTACTCGGCGATGCCGCCACAGACGCCCGCGACGACGCGGTTGTTCGGGCTTCGCTCAAGACGCGTTGGCATGTGCGTGTTCCCTTCTCTCATAGAGCTCGTGAATGATCGCCACGCCGAGCGCGGCGAGCAGGCTGAACGGTACGACCGGCTGCGACGCGAGCTCCGCGAGCGGCTCGAGCAGCGTCGCGACCGTGACGAGGGCCTCCAGCACGAGCATCGCCGCGGGCCCGACGATCTCTGGCGCGAGCGTGATGAGCGCCGACCAGATCGACCACGCGACGAGCGCCGTCACCGCGCACGCCGCGACGCCGACGAACGCGCCGCGCCAGGACGGCCGCGCCACCGCGAGGGCGGCGATGGCCGCAACGTTGAACGCGGGCACGGTCTCATCCGATTCGAAGCGGAGCGCGCGCCGCAGCGTGGTCTCGTCGAGGAGCTCGTCGCGGTCGTTCATCGCGCCGCCCCGAGCGTGGTGCGCAACATCGCGCGCGCGCGGAGGAGCTGCACGCCGACGGTCGCCGCGGGACGGCCGGTCACCGTCGCGATCTCGTCGAGCGAGAGATCGCTGAAGTACCGGAGCACGACGGGGACGCGGTACAGCTCGGGAAGGCCGGCCACCGCGCTGCGCACGCGGTCGCGGTCCTCGCGCGCCACGGCGCTCTCGTCGGGCAGCGGCGCGCGGTCGGGGCGCTCGAGCGCCTCGTCGTCCGGCACGCGCCGCGCGCGGTCGCGCGTGCGCTCGCGAGCGATCGAGATGGCCTCGTTCGCCGCGATGCGCAGCAGCCAGTGGCGCACCGGGCGCGTCTGGTCGTAGCGCGACCACGAGCGGAAGGCTTTGAGGAGCGCACGGCTGGTGGCGTCCTGCGCCGCGTCGCGGTCGCCGAGGATCCGGAGCGCGACGCCATACAGCTCGCCCTGGTGGTCCCGGACGGCCTCGTCGAAGGTCACGCGCCGGGCCCCGACGAACGGGCGCGTCTGCAGGAGCGAAAAGGTGGTGTGAAGCGCCATCCTCCTCATCTACGCCGGGCAGCCGAGGCCTATTTCACCACCCGCGTCAGGCGCGCTTCCGCCGCCGCCGGCACGCTGACCCGCTTCGTCCGAGCGGCGGCGCCGGCCTGGATCTCAACGGTGGAGGGCGCCACGTCGAGCGCCTTCGCCAGGAGCGCCACGACGGCGCGATTCGCGGCGCCGTCCGCGGGGGCGGCCGTCACGCGGACGAGGAGGACCCCGTCGCGCTCGCCCGCGACGACGTTCGCCGAAGCCCTCGGTGTCACACGGACGCTGAACGAAAGTCGGCCGCCGTCACGCCGCAGCGCGATCACGGACTAGAGCGGCGGCGGCAGGACGCGCAGCAGGATGCTCTCGATGATCTGGATCGCGAACAGCGCGATGAGCGGCGAGAAATCGATCCCGGCCTGCACGGATAGGGCGCGGCGGATCGGGCCGAGGATCGGCTCGGTGATGCTCCACACGAACTCCCCCAGCCCGAACGGGAGCCGGACCGGGACCCACGACAAAAGGACGCGCACGATGATCGCGACCTGCAGCGCCTGCGCGAGCACGTTGATGAACGCCTCGAGGAAGACGATGACGAGCGCCATTATTTCGGCAGGTCGAGGCGGTAGCGCGATGGCGTGGGGCCGGTCTGACCCTGATAACTCGAGCCGAGCTCCGGCGAGCCGTACGGACGCTCGGCGTGGCTCGACAGCGGAAAGAACGAGAGCTGCCCGATGCGCATGCCGGGGTACAGCGTCACCGGGATCGTGTTCACGTTGCTGAGCTCGAGCGTGATGTGACCGTCCCACGCCGGGTCGATGAAGCCGGCGGTGGAATGGATGAGCAACCCGAGACGGCCGAGCGAGCTGTTGTGTGTGGGGATATGCGCGCGCGTGATGAGAAACAGCCCTCGCGGAGACTCGACCTGGATGCAACGCACCGGCCGGCTCGCTGTTCGGCGGACGTCGACGATGGCGCGGAAGCGTTGGAACGTGCCAGCACGCTTCTGACGCGCGAGCTTTCTGGGAAGTCGAAAGACCGGTCGGTCCGGCGTGAATTGCACTTCGAAACTCGGACCAACATCGACGCCATTGAGGACGGCACGTTTGTTCGCGATCTTCGGCCGGAAACCGAGACTTGCGATGAGCTCGAAGTAGTCGCTTGCGAGGTTCTCTTTCACCGTCGTGATATCGCAACGTCCGTCGCGATCGACGTAACCGTCTGTGTCCATGAGGCCTGCGAGCAGTGCTTCGCGCTGTTCGATCGAAGCCTCGAGATACGCGATCGGAATGTGCTTGTAGCCGAGGAGGCCAGCATCGCGCAGAGCGCTCGACAGTGATGCGTCCCGAGCGAAACGCCCGGTCAATGCGTTTCGTGAATGACCTACACCGCCGATCCGATAGACGAGCCTCCGGGTGCGTTGCGGGGAAACCGCATAACCAGCTGCAGCGACGGCTTCGAGGATCGGCTCGTCAGCCGAGGTGATCTCGGCTTTCGTTGTCGTGCCATCCCCGATCCACACGCCGAGCACGTAGGGATCGATGGGCAGCCAACGCGGGGATCGCCGCACGGCACTCGCTAGCGGGATCTGATGATTGAGTTCCGGACCCACACGAAGCGTGTCCTCGACTTCGCCCGTTGTGACGATCGCGGTCGAGCGGGAACGGTGCTTACGGCGAAACTTCGTTGACGTTGCCCATTGATGCAGGACGTCGGTAACTACTGTCGTCCCATCGGAGAACACGACTTCACGGCACGGGCGTCCGATCATGATGGGGCTGGTTGCAACGACGGCCGTCGGGAGACCGTTCTCGTCAAAGACGCGATCGTCGACCTGGATATCGCGGATCTGCTTCCAGCCCGTCGTGGTCGGCACAGGGGTATCGAGCGCCAAGGCCTTCCCCTCCACACGGCTCACGAGGTCATCGGCCAGGCGGATGCGTTCGCGCGTGGAGCCCAGCACGAACTGTCCGGGGTGAAGGATGAAGCGGTCTCCCGCTTTCACCTCGACGAGCTCGGTGATGTCGTCCGCCACCTTCGCGAGGTCGATGAACGGATGACGCGTCGAGCTGAACACGCGAAAGAAGCGATCGAGACGGATGTCGAGCGACGCGGGTTGGACGCATGAAGGATCGAACGGGTCGATGCCGATGCGTCCCGCTGCGATGGCCGCGCGGATGTCACGATCGGACAGGACCACGACGACGCCAGTATTACGCCACGCCCGCTTCGCGGGCTAAACGGGGGCCCCTGCCCCCGCCAGCACCGCGCGTCGCAGCTCGGGCCACGTGCGGACGAGGATGTCGGTGCCCGCGAGACGCTGACGCGAATAGCCCCACGTGACCTGGATCGCGCGCATGCCCGCGGCGCGCGCCATCTCGATGTCCGACGGCGCGTCCCCGATGACTGCGCAGTCGCGTGGCGGGACGCCGAGCCGCTCGGCGGCCGCGAGCGCGAGGTCGGGCGCGGGCTTGTGGCGCTGCACCGAGTCGCCGCCGAGGTACGCGTCGATCTCGTCCGTGACGCGCAGGCCGCGGAGGATCCGCTCGCAGTCCGCGGCGCGCTTGCCGGTCACGGTCGCCTGCCGCAGGCCGGCCTGGTGGAAGGCATGCAGCGTCGCGCGCGTCCCGCGGTACAGCCGCGTCGCCGGGATGACCTCGCGCTCGTAGATCTCGCGGTATTCGGTCACGTACGCATCGGCGACCTCAGCGGTGAGGTCGGGCCACGCCAGACGCAGGATCGCCGAGAGCGGGAGCCCGGTCATCGCGCCGACGCGATCGAAATCGAGCGGCGTCCCGCCGTGCGCCGCGATGACGCGGTTCGCCGTGTCGACCACGAAGCGAACGCTGTCGGTCAGGGTGCCGTCGAGGTCCCAGAGGACCGCGCGAAGGCGCGGTCCGCGGTCAGCGTCGACGGCGACGCGCAGGCGCCGCGGTGGCGGCCGCCTCGATCGGAAGCTCGGTCTGCTCCGCGACTCGCCGGTCACGCGCCTGCTGCCGCACGCGGATGAGGCGCTCGAGCTCGTCGTAGAGCGCGTCGGTGTCCTGGAGATTCGCGTAGACGATCTTGAAGCGCAGGTACCCCATGGGGTCCTGCTCGGCGAGCCGGTCGAGCACCATCTCACCGATGCGACCGGACGCGACCTCCGACGTGCCGCTCTGCCGGATCGTCGACTCGATGTCGTCGATGAGGCCGTCGATGGCGTCGGGTGTGAGCTGCCGCGACGCACCCTTGCCGATGGCGCTCGCGAGCTTGCGACGGTCGAACTCTTGGCGCGAGCCGTCGCGCTTGAGCACCTGGATGCGCGCCGACTCGGAGCGCTCGCGCGTGGTGAACCGTTCGCCGCACTTGTCGCACGCGCGCCGGCGGCGGATGGACTCGCCGTCCTCCGCCTCGCGTGAGTCGATCACGCGCGTGTCGGCATGGCCACAGGATGGGCAGCGCATGACCACAAGATACGGGACGGTGCGGCACAACATCTAGTGGTGACGGTGCGGCACAATCCGCCCGTGGCGGTGTTCCGGTGGGGCGTCCGCGCCCAGTCGACGGCCGATGGGCGCACGTGGGCCGAATAGGCGCGCGAGATCGAGGCGCTCGGCTTCGACACCCTGGCCATGGCCGATCACGTCGCGCACAGACC
>DASQIF010000024.1:0-3343 GCA_035631715.1 Candidatus Acidiferrales bacterium
AAGTCGCGGTAGTCGCCGCCGATGAAGCAGATGTCCATGCTGTCGGGCTTCGTGGCTGTGGCCAGCCCGAAGCGCGCGGCGATCGTCCGCGTCTCCGCCTTGTCCGCGAGATCGCCGATGGGCAGCTCGAGTCGCGAGAGCTCTGACTGTCCCAGCATGTAGAGCGCGTAGGACTGGTCCTTCGCCGCGTCGCGCGCTCGCAGCAGGCGATGACGATCGCCGTGCGCCACCCGCGCGTAGTGGCCGGTCGCGAGCCGATCCGCGCCGAACTTGCGCACGACGTCCCCCAGGAGCGCCTCGAACTTCACGTAGTGGTTGCACGCCACGCACGGATTCGGGGTCTCGCCGCTCGCGTAGGCATTCACGAAGCGGTCCACCACGCTCCGCCCGAAGACCTCGGCGTAGTCGAACGCGTAGAACGGGATCCCCAGCACCGCTGCCGCCCGACGCGCGTCCTCCCCTGCCTCATCCGTCCCGCAGTAACGCGGGGCGTCGGTGTCGTGACCGGCGGGCACGAGACGCATCCACACGCCGACGACGTCCTCGCCGCGCTCCGCGAGGAGCGCCGCGGCGACCGACGAGTCGACCCCGCCGCTCATCGCGACGAAGACCTTGCTCACGCCGTCACCCCTGCGTCGCTCCGCATGCGCGAGACGACTCCGGGGAGCGCCGCGAGAAACGCGTCGACGTCCGCATCGGTCGTCGCGCGGCCCACGGTCACGCGCAGCGAGCCCTTCGCGATCTCGCGGTCGAGACCGAGGGCGAGGATCACGTGGGATGGCTCGGCGTCTCCCGACGTGCAGGCGGATCCGCTCGAGACGGCGAAACCGTCGAGGTCGAGCGCGACGATGAGCGACGATCCGTCGACGCCGGGGAAGACGAAGGACGCGTTGTTCGGGAGACGCTCGGTGCGATGCCCGGTGACCAGCGCGTCCGGGACGCGCGCGAGGACGCCTTCGATGAGCCGATCGCGCAGCGCGCGCTGACGCGACGACTCCGCGGCCCGCCGCTCGGCCGCGATCCGCATGGCCAGACCGAGCGCGACGATGCCGGCCACGTTCTCCGTGCCGGTCCGCCGGCCCTTCTCCTGACCACCGCCGGTCTGGAGGGTCGCGACGCGCGTGCCCTTTCGGATGTACAGCGCGCCGACGCCCTTCGGTCCGTAGAACTTGTGCGCGTTGAGCGACATTAGATCGACCGGGATCTTCCGGACATCGAGCTCGAGCGCACCGACCGACTGCACCGCGTCGCTGTGGAACGGGACGCCGCGTTCGCGGCAGATCGCGCCGATCTCAGCGATCGGCTCGACGGTCCCGATCTCGTTGTTCGCGTGCATGACCGAGACGACGGCCGTTCGCTCATCGATCGCGGCCGCGACGTCAGCCGGGCTAACCCGGCCATGACGATCGACGGGGATCACGGTCAGGCGGGCGCCCTCGTGCGCGACGAGGTCGCCGGCCGTGTCGAGGATGGCGTGGTGTTCGATGGCCGAGGTCACGATGCCGTCGCGCTCCGGACGAGCCGCCTTCAGCGTGCCGCGGAGCGCCAGGTTGTCGGCCTCGGTGCCCCCGCTGGTGAAGACGATCTCGCTGGGGGACGCTCCGATGGCGGTCGCCACCTGCTCGCGCGCGGTGTCTACCAGGGCGCGCGCGGCGCGACCCTCGGCATAGACGCTCGAGGCGTTGCCGGGGATCTCGCGGTAGACGCGGACCATGGCCTCGGCCACCTCCGGGTCCACCGGCGTCGTCGCGGCATGGTCCAGATAGACGCGCTTCACGCCTAAAGTCTAGGTGTGCTGCTCGACCTTCTGGGTGCGCTGGCGCTCTTCATCCTGCTCGCTCTGCTCTTCCTCGGCGAGCGGATCTTCGAGCGCGGCCGGAGACGGAGGGCGCTGCCGCGGCCACGGAAGCAGCTGCCGCCCGGAAGCTAGTTCCTACGGTGCGGTGACCCTGAGGCCGAGATCGCGAAGCTGCTCATCCGCGAGCGTCGCCGGCGCGTCCAGCAGCGGGTCCTGACCCGTCTGCGTCTTCGGGAAGGCGATCGTCTCGCGCGCGCTCGCGAGGCCCGCGAGGATCATCACCGTCCGGTCCATGCCCGTCGCGATGCCGCCCTCGGGCGGAGCACCGTACTCGAGCGCGTCCAGCAGCGCGCCGAAGCGAGTGGCCGCCTGGCTCTTGTCGATGCCGAGGATCTCGAGGACGCGCTCCTGCATCTTGCGGTCGTGGATGCGGATGCTGCCGCCGCCGAGCTCGTTGCCGTCGACGACCATGTCGTACTGCGAGCTTGTCGCCTTCGCGAAGTCGCCCTCGAGCAGCTTCGCGTTCTCGGCGTCGAGCGGACCGGCGAAGGGGTTGTGCGAGAACGTCCAGCGGCCGTCCAACTCGCGCTCGAACATCGGGAATGGGTGGATCCACATGAGGTGGTGCGTCGAGGCGTCGACGAGCCCGAGCTCGACGCCCAGCGCACGTCGCACCTCGCCGATGGACCGGCTCGCGACGCGATACTCCGCGGCGGCGGCGAGCACGAGGTCACCGTCCTTGGCGCCCGTGGCCCTGCGCAGCTTCGCGAGCACCGGCTCGGAGAAGTACTTCAGCACCGGCGAGCGGATGTCGCCCCCCGCGAACGTCCAGGACACCAGGCCCTTCGCGCCGCGTGTTTTCGCGATCGCCGTCCAGCCATCCACGTCCTTGCGCGACGCGTCGGCCTTCCCCTTCACGACGATCGCCCGGATCGCCCCGCCGTCGGCGATGACGTCCTGGAACACCGTGAACGACGTGCCGCGGAAGACCTCCGTGAGATCGACGAGCTCCATGCCGAAGCGCGTGTCCGGCCGGTCGCTGCCGAAGCGCCGCATGGCCTCCTCGTACGTCATGCGCGGCCAGGGCTTCTTATGCACCGGCTTCTTCCCGAACTTCTCGAAGACCGCGGTGTAGCAGTCCTCGAGGATGTCCATGACGTCATTCGGCTCCGCGAACGTCATCTCGACGTCGAGCTGCGTCAGCTCGTAGATGCGGTCGGCGCGTGGATCCTCGTCGCGGAAGCACCGCGCGATCTGCACGTACTTGTCGATCCCGCCGACCATGAGGATCTGTTTCAGCTGCTGCGGCGACTGCGGCAGCGCCCAGAACTTCCCGGGGTAATACCGCGACGGGACGACGAAATCGCGCGCGCCGGTGGGGTCCGAGCGGATGAGCATCGTCGTCTCGATCTCCCAGAACCCACGCTCGACGAAGAACGTGCGGATGAAGTTCGTGACCTCGCTGCGGAGGCGCATGAGCTCCCTCGAACGTTCGCGCCGCAGGTCGACGTAGCGGTACTTCCAGCGGAGCGTCTCCTCCACCGG
>DASQIF010000025.1:0-3587 GCA_035631715.1 Candidatus Acidiferrales bacterium
ACCGCCGACTCCGGCCCGATGACGCGCACCTCGCCCGGCGAGACGCTCGTCTGACCGGCCTGCATCCCCTTGGGCGGATCGTTCGCGAGGCGCGTCTGCACCGCGAGCGTGCGCGAGGTGATGCGCTCGAGACGCACTGACACGGTGAGCGGCGTCACGTCGACCACCTTCACCTTCGGATCCGACACGGTGACGTTCACCCTGGCGTCGCGCGGCCCCTGACCCGCGTCGACCCCGGTGAGGTCGAGCGTCGCGGGGAAGTCGGAGAGCGAGAGGTGATCGGCGACGCCCTGCGGTCCGCGGACCGTGACCGCGACATCGCCGAGGTTGCCCTGCAGGACGAAGCCGCTCGGCACCTCGGGTCGCTCGATCGGGACGCGGCCGTCGAACGCGGCGACGATCTCCTGCGGCGCGGCGTTCTGCGCGTTCACGATGGCGAAGACGATCGCGATGAGGAGCGCGGTGAGCTTGAGCGGCAGGTCGTGAGTGACGATGCCGCGCGGATCGAACCGCCGCGACCAGGTCGGCCGCGGCAGGGCCACGCGCACGGCTAGGAGGCCTTGCTGCGGAAGGGCAGCGGCTGGATCCGGCTCCGCAGCAGCGAGGTGAGCACCCGACGAAGCCGCTCCTCGTCGAGCCCGCCGATCATCCGTCCGTTCGAGGCCACCGAGATCGCCTGGGTCTCCTCCGACACGATCACCACGACCGAATCGGTCTGCCCGCTGATCGAGAGCGCCGCGCGGTGCCGCATGCCGTACCGGTGCGCCGAGCGGTCCTGGGTGTCCTCGAGCGGCAGGAGGCAGGCCGCGGCGACGATGGTGCCGCCGCGCACGATGACCGCGCCGTCGTGGAGCGGCGAGCGGGTCATGAAGATGGAGGCGAGGAGCTCAGCCGTGAGGCGGCCGTTCACCGGCACGCCGGTCTCGCTGTAGTCCTGGAGGCCGGTGGAGCGCTCCACCACGATGAGCGCGCCGTGGTGCGCCTCGGAGATGAGCAGCGCCGCCCGCACGAGCTCGTCGACCACGTGCTCGACCTGCTCCTCGGGGAGCGGCGTGAGCAGCCGGTTCAGCGGGCCGAGCTGCCCGATCTGACCGAGCACGCGCCGCAGCTCGGGCTGGAACACGACCGCCACGGCGATGATGCCGAACGCGAAGAGCGCCTGGAGCACGAACTGCGTGAGACGCAGGTTGAGCAGCAGCGCGATCCCGTACACCGCGACGAGCACGAGCATGCCGAGGAGCAGCTGGACGGCGCGCGTGCCGCGGATGAGGACGAGGATGTAGTAGACGAAGATCGCGACGATGAGGACGTCGACGACGTTGTTCCAGCCGCAGCACTGGCCCTTGAAGATCGTGTTGAGGAGATCGTTGACCCAAGCGGGCATCAAGCCTCCTGCGCCTGCTGCTCGACCTCCGCAGCGAGCTCGGCATGACCGTCCAGCTTCAGCGCCTCCACCAGCAATTGGACCTTCGCCTTCGTGACGTCCTTCTTCCCGAGGTTCCTCGTCACCTCGAGCAAGAGGCGCTGCGCCTCATGATCGGCGATGCCCGCCGCGATGAGCTGCAGCAGCAGGTCCGACGCCGCGTCCATGTGGCCGGCCACGATGTAGCGGCGCGCGGCCTCGAGCGCCGCGGTGCCGCCGCGCGGATCGCGCGTCGCGAGGTAGCGCGCCGCCGTTGCCTCGACCGTCGTGTCGTCGACATCGGCGCTGATGATCTCGCCGTTCGACGAGTCGCTCGGCGCCTCGGGCGCGGGCTCCGCGGCCCAGGGGTCCGCACCGCTCGGGGCTGATTGCCATGCCTCGCGCGGAGGCGCCCACGCCGCATCGCCTTCGGCCTTCCATGCGTCGTTCTGCGCGTCGCTCGGCGCGGGCTCGAGCACCGGCGGCGCCCAGGGCTCGTGCGTGGGGGCGGCGGGCTCGGCCTCGACGGGGCCGAACGCCGAACGCACGAGGTCTTCGCGGTCGACGCTCGTCATGTGCGTGGGCTCGGCGTGCGCAGGCTCGGCGTGTTTAGGCTCGGCGTGCTCAGGCTCGGCGTGCTCAGGCTCCGCGTGCGCAGGCTCCGCGTGCGCGACGACGGTCGCGCCCGCTGCGCGCGCGGCCTCTTCGATCTCGGCGTGGTGCGGCATGCGCTCGAGCGCGTACTCGGCCTCCATCCGCGCGGCCACGGGGTCACCGACGTCGCGGATGAAGCGCACGTACTCGTGCGCCGCGGCCTCGGTGTCGCCGGCGAGCGCGAGCGACGAGGCGAGGCGGCGATGCGCGGTGCGGTCACGCGGATCGAGCTGGACCGCTTCCTTGAGGACGTTGATGGCGCCGTCGCGCTGGCCGGCCTTGGCGAGCGCGGCGCCGCCGTCGAGGAGGGTCTTCAGCGCGGCGGCGCGGTCGGCCTGTTCGACGCGCACCTTGGCGAGACCGCGATAACCGCCCTCGGCGGTCGGGAAGTGCTGCACGAGGTAACGGAACTGCTCCTCGGCCTGGCGGAGGCGCTTGCCCTGAAGGCTCTTCAGCCCAGATGCGAGCGCGACCTTGTAGTTGAAGTCAGAGGATCGGTTCGCCACCGCGCATCAGTGTGCGCCCAAGGCGCCGCCGCCGACTAGCAGGACCTATGTCAGCGCTTGGTGAACTGAGGAGCCTTGCGCGCGCGCTTGAGTCCCGGCTTCTTGCGTTCCTTCTCGCGCGGATCGCGCGTGAGGAGACCGGCCTGCCGGAGCGCCTTGGTGTTGTCCTTGTCGACCTGGAGCAGCGCGCGCGCGATGCCCATCGAGATCGCGCCGACCTGCCCGGTCACGCCGCCGCCGGCGACCTTGACCATGGCGTTGAAGCGGCGCGCGGTGTTCGTGACGGTGAACGGCTCGGTCGCGCGCTCGACCGCGCCGTCGAGGCCGAAGTACTCGTCGAGCGGCTTGCCGTTGACGACGACGGTCCCCTCACCGGCGACGAGGCGCACACGCGCGGTCGATCTCTTGCGCCGGCCGGTGCCCTGGAAGTAAGCGGGGCTCTTCATCGTGCGTTAGGCCTCCTTCGACTTCGGCGCAGCCAGCATCTGCGGCTTCTGCGCGGCGTGCGGATGGTCCGCACCGACATAGACGTGGAGCTTGCGCATCATCTGCTCGCCCAGACGGTTCTGCGGGAGCATCCCGCGCACCGCGCGGCGGATGACCTCCTCCGGCCGGCGCGCAAGCAGCTTCTCGAGGTTCTCCGAGCGGAAGCCGCCCGGGTACCCCGAGTGACGGATGTAGAGCTTGTCGGTCAGCTTCTTGCCGGTGACCTTGATCTTCGCGGCGTTGATGATGATGACCGGGTCGCCGGTGTCCATCGAGGGAGTGAACGTGACGCGGTGCTTGCCGCGCAGGATCGCGGCCACCTGCGTCGCGAGACGACCGAGCGTCGCGCCGTCGGCATCGACGACCCGCCACTCGCGCTGGACCTCACTCAATTTCGCCACGTACGTCTTCATTCGTCGTTCTCGCTTTCGCTTTGTCGCTCGCCACCGTAGTCCACTCTGATCAGACACAGCCCGTGCGCCGGCGCGCTCGGGCCGGCCTGCGCCCGGTCACGCGACCGGAGGATCTCCTGGAAGCGC
>DASQIF010000026.1:0-10293 GCA_035631715.1 Candidatus Acidiferrales bacterium
CGACCGGCCCGCGCGCGCGGTCGACGAAGAGGGGGGACCGTATGCATCGACGCTTCTCCATGGCGATATCCCTCGTGCTCATCTGCGCGTCGATGGGGCCGTTCGCTGGATCCGCCGCCGCGGATTCGGGTCGCCTCATCACTCTCGACGGCACCGCGTCATTCGCGGCACTCGCTGAAGGATCCGACGCGATCCAGTCACCCGAGTTCGCGCCCGCTGATCCAGCCGAGGCCGGTTCGCCCGAGCCGGGTCGGAGTTTCACCGCGTCGAGCGGGTTCGTCATCGATGGGATCACCGTCGACACCGCGAACACCAAGTCACAGCCGACGGTGCAGAGCAGCTTCCTCGGCCTGAACCATCGCCAGCAGCGCCTCGCCAACGGCGGAAACCAGTTCTCGCTCGAGCCGCCCGACCAGGGCCTCTGCGCTGGCAACGGCTTCGTCCTCGAGAGCGTCAACGACGTGCTCCGCGTGTTCGACGGCAGCGGCACGCCGCTCACCGGGGTCGTCGACCTCAACACCTTCTACGGCTACGCGCCGCAGTTCAATCGCACGACGGGCATCGAGGGGCCGTTCGTCACCGACCCGTCGTGTCTCTACGACCAGCAGCGTCAACGCTGGTTCCACGTGGTGCTCACCCTCGAGGTGGTCCCCACGACCGGACAGTTCACCGGACGGAACCACCTCGATCTCGCCGTGAGTCAGACGAGCGATCCGCGAGGCAGCTGGAACATCTATCGCCTCGCGGCGCAGGACGACGGCACCGAGGGCACGCCCAACCACCACTGCCTGCCGGGCGCGCCGCGCGCGACCAAGACGAATCCGAACGCGTGCATCGGCGACTTCCCGCACATCGGCGCCGACCAGAACGGTTTCTACATCACCACCAACGAGTACGATCTCTTCGGGCCCACGTTCCACGCCGCGCAGGTCTACGCCATGGGCAAGAAGGCGCTCGCGTCAGGCGCCACGACCATCCAGGTCATCCAGTTCGACACGATCGGCATGGTCGGTGGCAACGCCGGGTTCACGGTCTTCCCGGCCTATTCACCGACCGACGCGAGCTACGACCTCTCCGCCGGCGGCACCGAATACTTCCTCAGCTCGATGGCCGGTGAAGAGGTCAACCCGACCCTCACCGACAACCGCATCGCGGTATGGGCGCTCACGAACACGCAGTCGCTGCGTATCGGGAACACGCCCGCGCTCTCGCTGAACAACACGATCGTCGGCGTGGACCAGTACAGCAATCCGCCGCGAGCCAACCAGAAGGCCGGCGACTTCCCGCTCGGCCAGTGCATCAACGACACCACGACGGCGACCGTCGCCGGTGTGGGCTGCTGGCGCCTGCTGCTCGCTGCCGAACCGCAGCACAACGAGGTCGAAGGCGGCCTCGACAGCAGCGACACGCGCATCCTGTCGACGACATTCGCCCGCGGCGTGATCTGGGGGACGCTCGACACAGCGGTGAGCGTCGGCGGACAGACGAAGGCGGGCATCGCCTTCTTCGCGATCCAGCCGAACGTCGCCACCGGCACGCTGTCGGCCTTCCTCGTTCGCCAGGGGCACGTCGCCATCGCGCACAACAACGCGATCTACGGCGCCGTCGGGTGGACCGACGCCGGGAAGGGCGTGATCGGATTCACGCTCGTCGGCGACGACCACTATCCGAGCGCCGCGTACGTCTCGCTCAACTCTCCGGCCGGTCCCGGCGACGTCGTCGTGATCGCCGAAGGGACCGCGCCGCAGGACGGCTTCAGCGAGTACCGGGCCTTCAGTGCGCCGAACCCGATCCGTCCGCGCTGGGGCGATTACGGCGCGGCGGCCGTCGACGGGAACACCATCTTCATCGCGAACGAGGCGATCGCCTCGGCCTGCAACCTCGCCGGCTACCTGACGGGGGCGATCGGCAGCTGCGGCGGTACACGCTCCTCTCTCGCGAACTGGGGCACCCGCGTCACCGCGCTGAACGTCGGACCGTAACGACTCGCTGATGAGGGGTGGTCGTGAGGCCACCCCTCACGGTGCGCTACGTGCCGCTCTTGCCGTCCATCTGGCTCAGGTGCGTCAACCGCTCACGACCTCGCGATAGACGCGAACGAGCCCGTCGAGCATCGCGTCGAGCGAGAAGCCCGACAGGATGCGCTCCCGCGCGCGAGCGCCCATGCGCGCAGCCTCCGCCGGCGCCGCGAGTGTCTCCAGCGTCGCCACGGCGAGGGCGTGCGGGTCGCCGATCGCGACGGCGCGCCCGGTCACACCGTCCACGATCACCTCCGGCGCGACGCCGGTGAGCGTCGAGACGACCGCGCGACCGGCGGCCATCGCCTCGAGCAGGTTGTACTGGCACGCCTCGTAGATCGACGGCGAGACGAAGACCGAGAGCGCCGTGAGCACGCGCGGGACGTCGGCGCGCTGGCCGGCGAACACGACGCGCTCGCCGAGGCCACGCTCCCGCGCCCGCGACTCCAACGCCGTCCGTAGCTCGCCGTCGCCGACGACGAGAAAGCGCGTGTCGGGGGCGCGCGCGGCGATGAGTGCCGCCGCGTCGACGAAGTGATGCATCCCCTTCCGCGTCTCTCCCAGCCGCGCGACGGTCCCGACGACCGGCGCGGTCGGCGCGATGCCGAACTCGGCGCGCAGGTCGATCGGCGGCACATCCGGTGAGAACCGTTCGAGATCGACGCCGTTGTGGACGACGACGCATTTCCTCGGATCACGACCGAGCGCGTCCACGTGCGCGCGGCGCGTCTCGCTCGAGACGCACACGATGCGCGCGAGTTGCCGATCCGTAATCCCGACGAGGACGCGGTCCTGCCGGCCGACCCTTCCGGTCGGTGGTAGGTGGACGCTCCGCACGATCGCACGCACCCCCGCGAGGCGGGCCGCGAGCATGGTGAGGGCGCCGCCGCGGTGACCCGTCATGTGGATGTGCAGGACGCCGCCGCGGAACGGTCGCAGCGCCGCGGCGAGCTCGCGCACCCGTGGCAGCGCGCTGCCGAGGGACGCCTGTTTCGCCGACAGGGCACGCACCTCGACGTCCGCCTCGTGCAGGCCGTCGCGCAGGGGCGCGATCGCATCGTCGCTCGAGCAGATCACCGTCACCGGAAACCCCCGCTCCCGCAGGCCGCGCCCGAGCTGCAGGACGTGCTCCTCCATCCCGCCCATGACCATGCTGTTCGTGAAGATCGCCACCGGAGGCGTCGTCGCGCGGGCGGCCTCGACGGCCGCGCGATCGCCGTTGCGCCTCATGGCGCGCAGTGTCTCGTGGGCTGCCACGCGCGCGCCCGTCCCGCTACGGATGGACGTCGGTCGAGAAACCGGCGCCGAGGAAGAGCGTGGCGTTCTCAGCCGGCGTGGTGAGATCGCCGGCCGTCGTGCCGGTGCCCTCGTTGAAGCGCCAGTTGGCGACGAGGTTCGTCTGCGTCGTCGAGAACTCGGTCAGGTAGTTCGCGCCGATCTGTGCGGCCGTGCGTGCGACGTTCCAGATCCGCACGTCGTCGATCTTGCCGCGGAACGCGTTGCTGAGGTTGCCGTTGTTGCCGATCTGGACCGGCATGGTGTTCCCGGTCGTCGTCCGCGCGCCGAGCACGCCCGTGGCCATCTGCGCGCCGTCGAGGTAGAGCGTCAGGGTCCGCGTCGAGGCGACGAACGTGGCCGCGGCGTGGTGCCAAGCCGCGGGATTCGTCGCCGCGAGCGAGCCCGACAGCGTCCAGTTCGTCCAGTTGGTGCGCCCGCCGGCGAACAGCGTGTTCCATGCGATGCCCATCATGAACGGCGCCTCGCCGACCTGGTCGGTGTTCCCCTTGAGGACGATGTACGTGAAGTCGTGGTTGAAGCCGCCCGCCGTCTCGTCCTTGAACCAGGCCTCGAGGGTCCAGTCGCCGGTGATATTGAGCTCGGCGTTGTCCGGAGCCTGGGCGTATCCCGCGCCGTTCAACAGCAGGCTGTTCACAGCGGGCGCGTTCGTTGTCGTGAAGGTCTGGTCCGGCGTCGACAGCACCAGCGTCCCGCCCGCGTCGGTGCTACGGGCGCGGTAGTGGTAGACGGTGTTCGGCACAAGGCCGCTCAGCGCCACCGAGTGGCTCGTCACCATCGACGCGTCGAGCGCCGTCGACGATCCGTAGCTCGCCGTCGTGCCGTAGTCGACCTGGCTGTTCGCCGGGTTGTTCGTCGTCCACGTGATGGTCGCGCCGGTGTTGCTGATGCCGGTCGCGGTAAGCGCCGTGATCGTCGTGGGTGGAGGCGGCGCCGTCGTGGTGAACGTGAAGTCGCTCGAGGACACCGCCGTGCCGCCGGCGTCCGTGCTCGCGGCCTGGTAGTGGTACAGGGTGCTCGCGGCCAGGCCGCTGATGAGGACGCTGTGGCTCGTCACCATGGTGCTGTCGAGCGCCGTGGTCGAGCCGTAGCTCGCCGTCGTCCCGTATCGCACCTGGCTCGAGGCGAGATTGTTCGTCGTCCACGTGATCGTGGCCGTGCCGTTCGTCACGTTCGTGGCCAAGACGTTCGTGATGGTCGTCGGTGGTGGCGGCGGCGGCGGACCGTTGCCGACGTCGCCGGACCACGCCGCGCCGCCGAGCAGCGTGGCGTTCTGGGGGCTTGCGGTCGCGTCCGCCGCGGACGTCCCCACGCCTTCGTCGAACTTCCAGTTGCCGACGAGGCCGGCCGGCGCGGTCGCGAGCTCGGCGGCGTAGTTCGCCGAGATCTGCGCGGGCGTGCGAACGACGTTCCAGATGCGGACGTCGTCCACCTTGCCGCGGAACGCGCCGGAGCCGTTGCCATTGCGGCCGATCTCGACCGGGAGCGCGTTGCCGATCGCCGATTGCCCGCCGAGGACGCCCTGCGCGACCTGGACGCCGTCCAGGAACAGCGTGAGGGTGCGCGTGGAGGAGACCATCGTCGCGGCGAGGTGGTGCCACGTCGCCGGCACCAGGGCGCCGATCGGAGCCGATAGCGAGAAGTTCGTCCAGTTCGTCCGCTCGCCGGCGAAGACGGTGTTCCACGCGATCCCCATGAAGTACGGCGCCTCGCCGTTCGCGTCGGTGTTGCCCTTCATGACGATGTAGAAGGCGTCGTGGTTGTAGCCGGTGAAGAGGTTCTCGTCCTTGAACCACGACTCGAGCGTCCAGTCGCCGGTCACGTTGAGCTTCGTGGCGTTCGCGGCCTCGGCGTAGCCGGCCTGGTTCAGCGCGAGGCTGTTCGCGGCCGGCGCGTTGGTGGTGGTGAAGGTCGCGTCCGGCGACAGCACGAGCGTCCCACCGGCGTCGGTGCTTCGCGCGCGGTAGTGATACAGCGTGTTCGCGGCGAGACCCGACAGCGATTGACTGTGGCTCGTGGCGAGCGTCGGGTCGCGTGTGGTCATCGTGCCGTACGCCGTCGTCGTGCCGTACTCGACCTGCGTGTCCGCCGGGTTGTTCGTCGTCCACGTGATGAGCGCGCCGGTATTGCTCAGGTTGCCGGCGGTGAGCCCGCTGATCGTCGTGGGCGGCGGCGGCGCCGTCGTCGTGAAGGTGAAGTCACCGGACGTTACCTGAGTGCCGCCGGCATCGGTGCTCACGGCTTGGTAGTGGTACAGCGTGCTCGCCGAAAGACCAGCGAGCTGCTGTCCGTGGCTCGTGACCAGTGTGGCGTCGAGCGTCGTCGTCGAGCCGTACGCCGTCGTCGTGCCGTAGCGCACCTGGCTCGACGCCGGATTGTTCGTGAGCCAGGTGATCTGCGCGCTGCCGTTCGTCACGTTGGCGGACGCGACAGCGCTGATGGTCGTCGGCGGCGGGGGCGGCGGCGGGCCGTTGCCGACATCGGTCGACCACGTGGCGCCCCCGTTCAGGATCGCGTTCGCCGGGCTCGCGGTGCTGTCGGTCGCGACCGTGCCGGTGCCGTCGTTCAGCAGCCAGTTCGCGACAAGGCCCGCCTGTCCTGCGGAGAGCTCCGTCGCGTAGCTTGCGGCGATCTGCGCCGGCGTGCGGACGACGTTCCAGATGCGGATGTCATCGATCTTGCCCCGCCACGTGTTCGCGCCGTTGCCGTTCCGGCCGATCTCGAGGGGTCTGTTGTTCCCGGTCGTCGTGCGGGAAGGCAACGTGCCCTGAGCGACCTGGACCCCGTCGAGGTAGATCGTGACCTGGCGCGTCGACGAGGCGAACGTGGCCGCGACGTGGTGCCATGCGTTCGCCGTCGTGGCCAGCAGGCTTGCGTTGATCGTCTGCGTCGCGAATCCAGTCCGCCCGCCAGCGAAGAGGTTGTTGTACTGCACGCCGAGCAGGTACGGGCTCTCGCTGTCGAGGTCGGTGTTGCCCTTCATCACCAGGTAGGCGAAGTCGTGGTTGTACCCGCCCGGCGATTCGTCCTTGAACCACGTCTCGACGGTCCAGTCACCGGTGATGTTCAGCTTCGCCGCGAGCGGGGCGGGCGCCTCGGCGTACCCCGTCCCGCTGAGCGCGAGGCTGAAGGCCGGCGGCGCGTTCGTCGTCGTGAACGTCGCATCCGCCGACAGCACGAGCGTCCCGCCCGCGTCGAGACTGCGCGCGCGGTAGTGGTACAGCGTGTTCGGGGTGAGGGACGTGAGCGTCTGCGCGTGGCTCGTGACGAGGCTCACGTCGCGGGTCGTCGTCGAACCGTACGCCGTGGTCGTTCCATAGTCGACCTGCGTGTCCGCCGGGTTGTTCGTCGTCCAGCTCACCTGCGCCGCCACGTTCGTGACGAGGCCCGTCACCGGTCCGGTGATCGTCGTCGGCGGCGGAGGCGCCGCCGTCGTGAACGTCGCGTCAGGCGAGATCACCAGCGTGCCGCCTCCGTCGCGGCTGCGCACGCGATAGTGATACAGCGTGCTTGCCACGAGGCTGGTGATCTGTTGGCTGTGGCTCGTGACGAGCGCGGGATTCTGCGACGAGCTCTGGCCATACGCGGTGGTGGTGCCGAACTCGACCTCGGAGTCGGCCGGATTGTTCGTCGTCCACGTGATCACGGCACTGCCGTTGGTCACGTTCGTCGCCGTCACGTTGGTGATCGCCGTGGGCGGTGGCGGTGGCGGCGGGCCGTTGCCGACGTCGGCGGACCAGGTCGCCCCGCTGAACAAGGTCGCGTTCTCCTGGGTCGCGGTGCTATCGCCGGCGATCGTGCCGGTGCCCTCATCGAACTTCCAGTTCGCGACGAGCCCCGGCGGCGGCGCGGCGAGCTCGCTCTGGAAGGACGACTGGATCTGCGCCTGCGTCCGCGCGACGTTCCAGATCCGGACGTCGTCGAGCTTCCCGCGCCAGGGGCCGTTCCCGCTGCCGTTCCGTCCGATGTACACGCCGGCGGCGCTGCCGGTGGGCGACAGCGCCGCCAGCGTCCCCTGCGTCGACTGCACGCCGTCGATGTAGATCGTGAGCTGTCGCGTCGATGCTGTCAGGACCGCGGCCACGTGGTGCCACGTATTGATCGTGAGCGCCGAGATGTTCGCGCTGAGCAGCTGATCGTTCCAGTTCGTCCGCTCACCGGCGAAGATCCCGTTCCAGGCGACGCCGACCATGTAGCTCGCCTCGCCCTCGACGTCGCCGGCACCCTTCATGACGATGTACGTCCGGTCATGGTTCGACCCGCCGGGGGACTCGTCCTTGAACCACGCTTCGATCGTCCAGTCCCCGGTGGTATTCAGCTCCGGGTTGTGCGGCGCGTTCGCGTACGCACCGGTCCCGCTGAGCGCCAGGCTGTTCGCCGTCGCGACGTTGAACGTCGCGGTGTACGTGGCATTGGTCGCGGGAACGATGATGTTGTGATGCTGGGCGCCGCCGTCCGACCACGACGCGAACGTGTTGTTCGTCTGCGGCGACGGTGTGTCGATCGAATGTGACGAGCCCACCACGCTCGTGTGGACGAGCGGCGCGACCTGCTGCGTGCCGTCGTAGATCACCTGCATGCCGGCCGGCGTCGCCGCAAGCGTGATCTGGCTCGTGAGCGGGTTGATGTTCACACTCGCGGTGCCGGTGAGGCCGACGTTGTCCGTCGCGGTGAGATCGATCTCGAAGTAGACGTCGTCACCGTGATCGGGCACCGTGAACGAGCCGCTCGTGCCGACCGCCGACAGCAGGAAGTGCGTGTGGCAGCTCCCCTGCGGACAGTGGTGCACGATCACCTGCCACGCGAGGTTCGCCGGCGGTAGCGCTCCGGTCTCCGGGTCGTTCCCACTGCCCGCGAAGTTGATGACGTCGCCGACCTTGTAAGTCAGGCTGCTCGACGGCGCGGTGATCGTCGCGGTCGGCGCGCGGTTGCCGACGACGACGCGGGTCGTCGCGGTCCCGGAGCCGTGCGCGTCGGTCACCGTGAGCGTCGCGGTGTACGTGCCGTTCGTCGTGTACTGGTGGCTCGGGCTCGCGAGCGTCGACGCGGGCGTGCCGTCGCCGAAGTCCCAGCTGAACGAGAGCGTCTCGTTCTCCGGATCGTTCGACCCGGCGCTCGAGAACTGCACGGTGAGCGGCGTGAGCCCGTTGTTCGGGGTCGCGGATGCGACCGCGTTCGGCGGCGCGTTGCCGGCGAAGCGGATGCGACGGAGCTCGCCGGTGTTGATCGCGATGTAGTAGAGGTTCCCGTCCGGCCCGGTGTTGATCGCGACCGGACCGTCGAGCGCGACGCCGAAGTCGGTCGGGCCCGAGATGATGTTGTCGTTCGCGTCGAGCTGGATGTAGCGGAGGAAGCTCTGTCCGTAGTCACCGAAGAAATACGCGCCCTGGAACTGCGCCGGATAGACCGTGCCGGTGTAGAAGGCTCCGCCGGTCACCGCGGTGCTGCCGTTCGAGTGCGTGTACGAGGTCAGCGGCGGTCTGGCGCTGTTCGTCGGGTAGAGCGCCTGGCACACCGAGAACCCTTGATATCCGGACTGCACGAGCGGGCCCTCGTAGCACGGCCAGCCGAGGTTCGCGCCAGGCGGCACGACGTCGACCTCCTCGATGTCGTTCCACCCGACATCGCCGATGACGACGTGCCCATTGGATGGCCGCAGGTTGAAGCGGTAGGCGTTGCGAACGCCGTACGCCCACACCTTCGAGCGGTTCGCCGTCGGGTCACCGTTGTAGAACGGGTTCTCCGGTGCGCCGAGGCCGTTGGGCAGGATGTGGATCACCTTGCCCGCGAGGTTGTCGATGTCCTGTGCGCGCAGCGCCATCGGATCGACCGTGCTGAAGCTCGCGCCGTCGCCCAGGGTCAGGAAGATCGATCCGTCTGGTGCGAACTTCACCGCACCTTCCGTGTGCGACAGGTTGTCGTTCGGGATGCAGTCCGTGCCGTCGGGATAGTTGTTGCACGACCCGCCGACGATGCTGCCGAGCAGCGTGACCTCGCTGGACGGCGACGCCGTGTCGCCGACCGCGGTGACCCGAGTGAAGCGGCCGGCCTTCGGCGCCGTCGGGGCGAGCACGTTGTCCTCGTACGTGTAGAGGAGGTAGACGAAACCGTTCGTCGCGAAATTCGGATCGACCGCGACGCCGAGCAGCCCGTGATCGAAGTAGCTGTTGACGTGATCGCGGATGTCGATGAACGGCGTGGTCTGCAGGACGCCGTTCTTCACCAGCCAGACCTGTCCCGTCTTGCCCAGGATGAGGATCCGGCCGTCGGGCAGCCAGGCCATGTTCGTCGGCTGGGTGATGCCGCTGGCGATCACGTCCTGCGTGAAGCCTGCCGGGAGGGTGGTGGCCAGAGGCGCGCTCACCGGTGCGGCCTCCGCGGCGGCGGGGCGCAGGCCCTGCGCGGCCGAGACGAACGTCTGGCCGATGCCGCGCGCCAACTGGGAGAGCGTGTCGCCTACATCGACGCGCGAGAACCGGCCGGTGCCGTCCTGCTGCGGCGCCGGTACGTGCTGCCAGGCGCACCCGCGGCCCGCCGCCCGTGCCTCGAGCTCCGCGCGGAACACGTTGTTCGCCTTTTGCCCATGCCCGTCACCGATGGCCACCCCGTCGCGCGCCAGGCTCTCCGCGATGTCCGTGCCGTCGAGCGCGACGCCGCGATACATGCGCCGCAGCCGCGAGTCGAACTGCACGGTGGTGTCGTCGTCGAGGTGGATGCCGCCCTTCACGAGCTTCTGCAGGGCCGCCGTCGCCTGGATGCCGCACACCGTGTTGTAGAAGGGAGCGCTGACCCCGAGCAGCCCGATCGCGACCTCGTGCCCGTTGATGTAGACGTCCATCGTGTCGCCGTCGGCGACGCGGACGAACCCGCGGACATCCTGCGGACCGGGTCCGACCGCGTCTGCACCACCGGGTCCGATGAAACGCAGCGCGGACGTGACCGGATTCGGCGCGGGCCCGTCGCTTGTCGCGGGCCCCAC
>DASQIF010000027.1:0-13622 GCA_035631715.1 Candidatus Acidiferrales bacterium
CGCGTCACGGTGCCGACGTGCTGGGCGGTGGTGTTGTTGAGCACGAGGCCGACGCCGCCGACGATCCCGCCGATCCACGCGACTCCCCAGAAGATGAGCGCGACGACGCCGCCGACCATCCCCGCGAGCCGGGTGGAGAGCGCGAGCGCGAGCGTGAGGGCGATCACGCCCTCGCCGCTGATGAAGGCGAGGAACTCGAGCGGATGGGGCGGGACGTACTGGACGATCCAGTTGACCATGAGGAGCTGCAGCGCCGTCGTGGGGACCGCGTACACGAGGATCGTGGCGATGACCCCGAGCCACTTCCCGAGCACGAACTCCGCGCGCGAGAGGGGACGCGCCAGGATCGCGAGCGCGGTGCCGGACTCGACGTCGCCCGAGAGCGACGGCGCACCGGCGAAGACGGCGGAGAAGGTCAGCGTGAAGCTGAACATGAAGCCGACGAGGATGAGCAGCTGCGACACGACCGCGATCTGCTCCACGCGCGTGAGCGGGCGCGTCCCGGTGCTCGTGATCTGGCCGAAGCCCCATGAGGTGAACGCGACCACGAGGAGCGTGAGGCCGATGAGCACGAGGAACAGCCGGCGCCGCAGCATCTCGATGACGGTGAGACGGGCGATGGTGAGGACGAGCATCTAGTGCTCTCCCAGCTGCCGCAGGAAGCGGTCCTCGAGCGACTCGTGCGCCGGCTCGACGGCGTGCACGTTCGCGCCGTCCCGCACCAGCGCGGCCACGAGCTCCGGCACACGCTCCTTCTTGAGACCGCGCACGACCAGCCACTCGCCCTCGTCCGCGATCGTGCCGAATGCGTTCACCGCGTCGCGCCCCTCGCGCGTCAGGTCGGTGACGTGGATGCGCACGGTGTCGCCACCCAGTAGCTGCTCGAGCGTGCCGTCGGCCACGACCTTCCCGTGGTCGACGATCGCGACGCGATCGCAGACCTGCTCGACCTCGGAGAGGAGGTGCGAGTTGAGGAACACGGTGACGCCGCGGTCGCGCAGCGCGCGGATGATCTCGCGCACATCGTGCCGTCCGACCGGATCGAGCGCGCTGGTGGGCTCATCGAGCAGGACGAGCTCGGGGTCGCCGAGAAGCGCCACCCCGAGGCCGAGCCGCTGCTGCATGCCTTTCGAGAACGTCCCGACGCGCGTGCCACCGCGCTCGGTGAGGCCGACGACCGCGAGCGCGTCGGCGATCTCGCGGTCCCACGCGGTGCGGTCGATGCCCGCGAGCCGGCAGTGGAGCGCGAGCACCTCGCGCGCGCTGAGCCAGGGCTGGTAGCGGAAGAGCTCCGGCAGGTAGCCGACGCGGCGGCGCGAGTCGCGCTCGCCGATCGGCCGCCCGAGGATCTCGCCACCGCCGGACGTCGGCCGCGCGAGGCCGAGCAGCAGCTTGACCGAGGTGGTCTTCCCGGCGCCGTTCGGACCGAGGAAGCCGAACACCGAGCCGCGCGGGATGGTCATGGTGAGACCGGCGAGCGCCACGAGGTTCCCGTAGCGCTTCGCCAGATCTCGCGTGGTTATCGCGGGGGACGGATCGCTCAATGGAGCGAGTTCGCCACCGCCATGATCTCCGACTCGGTCAGCGTACCCGCGACGCCGTACACGATGCCGTCCTTCTCCCAGATGACCGCGCTTCCAAGGCCGGTCGTGTCACCGATGAAGACTCCCTGCACGCCCTGCACGGTCACGTTCTTCGACGTCCCGAAGTTGACCGGCACCGGGATCGGCAGTGTGCTCGACGGATCCTTGATCGCCTTGATCTCGGCCGCGAGGCCAGGTGTGATGCCCGGCTGCGCGAGGAGGTATGACTGCAGCTGCTCGACGGTCACGCCGTCGGATTGCACCAGCGGCGCCTTGCCCTGGGCGATGATCAGCTGCGGCACCGCTGCCAGCGGGTCCTGTGTCGCGGCGGACGGGTTCGGCAGGTTGCCGTAGAACTGGACGACCGCCGGCCCGCCGGTGATGAAGAGCTTGCTGCCGTCGATGTTCGCGGGCATGGGCGGCGGGGTCCGGCCGAGCTTCGCGGCCGACGCGCGCGTCGTGTCCGCGCTGAACGTGAACGTCGCCGTGGTGCGAGGCATCACGCCGTAGTGCACGTTCGCGGCGGTCACGGACGCGGGCAGCGTGCCCGGACGCACGACCGCAAGACCGCTCTCGCGGGCCGCGGCGGCGGCGTCGGGCACCTCGATCGGCTTGGGCGGCGCCGACCACGTGAGCGTGCCGTACGACTGCAGGCTGTTCATCGCGGTCTGGATGTCGGCGTTCGTGATCGGCACGGCCGCGACCTGCTTGGGCTCGAACACGGTGAGGATCGTCTCCGCGACGCCGCTCACCGTGAGCAGCGTGAGCACGAGGACCACGGATGCCGCCGCGGCGAGGCCCTTCGCCCACACCGAGAACACCGGCAGCCGCGCGATGCGCGGCGATCCGACCACCGGCCGGATCCCTTCACGCTCGATGCGCTGACGGATGGCCGCGAGCGCGCGCTCGGTATCGACCTGCATCACCGGTGCGTCGGGTGAATCGTTGATCGGTGGGATCATCGCGTGACCTCCTTGCGGAACGCGTCCTCGGCTCGCGCCAGGAAGGTTCCGATGCTGGATTTCCGCAGCCCGAGGGCGGCGGCGATCTCGTCGTAGGACAGGCCGCTGTGGCGGAGCGCGAGCAGCGACGCCGAGCGTTCGTCGATCCGCGCGAGCGCGGCACGCACCTCAGCGCGCGTCTCCGCACGCTCGGCGGTGGCGCCCGGGTCGACCGCGACATCGGTCTCGCGGCTGTGTATGTCCTCGCGCCGCGCGCGCCGCGAGCGCGAACGGATGGCGTTCAGTGCGGTGTGGGCGGCGGCGGCGTGCAGCCACGCCGGCGCGTAGCCGGCGTCCGCGGGGTGGCGCTTATAGAAGGACACGAAGACGTCCTGAGCGACGTCCTCAGCTTCATCGGGGTCCCGCACGATGCGGTGGGCGATCGTCACCACGCGGGCGTACTCCCTCCGGAACAGGTCCTCGAAGGCCGCCGGCATGGCCGGAACGGCGGGAGCCCGTCGCGTTGCCTCCATGGCACCCACTTCTTCTTCCTTCACAGCACCGCCGCCCCGCCGGATGTGACAGGCGCGCCGCCGGTCACAGGTGGGTGACGAACCACCCGACGGTCTCGACCGCCGCCCGGGTGCGGTTGGCGGTCTTGGTGAAGCCGTGGCCTTCGTCCGGGAAGATGACCGACGCGACCTCGACGTTGCGCTTCCGCAGCTCATCGACCATCTGTTTGGCCTCGACCAGCGGGACGTTCGTGTCGTTCGCGCCGTGGAGGACGAGCAGAGGCGTCTTCGCCCGGTCGATCTTGTTGATGGGGGAGAGCGCCTCGAGCAGGTCGCGCTGCGTCTCGGGGTCGCCGTACTCGGACTTCGACACCGCCGCCATCCACGGCTGGGTGTGCTTGAAGAAGGTGACGAAGTTGATGATCCCGCACACGCACACCGCGCCGGCGAACAGCTCCGGGAACTCGGTGATCCCGGCCATGGTCATGTACCCGCCGTACGAGCCGCCGGTGATGCCGAGGCGTCGGCGATCGGCGACGCCGATGCCGACGACGTGGTCGGCGCACGCGACGATGTCGCGCACACCGTCGAAGCGCCGCTCGCGATCGTCGAGGTGCACGAACGTCTTGCCGAAGCCCGCGGACCCGCGAACGTTCGGCGCGAACACGGCGACGCCGTTCGCGAGCAGCGCCTGATAGGAGCGGTTGAAGAGCGGGCGCTCCTGCCCCTCGGGACCGCCGTGGAACGACAGCACGCACGGACCCGGCGCGCGGAAGTCCTTCGGCACGTAGAGCCAGCCGGAGAGCTCGAGGCCGTCGTGCGCTTTGAACGTCTCGAGCGACGGAAGCACCAGGGTGGCCAGGTCGACGCCGGGATGGGCGCTGCGCGTCAGCTGACGCGCCGAACGGTCGCCCGGCGCGAACGTCCAGATGTCGACCGGCGCGGCCGAGCCCGTGCACACCATGGCGATGCGCGATCCGTCCTTCGACCAGCGCACGCCCGCGACGACCTCCGCGGGAAGGCTCGGGCCCGCGCTGCGCGCCCGGGTCCCGAGATCGAACAGCTCGATCTCGCTCCTGCCGGCGTGGTTCCAGATCAGGAGGGCGCGCGTGCCGGCGTCGTCGATCGACGCTCCGTCGAGCTCGGCGTCCTCGCGCGCCGCGACGTACTCGACGCGACCGGGCCGACCGCTCTGCAGCGCGATGCGGGCCAGCGCCGCGTGCTCGCGGCCGTCGTCGGTCGCGACCCACACGGCGCCGTCGGCGCCGAAGCGCGCGCCGGAATACTGCGTCTGCCCCTCGTGCGGCGTGAGATGTGTCTCTTCGCCCGACGCGAGGTCCACCAGGTACACATCGGCGTTGCCGCGCGCGACGCTGCGCAGGATGAGCACGCTCCGTTCGTCGCGGCTGATGTCGGAGAGCGTGGCAATGCCCGGGCGGCTCGACATCGCGCGCCACGCGCCGCTCGCGACGTCGACGGCATAGACGTGGAAGCTCGATGGTTCGTCGCGGTTCGACGCGACGTACAGCGTCCGTCCGTCGCGCGACCAGCGATGGAGGCGGTTGTTGTCGGCGCCGCCCGCGGTGAGGCGGCGCAGCCCGGTGCCGTCGGGGCGCACGACGTAGATTTGCTGGTTCAGCCCGCCGCCGGGCGCGACGTCGATCGCGATGAGGTCCTCGGTCGGGGACCACTGCGCGCCGACCACCTGATCTGCGAAGGAGGTGACGCGATCAGGCCAGCCGCCGTCCGCGGCGACGACCCAGAGCTGCGGCACGCCCGACAGATCGCTGAGGAACGCCACGCGTCTGCCGTCGGGCGAGAACGATGGGGTCGAGCAGGTGCCGACGGCGGCGAAGCGTTCGACGCTGGCGGCCAGGTCGGTGCGCGGTGTGTCGCGAACGGTCGCCACGGATAGATTGTGCCGCGTGCTCGTCCGCGAGCAGCCGGCGACCGAGCTCACCATCGCGACGCGCATCCTCGCGCGCGCCGGCGCGCTCACCCCGGACGCGCGCATCACCCTTCGCCTGCACGACGTGATCTACATCGGCGGACGCGGCGTCGGTCTCGTGACGATGACGCCGTACGACATGGCCGTGGTGCTCGTCGTGGACGGGGCGACGCTCCACGGCTCGCCGCCCGAGGACGTGGGCGTGTACCTCGAAGCGCATCGGCGATCGCCCGAGGCCGCGAGCGTCGCGCGCACACCTGACGGCGCGTTCCTGTCGGCGACCACGCTTCGCGGTTGCGTCGTGGCCGTCCTCCGTCAGGTGCGTGGCGAGAAGGGCTCGAGCGACGACGCGACGATCGAGCAGGTGTGGCTGGATCTCGTCGCACAGGCACGCGTGAGCGGCGCGCTCATCGGCGCCTTCCCGACGGAGAGCGACGGCTAGACCGACCGACGTGCGGGCAGGCGTGCCGGTCGTGGCGTCCGACGTGCAGTAGCGCGGGCGTGGACTGGATCGCCGCAATCCTTAAGAGCATCCGCGAGATGGAGTGCCCGTGCTGCGGCGCGCGACTCCAGAGCTGCGGTGTCCGCGGGATCACCGCCGAAGCCGACGCGCTCATCGTGCGCCTCGCATGCGCGGTCTGCGGCGAGAACAGCGTCGCGGTCGTGAAGCGCGACGGCAAGCGCGCGCAGGTGCCGATCACGCGCGACGACGTGCTCGACGCGCACGAGTTCCTGAAGACCTTCCACGGTCCGATGGGTGAGTTGATCAGCGTGGTCTAGAGGAGGACGCACATGCCCAGCATCAAGAAGGACATCGAACTCAACGTGACCGTCCACACCGCGTACGACCAGTGGACGCAGTTCGAAAGCTTCGCGCAGTTCATGGACGGTGTGAAAGAGGTCGTGCAGCTCGACGAGAAGACCCTCCGCTGGCGTGCGGAGGTCGGCGGCAAAGAGCAGGAGTGGGAAGCGGAGATCACCGAGCAGATGCCCGATCGGCACATCGCGTGGCACAGCACCACCGGCACACCGAACGCCGGCTCGGTGATCTTCGAGCCGCTCGGCGTCGACAAGACGCGCGTCTCCCTCGAGCTCGCATACGAGCCCCAGGGCACGCAGGAGAAGGTCGGCGACGCGCTCGGCGTGCTCGATCGCCGCGTCGCTGGCGACCTGCATCGCTTCAAGGACTTCATCGAGCAACGCCGAGCGTCGACCGGCGCGTGGCGTGGTGAGATCCACGGCGGCCAGGTCGAGAGAGGCGGCCGCTCGGAGACATGAGTCTCCGGGTCGGCCTGCTCGCCCCGATCTCGTGGCGAGTGCCGCCCCGCCACTACGGTCCGTGGGAGCGGGTGGTCTCGCTGCTGTGCGAGGGCCTCGTCGAACGCGGCGTCGACGTGACGCTCTTCGCGACCGCGGACTCGCGCACCTCCGCGCGTCTCGAGAGCGTGTGCCCGCGCGCGCTCTTCGAGGATCCCACGCTCGATGCGAAGGTGTGGGAGTCGCTGCACATCGCGTACGCCTTCGACCGATCGCGCGAACTCGGGCTTGACGTGCTCCACAACCACTACGACTTCCTCCCGCTGACCTACGCCGGACTCACCGACATCCCTGTGGTCACGACCATCCACGGGTTCTCGTCGGACCGCATCCTGCCGGTCTACGAGCGCTACGACGGGCGCGTCGCGTACGTCTCGATAAGCGACGCGGATCGCCGGCCCTCGCTCCACTACGCCGCCACGATCCATCACGGCATCGCGCTCGAGGAGTTCACGCCGCGCGAGCGCCCCGGCGAGTACCTCGTCTTCTTCGGTCGCATCCATCCGGACAAGGGAGTCGCCGAGGCGATCGAGGTGGCGCGCCGCACGGACCGCCCGCTCGTGATCGCCGGGATCATCCACGACGAGCAGTACTTCGCGGAGAAGGTGGCACCCCACGTCGACGGCGAGCGCATCCGCTACGTGGGGTCCGCGGAGCCGGCCGACCGCGACGAGATCCTCGGCAACGCGCTCGCGCTGCTGCATCTGGTGAACTGGAACGAGCCGTTCGGTCTGTCGATGGTGGAGGCGATGGCCTGTGGCACGCCGGTCATCGCGCGCCGCCGAGGATCGGTGCCCGAGGTCGTCGACGATGGCGTGACCGGCTTCATCGTCGAGGACATCGATGACGCGGTCGACGCCGTGGGCCGAGTCGAGGAGATCGACCGCGGCGGTGTTCGCGCCCGCTGCGCCGCGCGCTTCTCGCGCGACCGCATGGTGCGTGACTACCTCGAGGTGTACGAGCGCGTGCTGGCCGGCCGCGCGGTGAGCGCCTGAACGAGTTCGGCGTCGGCGTGAACTACTGGCCCTCGCGCACCGCGATGCGCTGGTGGCGCCAGTTCTCGCGCGAGGAGCTCGCGGCGGACTTCGGGCGGATCGCCGGTGCCGGCGGGCGGTCGGTGCGCGTGTTCCTGCTCTGGGAGGACTTCCAGCCCGAGCCGGATCGCGTCGAACGACGCGCGCTTCAAGACCTGGTGACCGTGGCCGACGTCGCCGCGGAGTCGGGTCTCGCGCTCGTCCCCACCCTTTTCACCGGACACATGAGCGGCGCGAACTGGCTGCCGCGCTGGGTCACCCGGCCCGGTCGGCGTGAGCGCTTCCCGACGGTGTGCGCGGGTAGTTACGCCGACGTGGTCGCGCGCAACTGGTTCAGCGAGCCAGAAATCCTGCGCGCGCAGAAATTTCTCGCGCGCGAAGCGGCGACCGCGCTGCGTGGACATGAGGCGCTGTGGGCCTGGGACCTGGGCAACGAGAACTCGAACGTGTGCGTGCCCGAGACCCGCGAGCAAGCGCGCGCTTGGCTGGGAAACATCAATGAAGTTCTACGTTCGGCCGATCCGGCATGCCGCGTGACCGTGGGTCTGCACATGGAAGACCTGGAGCAGGACCGCAGGCTCGGTCCGGCCGAGGCCGCCGAGGCGTGTGACTTCCTGTGCATGCACGGCTATCCGCTCTACGCGGCCTGGGCGCGCAGCACGACCGACGCCGCGCTGCCGGCGTTCCTCGCGGAGACAACGCGCTGGCTCGGCGGCAAGGATGTGTTCTTCGAGGAGTTCGGCATGCCGGCCGAGACGCACGCCGACGAGGGCCGGGCCGACGTGTACGTGGCCGAGGCGCTCGATGCGCTCCACGAGGCCGGCGCGACCGGCGCGATGCTCTGGTGCTACCGGGACTACGCGTCCGCGATCTGGGACGCGCCGCCCTTCGATGTCGCGCCGCACGAGCGCTTCTTCGGACTGTGGCGCGCCGACGGCTCGGCGAAGCCCGCCGCGCGGCACCTCGCCCGGTATCGCGACGTGCCGCGACGCGAGCCGCGCCCCGCGAGGTGGATCGACGCGGATCCCGCACGGTTCTACGACGCGCCGCTCGACACGCTGAAGCATCTGTACGAGCGATACCTCGGAACTGCGGTGCCGTCGTGAGGCGGCGCGAACGCGCCGAGGTGCTGGCGGACGTCGCCGAGCGCGTCGCGCTCTGGAACGAATTCCGCACCGACGACTTCCAGGACCGCGTGGCGCGCCTGGTGAACGGCGCGCGCGAGCACTGGCGCGTGCGTGGCGAGCTGCCCGCGCCGGGCGCCGATCCGATGTTCGACGCGCTGCTGTCGCTCTCCGAGGTCGGGGACAGCTCGCCGATCGCGGTGCGCGACGCCTGCGCGGAGGCGCTGCGCGAATCCGAACCGCGAGAGGCGGGCGCGGCCTGAGCGTTACTGCTTCGCGGTAAGCGTCGCGACCGCGGCCTCGAGCCGCTCCAAAAGACCCCGATGCCCGCCGTCCTTCGCGGACACCGCGTCGGCTCCGGAGACGCGCGCCGTGCGCAGCCGCACCTGCAGCAGCATGCGGTAGAGGATCTCCCATTCCTCGAACGGGATGTCCGCCGCGTTGATGCGATCGCCGATCGGCGCGAGCTCGACGCGATAGTCCGCCGCCTTCAGCAGATCGTCCTCGATCCTCTGCGCCTCCTTGGTCCAGGTCTGATAGGCGTGCGTGAAGGTGAGCTCGCGCACGATCGCGCTCCGCGCGCGGGCGAGCGCGCGCGTCTTGCCGGAGAGCGACAGGTCCATCGGGTGGATCGTCATGACGAACTGCGCTCCACGCAGCTGCGAGAGATGCTGCGGCACGAGCGCGCGGACGCCCGCGCCACCGACGAGCGCGAGGACGCGGCCCGGGAGCGTGAACGGCCAGGGGGCGAACGTGTGCCGGACCGGAAGATCAGCGCGCTCGAGCGCGGCGCGCAGATCGTCGACGACCGTGTCGTAGGCGCCCGGCTTCACCGCGATCGCGACGTGCGCGGTATCCCAGCGCCGCAGGAGCGCCATGACCTGCGTCACCGGCGTCACGACCATCAGCCACACCAGCACGACCGCGAGCGCGAGCGCGCTCGGGTAGCCCGCGAAGAGCGCGCGTGCGATGCCGGCGCCGTGCGGGGCGCTGTCCCGCAGCCTGATCGCGCAGTAGCCGACGCCGAGTGGCGCAAGCAGCGCGAGAACGAGCATGCCGATCCGGACCCACAGATCGGCCCAGTCCGGCACGGTGACGAAGCCGAGGAGGAAGGTGCCGACCGAAGGGATCGCGACGCCGGCGAGCGCGACCGGCCACACCAGCGAGAGCGCCGCCATGAGCGAGAGGAACAGCTGCTTGTCCTTCGCGACCTGGCCGAAGAGGACCAGCGTCGCCCAGTTGAAGGCGAGCTGCAGCAGGCGGCCGATCTGCCGGCCGACGAAGGCGAAGAGCGCGCCGATCGGAAGCATCGCCGAGCGAGCGTGCAAGACACGCGCCGACGCAGGATGATGCCGCCCATGGACCGGCGCTTCCTCGACAGCCTCGACGAGCAGGTCGATCAGATCCGCGAGAGCGGCCTCTATAAGAAGGAGCGCGTCATCGCCTCGCCCCAGGGCGCGGCCATACGCGTCCACGCCTCGCTTCGCTCGGCTGAACAGGGGCCCCTGCCCCTGAGCGAGGTCCTCAACTTCTGCGCGAACAACTACCTCGGCCTCTCCGATCACCCCGCGGTGGTCAAGGCCGCGCACGCCGCGCTTGATCGCTGGGGCTACGGCATGTCGTCGGTGCGTTTCATCTGTGGGACGCAGGACATCCACAAGGAGCTCGAGGCCCGGCTCACGCGCTTCCTCGGCACCGAGGACACCATCCTCTACTCGTCGTGCTTCGACGCGAACGGCGGTCTCTTCGAGACGGTCCTCGGCGAAGAGGACGCGGTCATCAGCGACGCGCTGAATCACGCGAGCATCATCGACGGCATACGGCTCTCGAAGGCGAAGCGCTTCCGCTACGCGAACAACGACATGGCCGACCTCGAGAAACAGCTCGTCGCCGCGAAAGACTCGCGCTTCAAGCTCATCGCCACCGACGGCGTGTTCTCGATGGACGGGATCGTCGCGAACCTGCCGGCGATCTGCGATCTGGCCGATCAGCACGGCGCCCTCGTGTTCGTCGACGACTCGCACGCCGTCGGGTTCATGGGCCCCAACGGCCGCGGCTCGCACGAGGCGAAGGGCGTGCTCGGACGCATCGACGTGCTCACCGGCACGCTCGGCAAGGCGCTCGGCGGCGCGTCCGGCGGCTACACCAGCGGCCGCAAGGAGATCATCGAGCTGCTGCGCCAGCGCAGCCGGCCGTACCTCTTCTCGAACACGCTCGCTCCGATGATCGCCGCGACATCGGTCGCGGTGCTGGACCTCCTCGAGTCCACGAAGGAGCTGCGCGAGCGGCTGTTCGCGAACGCGACGCGTTTCCGCGCGGGCACGACGAAAGCCGGCTTCCGCCTCGTGCCGGGCGAGCATCCCATCGTCCCGGTCATGCTCGGCGACGCGACGATGGCATCGGAGATGGCCGACCTCCTTCTGGACGAGGGGATCTACGTCATCGCGTTCTCGTTCCCGGTGGTCCCGCGCGATCAGGCGCGGATCCGCGTCCAGCTGTCGGCGGCGCACGAGCCCGAGCACGTCGACCGCGCCGTCGCGGCCTTTGCGAAGGTCGGCCGCACTCTCGGCGTGATCTCGTGAAGGCCCTGGTCAAGAGCAAGCCCGAGCCCGGCATCTGGCTCGAGGACGTCCCGAAGCCCACCATCGGACCGAACGATCTGCTGATCCGCGTCCACTACACCTCGATCTGCGGGACCGACGTGCACATCGTCGAGTGGGACGCCTGGGCGCAGCGCACGATCAAAGTGCCGCTGGTGGTGGGCCACGAGTTCATGGGCCAGATCGCGGAGGTGGGGAGCGAGGTCGCGGGGTACGGCGTCGGCCAGCGCGTGGCGGTCGAGGGTCACGTCACCTGCGGCCACTGCCGGAACTGCCGCGCCGGCAGGCGACACCTCTGCCGCAACACCGAGGGCATCGGCGTGCAGCGCCCCGGCGCGTTCGCGGAGTTCGTGTCGGTGCCGGCGTCGAACGCGTATGTGCTGCCGCCGGGGATGCCCGATGAGATCGGCTCCTGTCTCGACCCGCTCGGGAACGCGGTGCACAGCGCGCTCTCGTTCGAGCTCGCGGGCGAGGACGTGCTCATCACCGGCGCCGGTCCGATCGGCGTGATGTCCGCCGCGGTCAGCCGCTTCGTCGGCGCGCGCTACGTCGTGGTCACCGACAGCAACCACTACCGCCTCAACCTCGCGCGACGCATGGGCGCGACGCTCGCCGTGGACTATCGCGAGACGACGCTCGACGCGGTGATGAAGGAGCTGGGCATGCTCGAGGGATACGACGTCGGCCTTGAGATGTCGGGCAGCCCCGACGCGCTTCGCTCGATGCTGAAGTTCATGAATCACGGCGGCCGGCTCGCGCTCCTCGGCATCCCCAGCCAGCAGATCGCGATCGACTGGGATCAGGTGATCTTCCGCGGCCTCACCCTGAAAGGGATCTACGGGCGCGAGATGTTCGAGACCTGGTATCGCATGGGCTCCATGCTCCAGTCCGGACTCGACATCACGCCGGTCATCACACATCGCTTCGCGGCGAAGGACTTTCAGCAGGCCTTTGAAGTCGTGAAGGGCGGCCGGTGCGGCAAGGTCGTCATGGACTGGACCGCCTAGCGCCCGCGGAACTCCGGTGCGCGCTTCTCGAGGAACGCCTTCGTCGCGCCGGCGAAGTCCTCGGTCTGGCTCGCCGCCGTGATCCCACGCGACTCACGCTCGAGCTGCGCCTCCAGCTGCTGACCGATCGACGCGGCGAACAGCTCCTTCGCGAGGGCGAACGCCTTCGTCGGACCCGCCGCGAGCCGCGCCGCGAGCGCGAGCGTCTCTTCCATCAGCGCCGCGTCGGGGACGACACGCGTGATGAGACCGAGGTCGCGCGCCTCCGTCGCGGTGAGCGAGCGGTCGGTGAAGTACAGCTCCTGCGCGCGCCGCAGACCGATGGCGCGCGGGACGAGGAACGAGAAGCCGCCGTCGGGGACCGCCCCGATCTTGGCGTAGGCCGACGTGAAGCGCGCCGACTCGGCCGCGATCACGATGTCGCCCGAGAGCGCGAGGCCGAAGCCTCCGCCCGCGGCGGCCCCGTTCACCGCGACGATGACCGGCTTCGGCGCGGTGATGAGCTGCAGCTGCGCCTCGTGCATGGTCCGCGAGAGCACGCGCACGTGGTCGCCGATGCGCGACGCGTTCGCGGTGAACTCATGGATGTCGCCACCGGCGCAGAAGGCACGGCCCGCCCCCGTGAGCACGATGCATCGCACCTCGGGATCGTCGCTGAGCGCCGTCGCCGCGTCGCGCAGGGCGCTCACGAGCTCGAGGTCCAGCGCGTTGAGCGCGTCGTGACGATCCAGTGTCAACGTCGCGACCGCGCCGCTCCGCGCGATCAACAGCGAAGCCGTTCTCACGGGCGCATCCCCAATTCGGGTCTTGCGCGTATCCGTAGGCTGATCACATGGATCTGCCGACCATCGTCTACGCGCTTCTCGCGGCTGCGCTCTTCGTCGATCTCGGCATCGCGACACGATTCCTTCATCCCGCGACACGCGAGCGCCGCATGCAGAGCCTCATCTGGTTCCTCGTCGGCGTCTTGTTAATGCAGATCCTCACCATCGGCGGATATCGTCCGGAGCTCACCGGCGCGTTCGTCATCGCCGCCGCGATCGCCTCGAGCTGGGCATTCCTGCGCAAAGCCGTCATCCGCGCGCACGCGTAACCCATTGTCACCTACCGCGACCGTCGCTCGAACTGACTAGCATTCGGGCGTGCCCCGCATCGTTCTCCACGATGCCGCCCTCGCCGATGGCTCGTCTTCCACGCTGCGCACGGCGATGAGCCTCGCGATCGAGAACGGCAAGATCGCGTGGATCCGTCCGAACGACTCCGCCGACACGACCGGCGCGACGGTCATCGACGCCGGTGGCGCGACGATCGTGCCGGCGTTGGTCGACTGCCACAGCCATCTCACCATGCCGGGCGGCTCGCACTGGGTCGAGCGCGGCGACGATCCGCCCGACGTGCTCCGCCAGGTCGCGCGCGAGAACGCCAGACGCCTTGCCCAGGCCGGCGTCCTATGGGCGCGCGACGTCGGCGCGCCGTCGGCGAACGGTGTCCCGCTCTCGATCGCGGTGCGCGACGAGCACAAGGGGAAGACCGGCTCGCCGTACATGCGCGTCGCG
>DASQIF010000028.1:0-6218 GCA_035631715.1 Candidatus Acidiferrales bacterium
GACGCCCTCCGCTGTTCCTGGTCGTTGGGATGGTGGATCGCGCGGACGCCGTCGAGAAGCGCTTCGACGCCGCGCGATTCCGGCGTGAGGTCCTTCGCCGCGGTGTCCGCGCCGCGGATGACTTTCGTCATATACGCCATCGCGGGATCCTTGAGCAGGTCGTACTTGCGGACGAACGCGTCGAAGCTGCATTCCTCGCCGTGATGGCCGAGCTCCACGTCGCTCACGTCGTACGGCGTCGCGCCGGTGCGCTTCGCCTCGGCCATGACCTTATCCGTTGGCACGTAGAGGAACTCGGCCTCGCGATCGACGAAACGCTCGACGAGCCAGGGGCACGCGACGCGGTCGACCTTCGGATGCTCGCGGGTGATCCACTTCGCCACGGCGTGCCATGCTAGGACGTCGCGCGAAGGGGAGGACGCCATGAAGATCATGAAGATCGACTCGGTGACGCTGCCGGTGAAGGACTACGAGAAGAGCGCGTCGTGGTACACGCAGGTGCTCGGCCTGCCCGAGATCTGGCGCATGGAAGATCGTCACGGCGCGGGCATCGGCGTCGGCGACAACTCGGCGACGATCAACCTCTTCCAGGATCCCGGTCCGGCGCAGCTCATCATTCAGGTCGATCGCGTCGAGGACGCGCGGCGGGAGCTCGAGAAGGAGGGCGTGCGTTTCGATGGCGCGACACAGACCCTCGAGGGCATCGGGAAGTTCGCGGCGTTCCGCGACCCCGACGGCAACAGCCTGGCGCTCCTCGACTACACGATCGAGCACGGCGAGTCATCCAGCTAGCGCCACCGGCGCGTACAACCAGCGATGCCCGTTCGCAGGTCCCTGCGCGCCGCGCTGTCTCTCTTGCTCCTCGGCGCGACCGCGTGCGCCGCGAGCGCGCCCGCGCAGCCGACGGCGCGACCGAACGAGGTGCAGGTCTTCGAGCCCGCCGGCAAGCCTGATCAGTGGGCGTACACGCCGGCCGAGATCGCGGTCGCGAAGGGCACGACGATCGCGTTCGTGAACCACGGCAAGGAGTTCCACACCGTGACCGCGGACGCGCCGGGGCGTCCGTTCGACATCGGCCTCGACTCAGGACAGACGCGCACCTTCACCTTCGATGCGGCGGGCGTGTTCGACTACCACTGCGGCGTTCATCCGCAGATGAAGGGGGTCGTGCGTGTCTGCGACGGGGCGTGCGGTTAGGTGGTGGGCGTCTTCAGGTCCGGTGATGGCGCGAAGATGTACTTGATCGTCAGCGCCGCGATCGCCGCGCCGAGCAGCGGGCCGACCCAGTACACGTACCAGCTGTCGTAGAAGCCGGACGGGACCGCGGTCGCGAACCACCGCGCGGGGTTCATGGCCGCGCCGGTGAGCGGCCCGCCGATGAGGATGTCGGTCATCACCGTGAGGCCGATGCCGAAGCCGGCGATGCGCGGCGCGAGCGGCGACACCGCGGTTCCGTAGACCGCCCACACCAGGAAGATCGTAAGCAGCGCCTCGATGAAGATGCCGGTCACGGGTGTCACGGTGCCTGCGAGCGCGGGCGTGCCGAGGTGCGTCTTGTCGACCGCGGCGATCGCGGAGTCGAAGACGACGCGCAGCGCGAAGCCCGCGGCGAGTCCGCCGACGAGCTGCGCGACCCAGTAGGTAGGGACGCGCGCCCACGGATGGCGACCGACGATCGCAAGCCCGAACGTCACGGCGGGATTGAAGTGACCGCCGGACAGCGCGCCGAACGACGACACCGCGACCGCGAGCGTGATGCCATGAGCGAACGCGATCGGGACGAGGCCCGCGCCGTTGATCACGCTGTCGGTGAGGATCGCCCCGGCGCCCACGAAGAAGAACCAGAACGTGCCGCAGGCCTCCGCGAGGAGCGCGCGCGTGTGGTCACTCACAAAAGTCCCTCCATCCCTCGTCCGGTATTCTCGCGCCGTGGCAGATTTCCGTCCCGTCGAGGCGACGAAGGCGAAGATCCTCTCCATCCACCCCGCGGCCGACGGCACGGACCTCGACGATGCGAACGCCGAATGGATCGAGGTCGCCGTCCAGCTCAACTCGGACCTCGCCAACTGGCGGCTGCAGCACCTCCGGGCGCTCTGGCGCGAGGAGCTCGCGCGTCCGGTCCAGTGGGAGTGGATCTACACCTGGGGCTCGCCGTCGTTCGTGCGCGAGGGCGAGATCTACCGCATCCATTCGGGCTCCCGCGTCCGCGCGGCGTCCCACCCGCTCCCGGACGATCTCGCCCAGGGCCGCAAGCACGTCTACGCAGCGGGGCCGGTCGCGGCCGCGCGCCTGCTTTGGTCGCGCGGCGACTACGCGCGCCTGGTGGACGCCTTCGGCACGGTCATCGACGAGATCGTGGTATGGCCGGCCGCGCCGGCCGAGACGAAGCCCGCCAAGGCCTAGCATCGCGTGCCCGTCCCGGCCCGCGTCTCGTTCGTCACTCTCGTGTGCCGCGATGTCGCGCGCATGAAGCGCTTCTACGACCAGTTCGGGTGGCCGCCTTCGCAGCACAACGACGAGTCGTTCGCCGCGTATCAGTGCGGCGGCGCCGTCCTCGGGCTGTTCGGCGAGGCGAACTATCTGAAGACGCACGGGCCGCTGCCGGCAACCGGAGCGTTCCGCGGCGTCGTCCTTGCGATCAACTGCCATGACGCGGCGGAGGTCGATCGCGTGTACGACGCGCTGAAGAAGATCGACGGCGTGTCCGTGAAGGGCGCACCGGTGGATCTGTCGTTCGGCGGTCGCGGCTTCGACTGGTCGGATCCCGAGGGCAACGCGTGGGAAGTGGTCTGGGCCGAGGGTACGTCGTTCGACGACCGCGAGGGTCTGATCTTCCCCTAGGGTCGGTACTCTGCGGCCTTCAGCGCCATCTTGCGGATGTCCTTCTCGAGCACGGTCACGCCGATGCCCGGCTTCGTCGGCACCCTCATCGTGCCGTCCTTCTCGACCGTGAAGGGCTCGCCGATGATCTCGGTCGCGAAGTAACGCGCCGACGCGCTCACGTCGCCGGGGAGACGGAAGTTCTCGAGCGACGCGAGGTGCACGTTCGCGGCGCGGCCGATCCCCATCTCGAGCATGCCGCCGCACCACACCGGGATCTGGCGGGCGAGGCAGACGTCGTGGATCTTCTTCGACTCCGCGAGGCCGCCCACGCGTCCGGCCTTGATGTTGATGACGCGCGTCGCGCCGATCTCGATGGCCTTGCGCGCGTCCTCGGCCGAGTGGATCGATTCGTCGAGGCAGACCGGCGTGAGGATCGCTTTTTGGAGCGTGGCGTGATCGATGATGTCGTCCTCGGCCAGCGGCTGCTCGATGAGGAGCGGGGTGTACGCGTCCATCCGCTTGAAGAGCGGGATCGCGTCGAGGGTGTACGCGGAGTTCGCGTCGAGCTGGAACGGCAGGTCCGGGAACCGATTGCGGATCGCCTCGGCGACGCGCGCGTCCCAGCCCGGCTTGATCTTCACCTTCACCCGCTGGTAGCCGCCCTCGAGCTCGTGCTCGATCTTGTCGAGGAGCGCCTCCACCGATGGCTGGATGCCGATCGCGACGCCGCACAGGATCCGGTCGCGCGTGCCGCCGAGCAGCTTGCAGAGGGGCATGTTCGCGGCCTTCGCGAAGAGATCCCACACCGCCATCTCGACGGTCGCCTTCGCCATGCGATGGTCCTTGATCCACCCGAGCGTCTTCGCGACGTCCTCGGGATGGCCGAGCTCGGTCGCGAGCAGGCGCGGGATGGCGATCGCCTCGAGCAGCCACCACACCGTCTCCGGCGTCTCGCCCGAGTACCACGGCGTCTCGGGCGCAACGCTCTCGCCCCACCCGACGACGCCGTCGGACTCGATGCGCGCGATGACGCGCGTCTGGTGCGTCTCGCGCGAGCCGCTCGTCTCGTACGGCGACTTCAGCGGCAGACGGATGAGGAACAGCTCCACCCGCTCAACCTTCATCGGTATCGATCGGCTCCTCTCGGCGCGGCTGCGGAACAAGAAGGTACGCGCCCCGCCCGTCGGACGAACGGAGGAACTCGACCGCGGCGTAGCCCTCGCCGAACGCGGCCTCGAACGCCTCGCGCGCGGCGAGGCGCCACGCGAGCGCGAGCTCGGCGTCGCTCGCCTTCAGCTCCTGGAAACGCGGCGGGATCTCCACCAGCAGGTGCGACTCCGGCGCGAAGTCCACGCGGCCCGGCCGGGCGCCGTCCGCCCGCAGCACGTACCGCACGCCTTCCGCTTCCGCCGCCTCCAGCGTTGGTGGCTTGTCATCGCCCTTCAATCGCTTGTACGTGCGGTCGTGGCCGATCGGCCATTCGACGTAGATGCGATCGGATGGGAGTCCCTTGTTCAGCCGGTCGGGCATCGCGCCGTAATAGTCGCGGTGGTACTCGCGCGTGTACGCGCCGAGCTTTCCGAAATTGAACGATGCGTTGCGCGCCTCGAGCGGGTCCATCGTCCATGCCACGATCTCGATGCCCTGATCGAGACAGTGGTCGCGCTGTGCTTCCTTGAGCTCGCGCGCGAGCGTCGTGCCGCGGTACGGCTCGCGCACCGCGAGCATGTGCGAGTGGTGGCGGAAGTGATAGTCGCGGATGCCGAGGAAGCCGAAGACGAAGCCGGCCGGATCGGGATCGTCCTCCGCGTAGCCGAGCGCGACGAAGCCGCCGTTATGCACGACGGCCAGCAGCATGTTGGCCGGCACCGCAAGGTCGCCGCTCCAGGTCTGCTCCTGCAGCGGGATCGTCGCGGCGCACGCGGCGATGTCATGGGCGACCTCGATGCGGAAAGGCATTCCGGTGGCGAAGTATCAGGCGTGCGACTAGGATTCCGCGCGTGGCGCCGAACACCGATTTCCTGAAGCGCGTCTCGTGGTTCGAGGACCTCGACAAGGCCTCGCTCGAGGCGATCGCGAACGCGGCCGTCGAGCAGACGTACCAGCCGGGCGAATTCATCATGCGTCAGGGCGACACCGGCGTCGGCGCGTTCATCATCCGCTCGGGCAAGGTCGAAGTGCTCCAGGTGCGCGACGGCAAAGAGGTCGCGCTCGCGACGCTCGGGCCGGGCGACGTCGTCGGCGAGATGGCGCTGCTCGACGAGTTCCCGCGCTCGGCATCGGTCCGCGCGAAGGAGCCGACGACCGCGCTCGGCATCCAGCGCTGGCACTTCCGCGGCATCCTGCAGAGCCATCCGCAGCTTGCGGTCGCGCTCCTGCCCATCCTGTCGCGTCGCATCCGCAACGCCGAAGGTCAGCTCCCGCAACAGGCCGCGCGCCACTAGCGCCCGGCGCTAGCGCGCCGTGATCGCCAGCTGGTACGTCCCGGTGGAGTTCCGCAGCCCGCGCACCGCGACGTGGTACGACCCCGCGTCTTTGATGTGATAGCTGATCGTCACGACCTTGCTGTTGCCGACGGCGTTCTCGTTCGCGAGCTGCGTGTTGGTGGCGTCGAGCAGCGTGATGCCGCCATCGGCGAGCGTGCCGAGGCGAAGCTCCACCTGCACGTCCTGATTCGCGCGCACGACGAAGCGATACACGTCGACCTCGTTCGCGGACGCGATCGTCCCGGATTCGTTCGCGGGTAGGGTGACCGCGGCGATGCTCTGCACCGCCGTCGCCGTCGCGCCGGGCGTCTTCGCGAGGTCGCGTTGCGCCAGGCCGATGCCGATGAGCGCGATGACGACGAGCGCCGGTGGGACGAGGACAAGACGCCACGTCTTCCACCACGGACGCGCCGTCTTCACCGGTTCGACCGGCGCGGTGCGTCCCGGGAACATCACCGACCCGCGTTCGGCGGGCGGGGCCGGCGGCGTCGATACGGGACGTTCGATCGGCTCGGGCGGGCGGACCAGCGCCGATGGCGAGAGGAGCGGCGCGATCTCTGGCTCCGATGCGGCGGCCGGCGGCGTGCTCGGCGGCTGCGACGGTGAGGTCGGCGGCGTGCTCAAGGACGCCGCGGCCGAGGCGGACGCGGGCGAGATGAACGTCGATCCCGCGAGCGCCTTCACGAAGTCGCCGCTGCGCGGGAAACGTTCCTCGGGTCGCTTCGCGAGCGAGCGCAGCAGCGCGGCCTCGGTCCCCGGCGGCAGCGCGACGCCGAGCGAGGACGGGAGCGGCACGGGCTTGTGCACGTGCGCCATCAGCGCCGACAGCGGGTTGTCGGCGGGGAACGGATGCTTGCCGGTGAGCATCTGGTACGCGATGAGGCCGAGCGCGTACTGATCGGCCGCGGG
>DASQIF010000029.1:0-10002 GCA_035631715.1 Candidatus Acidiferrales bacterium
GCGGCGACCTGATGCGCATCGGTCGCGAGCAGCACCAGCGGCGCGCCGAACGGGACGACCGCACCAACGCGAACGGCGAACGAGTCGTTTCCGACGACGTTCAGCGCGCCGTGACGGTGGCCGGCGGCGAAGACGTGCGGAGGCCGCGGATCGAGCAGCACGGCATCGGTCGTGATCGGGTCGCGCAGCCGGCTCAGCGGCGCGACGACCGTCGGCGCCGCACCGCGCTGGTTGAGCGCGCGAACGTGCGGGTAGTACGCGGGTGCGACGGGAAGATCGTGCGAGATCGCCGAGCGGAAGTGGTCGTAGCCCTCCATCGCGGCCCGCGCCACATCGTTGTGACGGCGCTCGAAGCCGACGGTCGTCCAGCGGGAGGACGAGGCGGCCGACGAGGTGCACGCGCTCCCACCGCCATGTGTCGGGAAGACGGCCACGTGATCCGGCAGCGTGAGAATGTGGTCCCGGAGCGTGTCGTAGGCCGCGTGCGCGAGCTTGTCCTCGAGCTCCGGACCGAGAAGGTCGACGCGCGCGATGTGTCCGACCAGAAGCGCGCCACCGCTGAACAGCAGCTGCGGATCCTCCGAGCGCCGGAGGTCCGACACGAGGTACGAGACGTGCTCGGGCGTGTGACCGGGCGTCGCGAGCGCACGTACGCGGAGCGCGCCGACGTCCAGCGTCTCACGATCGCCGAGCGCGATGCGCGGGTAGCTCACCTGGGCTGCGGTGCCGGTCACGACGTTGATCGGTCGGAGCGCGGCGAACACCGTGGACCCGGCGACGTAGTCGTTGTGGACGTGCGTCTCGAGGGAATGCGTGATGAGCACGCCCATCTTCGCCGCCGCGGCGAGGTAGGGCTCGACATGACGGTCGGGATCGACGAGCAAGGCGACGCCCTCATCCGGGTCGGCGACGAGATACGAACCATGACCGAGACCGGCGTCGAAGAATTGCTCGATCAGCACGGCGGCAGGATAGACCGGTCTACGGCGCGGACGGCGCTCCGAGCGCGCGTGGCAGGAGACCGCCGACGACGTATCCGCCGAGCGACGCGAACGCGACCAGCGCGACGATCTCGAGCCCGGACACGACGGGATTCGCCCCGACCACGCGACCCTTCACGACGCCGAGGACGAACATCGCGACGGCGGAGAGCCCGATCGCGGTCTTCATCGCCGTCGGGACGTCGAAGAAGAAGAACGGCGCGATCGGAATGAGCGCCGCGATCGCGAACGTGATCGCGAGCACGAGCGCGCCCTGGAGTGCGCCGGGGCCGGCCTCGACGGTGATGCCGAGCTCCTTCTCGACCATGGTCTTGAGCAGGACGTTCGACTCCTGCGCGAGCTCCGCCGCGACCCGCTTCGCCGCGGGCGCCGCGAGGCCCTCCTGCTCGAGGAGGAGGGCGACCTCGGCCTCGGACTCACCGGGACGGTCGCGCACCTCCTCCCGCTCACGCTCGATCTGCGCGAGGAAGAGCTGACGCTGGCTGCGCGACGACATGTACTCGCCGGCGGCCATCGAGATGATCTCGGCGATGGCCGCGGCGATCCCGGCGATCAGTACGGCATAGGAGCTCGTCGTCGCCGTCGCAACGGTGATAACGACGATGAGGATGCTCGTGACGCCGTCCTGCGCCCCGAAGATCGCCTCGCGGATCTCACCGAGCAGATCGGCCTCGTGGCGCTCCTCGACCAGGTGCTGCGTGAGCCAGTCGCGGTCGAGGTGACGCTGCTCGTCGGCGACGGCGCTCATATGACGCGCCCCGGGCGGCCCGCGCCATCGACCAGGGGCAGACCCGCGCGTGACCACGCCGTGACGCCGCCGTCGAGGTTCTCGGCCTTGCGACCGGTCTGGCGCAATCCGCGCACCGCGGCGTCGCTGCGGCTGCCGCTGCGGCATACCGCCACGATCGTCTTTCCGGCCGGCAGCTCGCTGAGGCGCTCTCCGAGCTGGCCGAGCGGGATGTGCTGCGCACCGTCGATGTGCCCCGCCTGCCACTCGTCGTCCTCGCGGACGTCGAGGAGGTGATAGGCAGCCCGCTCTTTGTTGAGGTCGTCGACGCGCATCCATCCATTCTGCGCGAGCACGCCCGTGTGTCCTAGTCGCACAATGCGGCGATCAGAGAGCCGTATCCGCTCGCGCTCGTTCCGCGCCTGCCCGAGTTCCTCAACCGGCGGCGCCTCAAGTTCACCTACCCCCTGCGCGCGATGGAGGAGCTGGGCATCGATCGCCCGGCCTTCGCGTTCGTCGTCGGCGGGGTCGCGCTGCAGCCCGAGGACGGCGCGCGGCTCGTCGACATCTTCAATCCCTACCCGACGGTGTTCGACGGCAACCTCGCATCGGGCTCGGCCGCACGCTCGGCCGGACTCGCGGAGGAGGTCGGCGGCCGCTGGCGCGCGACGCCGAAGGGACGCGAGCTCTTCGCGCGCGTGCGCAAGGAGGCCGACGCGTACCTCGGCGACCTCGAGCCGATCGCAAAGGCGGACATCCAGCGGCTGGCCGATCTCCTCGGCCGCGCGCTGACGGCGATCGAGCGCTCCGATCTGCCGAAGGACCACCTGCCGCGCAGCGCCCGCTTCCGCGGCGATGCGCGCATCCCGATGGTCGCCCTCGAGAATGCGGTCTTCGGTCTCTGGCAGGCGCGCGACGACTGCCACATGGCGTCATGGCGCGAGGCCGGCTTCGACGGACCGACCTTCGACGTGCTCACGCGGGTCTGGCGCAAAGAGGCCGCCACAGACGACGAGCTCGCCAGCAAGCTGACGGGTCAGCGGCCGGACGACGTCCGCGCTGCGCTGGCGAAGCTGCGAAAGGACGGGCTGGTCGCGAAGGACGGGCTCTCCGTCACGGAGCGCGGAGGCGCCGCGCGTCAGGGCATCGAGGACGAGACCGAGCGGCGTTTCTTCGCACCGTGGCCCGACGACGTCGGGGCGCAGGGCGCCTGGATGACCGAGAAGCTCGCCGCGATCAACGAGGCGCTCGCGCCAGCTTCATAGCCCGGCACGCGAGCATCCGTGACAGCGTTTACCTGTCGTTGATGGTGGGTCGTTACACGTGGCACGGCGCGTGCCGATGAAGCACCGACATGCTGGATCAGCAGCGGGCGCCGACGGCCGCGCCCGCGCGCCACGGCCGCGTCATGATCGTCGAGGACGACCGGGATATCGCGACGCTCGTCTCCGACGTCCTCGCTGAAGAGGGTTACCAGCCCCACATCGTGACCGATCCGCGTCAGGCGGTGGAGACCTTCGAGCGGCTTCGTCCCGACGTCGTCACGCTCGACGTCATGATGCCCGGCCTCGACGGCATCAGCCTCTGCCTCGACCTGCGGCGCAACAGCGACGTGCCGATCCTGTTCGTCTCCGCGAAGAAGGATCCGCCGGATCGTGTCGTGGGACTGCGCATGGGCGCCGACGATTACATCTCGAAGCCGTTCGATACCGAAGAGCTCGTCGCGCGAGTCGACGCGCTGCTGCGTCGCGCGGCCATGTCGCACGACGGCGGAGCCGAGCGTCAGCTGCGCTTCGGCCGCTTCGTCATCGATCTCGGCAGCGTGCAGGCCGTGGCGGGCGAGCAGCAGGTGCAGCTCACACCGACGGAGTTCAAGCTGTTGCGCACACTCGCGGGCGAGCCCGGCCGCGTCTTCACGCGCGACGATCTGCTCACCGGTGTGTGGGGCTACGAACCGGGATCCGACACGCGCCTGGTGGACGTGCACGTCGGACGGCTGCGCAAGAAGCTCGAGGACGCCAAAGTGGCCGAGGTCCAGATCGAGACGTCGCGCGGCTTCGGCTATCGCCTCGTCGACACGACGCGCTCCGCGCGCGCCTGAGCCGCCGCCCGCCGCGCACGCACCGCGCTCGCAAGCGATTCGAGGACCCGCACGGTGTCGTCCCATCCGATGCACGCGTCGGTGATGCTCTGCCCATGGACCAGCGACGCCGGATCGCTGAGATCCTGACGGCCGGCCACGAGGAAGCTCTCGAGCATCACGCCGACGATGCCGCGCTGACCCGCGGCGATCTGCGACGCGATGTCCTGCGCGACCGTGAGCTGACGCGCGTGATCGCGCTCGCTGTTGCCGTGGCTCGCGTCGATCATCACGCGCTCGGGTAGGCCGGCGGCGCGAAGCTGCTCGAGGGCCGCGGCGACGCTCGCCGCGTCGTAATTCGTACCGCGTGCGCCTCCGCGAAGGATGACGTGGCAGTCCGGGTTCCCTCGGGTGATGACGATCGCGGCGAGGCCCTGTTCGGTGACGCCGAGGAACCGATGTGGGTACGCGGCGGCGCGGATCGCGTCTATCGCGATCTGCACGGTGCCGCCGGTGCCGTTCTTGAAACCGATGGGCATCGACATGCCCGACGCGAGCTCGCGGTGCACCTGGCTCTCGGTGGTCCGTGCGCCGATCGCACCCCACGACACGAGGTCCGACGTGTACTGCGGCGAGATCGGATCGAGGAATTCGCAGCCCGCGGGCACGCCGAGCGCGACGAGATCGAGCAGGAAGCGGCGCCCGAGCCGCAGGCCCTCGTTGATGCGGAACGAGCTGTCGAGGCCGGGATCGTTGATGAGGCCCTTCCAACCGACGGTCGTGCGCGGCTTCTCGAAGTACACGCGCATGACCACGCGCAGCTCGGCCGCAAGCCGCGACGCGACATCGCGGAGGCGGCCCGCGTATTCCTCGGCCGCGGCCACGTCGTGCACCGAGCACGGGCCGACCACGACGACGAGCCGTTCGTCCTCGCCCGCGAGCGCGCGCGCGATCTCCTCGCGCCACGCGGCGACCGCACGCGAGCCCCCCTCGGGCAGCGGCAGCTCATCGAGCAGCACCGCGGGCGGGAGGAGCGGGCGATATCCCTCGACCCGAACGTCGCGAGTCTTCACCGCGAAATACTCTACGGGCGATGCCGCTGTACGCCTATCGCGGGAAGCGACCGCAGGTCGCGAAGGATGCCTTCATCGCACCAACGGCGATCCTCATCGGTGATGTGACGGTGCGTTCTGGCGCGTCGGTGTGGTTCGGCACCGTGCTGCGCGGCGACATGGACCGCATCGAGATCGGCGAGCGATCGAACGTGCAGGACAACAGCACCATCCACACCGACGAGAACGAGCCGACGATCGTCGGCGCCGACGTCACCATCGGCCACATGGCCCTCGTGCACTCGTCGATCGTCGACGCGAACGTGCTCATCGGACAGGCCGCCGTGCTCGTTGGCCGCAACCGCGTGGGCACCGGCACGATCGTCGGCGCCGGCGCGGTGCTGCCCGAGGGCTTCGAGGCGCCGGCCCGCTCCCTCGTGCTCGGCGTGCCTGGACGCGTCGTCCGTGAGGTGCGCGACGAGGACGCACGCTGGACTGTCGGCGCGGCCGCGCACTACGCGGAGCTCTCCGCGTGGTACCGCGAGAACCTGCGCGAAGTCAGCGATTGACGACCCTCCGCCTCACCGGACACGACCTCACGATCGCCGACGTGGTCGCCGTGGCCCGCGGCCGGACAGCCGTCGCCCTCGACCGCAACGCCGAGCATCGCGTCAACGACGCCGCGAAGCTCGTGGCGGAGCTCGCGGCCGGCGATGCGCCGGTGTACGGCGTGAACACGGGTTTCGGCGACCTCGCGACGGTGCGCGTGCCCGCGAACGAGCAGCGCGCGCTGCAGCAGAACCTCATCCGGAGCCACGCCGTCGGTGTCGGTGATCCATTGCCCGTCGACGTCGTCCGCGCGATCCTGCTCCTGCGCGCGAACACCCTCGCCGCCGGGCGATCGGGCGTGAAAGCGAGCACGGTGCACCTGCTGCTCGACCTGCTCAACGAGGGCGTCCATCCGGTCATCCCGATGCACGGAAGCGTCGGCGCATCCGGGGATCTCGCGCCGCTCGCGCATGCGGCCCTCGTGCTCGTCGGCGAGGGCGAGGCAACCGTCGATGGCGCGCGCCTCCCCGGCGCCGACGCGCTCAAGAAGAAGGGCCTCTCGCCGATCGAGCTCGCTCCGAAGGAGGGTGTGGCGCTCATCAACGGCACGCAGGTCATGACCGCGATCGGCTGCCTCGCGCTGCACGACGCGGAGGTCCTCGCGACGAGCGCCGACGTCATCGGCGCGCTGTCGGCCGAGGCGCTGCGCGCGACCGACGCCGCCTGGGACGAGGCGCTCGTCGCCGCGCGTCCGCATCCGGGTCAGGTCGTCGTCGCCGCGAACCTGCGCGCGCTCATGACCGGCAGCCCGAACGTGGCGTCGCATCGCACCAACGACCCGCGCGTGCAGGACCCCTATTCGGTCCGCTGCATGCCGCAGGTGCATGGCGCGTCGCGCGATGCGCTCGCCTACACGCGACGCGTGCTCGAGACCGAGATCAACGCGGTCACGGACAACCCACTGGTCTTTGCCGAGGAGCGGCGGATCGTGAGCGGTGGCAACTTCCACGGGCAGCCCGTCGCGATCGCGCTCGACACGGCCACCATCGCCGTGGCCGAGCTCGCGGATATCAGCGAGGCACGCATCGACCGCATGACGAATGGCCACACCAGCGGTCTGCCGCCGTTCCTCACGGCGAACGCGGGGACGAATTCCGGATTCATGGTCGCGCAGTACACGGCCGCGGCGCTCGTCACTGAGAACCGCCTGCGGTCGTTCCCCGCGTCGGTGGAGTCGCTCCCGACGTCGGCCGGCATGGAGGATCACGTGAGCATGGGCACCCACGCCGCGCACAAGCTCGTAGCCGTGGTCCGCAACACCCGAGACGTGCTGGCGATCGAGGCGCTCTGCGCCGCCCAGGGCCTCGACCTGTTGCGCACGACCGTGGCCGGCCCGCTCGAAGAGGCGCGCCGCATCGTGCGCGAACACGTGCCGATGCTCGATCGCGATCGGGTCCTCGCGCCGGACATCGCTCGGGTCGCCGAGCTGCTCGCGCGCGAGGTGCTCGTGGCCGGCGTACGCGTGCGCCTCACGGATCTGGCGTGAACCCGCCACGCGCCGTCGTCTTCGATCTCGGCGGAACGCTCATCAACTGGCCCGACTGGGACGGCGGCGCGCCCGCGAAGTGGTCGGCCGCGTACGACCGAGTCGCCGGGAACGGGCACGCCCTCCCCGCGCGCGACGACTTCGTCGCCGCCATGCGCGCCGCCGAGAAGGCGCACTGGGAGCGCGTCGACAAGGAGCACTGGAGCGGCCCGCCGACCACGGTGGTGTCCGAGGGCTTCCGGCGTCTCGAGGTGCACGCGAGCGAAGAGATGCTCGTCGCGGCCATGGACGCATACGCGCATGCCGTCGCCGGATGGTCCAAAGTCTTCCCCGACACGCGCGAGACGCTGGTGCTCCTGCGCGAGCGCGGCTATCGCCTGGGGCTGCTCTCGAATACGTGGTGGGCCGCGGAGTGGCACAACGCCGACCTCGCGGCGCACGGCCTCGCGGGGCTGCTCGACGAGCTCGTCTACACGTCGGACCTGCCGCACTCGAAGCCGCACGCGAGTGTGTTCGCCGAGATCGCACGCCGCCTCGACGTGCCCGCCGCTGAGTGCGTGATGATCGGCGACCGCCAGATCGACGACGTGTCCGGCGCGAAGGCGGCGGGCATGCGCGGCATCTGGCGCCGCAACGACTCCGGCTTCCCCACCTCCGACGTCACGCCGGACGCGATCGTGGACCAGCTCTCGGCACTGCCGGAGCTCCTGCGCGGCTGGGGCGGACGCTGAAGCGCTGCGGCTGGGCGACGCGTGAGCCGCTCCTCTCCTATCACGACAAGGAGTGGGGCACGCCGCTGCACGACGAGCGTCGCCTCTTCGAGTTCCTCGTGCTCGAGGGCGCGCAGGCCGGGCTCTCGTGGGAGACGATCCTGCGCAAGCGCGCCGCGTACCGGAAGGCGTTCGATCGCTTCGATCCGCGCAAGGTGGCGAAGTACGGCGCGCGCGACGTCGCGCGTCTCATGGGCGACGAGGGCATCGTGCGCAACCGCGCGAAGATCGAGGCCGCGATCGCGAACGCGAAGGCGTATGGCGAGGTTCGCGCGGAGCACGGCTCGTTCGATCGCTACGTCTGGGGCTTCACCGATCCGGTCGCGTTATCGAAGGATCTGAAGAAGCGCGGTTTCCGCTTCGTCGGGCCGACGATCGTCGAGTCATTCATGGAAGCGACGGGGATTCTGGATCACCACGAGAAGGGCTGCTTCAGGAGAAGGAAGAGGTAGTGGATGCCGAGCAGATGCCCCCTGTGGGTAAGGGGGCATCTGCTCGAAGGAGGGAGGGAGGCTCTACGGGTTGGTGCTGGGGCTCGCGCTCGGGCGCGGTGCGCCCGGGAAGCCCGGGAAGCCACGGCCGCGTGGGCCGGGGCCGCCCGCCGGACGCGTGGAGTCGACCATCTGCGTGATGTGCTGCGTGAGGTCGGCCTTCAGCTTCGTCGCCTGATCCGCGGTGAGCTTGCCCGAGGCCTGCGCCGCGTCGATGTTCTTCGTCGCGTCAGCCACGAGCGCCTGGATCAGACCGTCGCGGCTCTTGCCGGCGGTGGCCGCCGCGATCTGCGCGAGTGACTGACCGCCCTGCAGCTTCGTGCGGAGGTCCGCCTCGGTGATGCCGAGGTAGGTCGCAGCCGCGGCGAGCTCGTTGCCCTCGACGCGGAAGCCGAAGCCCGGCCGGCCGGCCGGCGGGGCCGGGAACGGGTTCTTTTGATCGACGAGCGTGCTGATCTCGGTCGTCGAGGCCTGGACGAGCGCGGCGATGAGGCCGTCACGCGTCTTGCCGTGCGCGACCGCGACATCGGCGAGGCTCTTGCCCGACTGCAGCTCGGTGCGGAGCTGCGCCTCGGTGATGCCGATGAAGGTCGCCGCGGTCGACATGAAATTCATGCCCCCGAAGCCATGGTTGTTCGCCGCGAGCGTCACGTCGCCGGGGAGCGAGCTCATGACGATGCTCCCGACGTTGCTCGGCCCGAGCGCCGCTGCGGCGACGCCGCCCGAGAGCAGCAGCGCCACGCCTGCGCCAATGAGTGCCTTGTCGAGGTGCTTCACGTCGTTCGTTTCCTTTCGAGGTTCTGTGCCAAAGGAAACGACTTCGGAAGGCCTCGGTCATGAAACAGCCTTAAGAAGCGAGGCTTACGCGGCCCTTCTTACCTCCTTCTTATCGGTCGCTCGCGGTCGCTTTCTAGACTCGCCTGCGTGCATGTCCTCCTGGTGGAGGACGATCCCTCCGTACGGGGCGCCGTGGAGCGAGCGCTGCGAGGCGCGGGACACGACGTCGAGCTGGCGACAGCTGGCGACAAGGCGCTCGAGCGCGCGACGGCCAACCCCTACGACGCGATCGTCCTCGACCGCGGCCTACCCGGCCTCGACGGCCTCGAGGTCTGCCGCCGCCTGCGCGCCGCCGGGAACGAGGTGCCGATCCTCATGCTCACGGCGCGCGCCGCGGTGACCGAGCGCGTCGAAGGCCTGGACGCCGGCGCCGACGACTACGTGGTCAAGCCGTTCGCGCTCGACGAGCTGCTCGCCCGCCTGCGCGCCTTCGAGCGACGCGCGCCCCAGACGGGCCAGCAGCGCGGCCTCCTCCAGTTCGCCGACGTCGAGCTCGACCGCGACGCGATGATCGCGCACCGCGGCTCGCGCGCGATCACCCTGTCGCGCACGGAGTACCAGCTCCTCGAGCTGCTGATGTCGAACGCCCGCCGGGTGCTGTCACGCACCGTGATCTTCGAGAAGGTGTGGGGCTACGACTTCGGCCCGGAGTCGAACTCGCTCGACGTGTACATCGGCTACCTGCGCCGCAAGCTCGAGCAGGACGGCGAGCCGCGTCTCATCCACACCGTGCGCGGCGTCGGCTACGTGATGCGGGAGAACGCCTGACATGACCTTCTCACTGCGCGTCGCGCTGCTCGCGGCGGGCGCGGTCGCCATCGCCGCGATCGGCGCCGCGGCGCTCATGTACTTCGTCGTGCAGACGCAGCTCACGACGCAGTTCGACAGCAACCTCGTCGCCGCCGCGGACGCCGTGCGGACGCCGCCGCGCGGCGGCTTCGGCCGGCCG
>DASQIF010000030.1:0-2004 GCA_035631715.1 Candidatus Acidiferrales bacterium
CGTGAAGGTGGCGGTGCACGAGACGGAGTTCGTGACGAGCTTCGCGACCGGTTCCACCAGCGGCTTCGGGAACGCGCCGTAGCCGAGGCGCCAGCCGGTCATCGCGAACGTCTTGCTGAAGCCATCGAGCACGATGGTCCGCTCGAGCATGCCGTCCTCGCGTCCGATGGGGTGGTGCTTTCCGTCGTAGAGCAGGTCGGCGTAGATCTCGTCCGACAGCACCCAGATGTCGTGATCCCGCGCGATGCGCGCGATCTCGCGTACGGCCTCCGCCGAGAGCGCGCCGCCGGTCGGGTTGTGCGGGCTGTTGAGGATGATGAGCTTCGTCTTCGGCGTCACGAGACGCCGCAACTCGTCGAGATCGGGCACGAAGTCGTGCTCCTCGCGCAGCGGGAGCGGCACCGGCGTAGCGCCGGCGAAATTGATCATCGACGAGTAGATGGGGAAGCCGGGGTCGGGGTAGATGGCCTCGTCACCGCCTTCGCACAGCGCGAGGATCGCGTAGAACATGATCGGCTTCGCGCCCGGCGCGACGATGATCTGCGAGGCGTCGTAGTCGAGGGACCGCGTGCGCACGAGATAGCGCGCGATCGCCTCGCGCAGCTCGAGGATGCCGGCCGACGGCGTGTAATGCGTCTCGCCGCGCTCGATCGCCGCGACGCCGGCGGCGGTGATCGACTTCGGCGTGTCGAAGTCGGGCTCGCCGATCTCGAGGTGCACGATGTGGCGGCCCTGCGCTTCGAGCGCGCGCGCACGCGCCAGCACCTCGAACGCCGTCTCGGTGCCGAGCCGCCCCATGCGACGCGCGAGCGGACGCATACGCTGCCGAGGATACTCGGGACATGCGTGTCGGCGTCGTGTTCCCGCAGACTGAGAGCGGCACGGATGTCGGCGCGATCCGCGAATACGTGCGGGCCGTCGAGCAGCTGGGGTACGTGCACCTCGTGGCGTACGACCACGTGCTCGGCGCCGACCGCGCGTCCCGTCCCGAATGGAAGGGACCGTACGACGCGAGCTCTCTGTTCCACGAGCCGTTCGTGTTCTTCGGCTGGCTCGCGGCACAGACGCGGCTCGAGCTCGCGCCCGCGGTCATCGTGCTGCCGCAGCGCCAGACCGCGCTCGTCGCGAAGCAAGCCGCGGAGGTCGACATCCTCACCGGCGGTCGCACGCGCCTCGGCGTCGGCCTCGGCTGGAACGAGATCGAGTTCGAGGCGCTCGGCATGAGCTTCACGAACAAGAACCGCCGCATCGAAGAGCAGATCGCGCTCATGCGCCGCCTCTGGACCGAGCCGATCGTCGATCACACCGGACGCTGGCATCGCGTCGACCGCGCGGGCATCAATCCGCTCCCGGTGCAGCGGCCCATCCCGGTCTGGATGGGCGGCAGCGCCGAGGATGCCCTCCGGCGCATCGCGCGCATCGCCGACGGGTGGTTCGCGCAGCACGCGCCGAACGAGAGCGGCCGCGCGACCTTCGAACGCTTCCGCGGCTACCTACGCGACAACGGTCGCGATCCCGCGACGTTCCCGATCGAGGGCCGCATCAGCCTTGGGCGCGCACCCGGCGGCCCCGACGAGTGGGTGCGCATGGCGTACGCGTTCCGCGACGACCTGCGCTGCACGCACCTCGAGGTGAACACCATGGGCATGGGCCACACGTCGCTCGCGCAGCACGTCGCGACGCTCGAGCGGTTCGCGCGCGACGCGCGCGACGTCTTCGTCTAGGGCTTGGTGGTGGAGACGAACACGCCGAGCGACGAGAAGCGGACCGCCTCGCCGCCGGCCAGACGGCGCGCGTAGAGGCCGTCGCTCTTCGCGAGATAGGTCCACGCGCCATCGGGCGACCATCCCGCGAAGCGGCCGTCCTGCTCGAGGACCACGTCGCCGGTGTCCGCGTCCCGCACCACCGCGCGCTGTCGCGGCGACGAACCGGGCTGCGTGGTGGTGATGGTGTAGCCGACAAGGCGACCACCGGGCATCCACGACTCGTCGGTGATCGCGTCGC
>DASQIF010000031.1:0-20179 GCA_035631715.1 Candidatus Acidiferrales bacterium
CGGTTGTCAACATGCTCGGGGAGCTCGTGACGGCGGTGCTCGCCGCGTATGCGTTCGCGCAGATGACGTTCAAGGGCAAGGCCGTGCTGTTCACGGTGCTGCTCGCGACCTACATGATGCCGTCGGAGGCGACGCTCATCCCGAACTTCGTGCTCATGACGCGCATCTTCCATCCGAATGACCCCACGCACCTCGTCGAGGGGTACCTCGTGCAGATGCTGCCCTTCCTCGCGACGGCGTTCTCGATCTTCCTGTTGCGTCAGCAGTTCCTCTCGGTACCCAAGGAGCTGCGCGACGCGGCGGTGATCGACGGCGCGGGACATCTGCGTTTCCTCTGGTCGGTCGTGCTCCCGATTTCGGTCCCGGCGCTCGTTACGGTCGCGATCATCTCCTTCTACGGAAGCTGGAACGCGTTCCAGTGGCCGCTGATCATGACCAGCCGGCCGGACATCCAGCCGATCCAGGTCGGTCTCAACGCCTTCCGCGACACGTCCCGGTCGCAATACCATCTGCTCATGGCTGCGGCGTCGTTCGTCGTGGCACCGATCGTCCTGCTCTATCTCGTCGGGCAGCGCTATCTGGTGCAGGGAGTCGCGAGGACCGGCATCCGCGGTTAGTTCTCACGCGTACATCACTTGGCGCACATCTGCCCGACGCAGAGTCGTGTAGAGGGGTTGGAGGAGGAACGAAGCGGATGCGGAAACTAGGCGTACTCGTAGCCATCGCGATGCTCATCGCGGCCTGCGGCGGGTCCACGCCGGCGGCGTCGCCGACACCGGCAGCGACGACCGAGGCCGACCTCGACATCACCGGCCCGGTCTCCCTCACGCTGTGGCACGCGCTGACGAGCGACCCGCAGAAGGGCGCGCTCGAGGCGGCGGTCAAGAAGTTCAATGACACGAACGGCAAGGGCATCACCGTGACGCCGGTCGTGCAGGGCAACTACACGCAGCTCTATCAGAAGACGCTCGGCGCGATCCAGGCCGGGGCGCTCCCGGACATGGCGCACGCGTACGAGAGCTTCGTCGCCGACTACACGAAGGCCGACGTCGTCATCGACCTCGACCCCTACGTCAACAGCAAGAAGAACGGCCTCGATCAGGCGAGCAAGGACGACATCTACAAGCCGTACTTCGACACGAACCGCTTCGCGCAGTACGGCAACAAGCTCCTGTCGTTCCCCTTCACCAAGTCGCTCGCGCTCATGTACACGAACCTTGACGTCCTCAAGGCCGCCGGCATCTCCGCCGCGCCCACGACGTGGGCCGACTGGGAGAAGGCGGTACAGGCGACGACCAAGAAGGACGCGAACGGCAAGACCACGCAGTACGGCTACGCCGGCACGACCGACGCGTCGTACTTCAACGCGATGGTCCTGTCCATGGGCGGCAAGCTCATGAGCGACGACCAGAAGACCGTGGCGTGGGACGGCAAGGAAGGCCTCGCGGTCCTGCAGATGCTGAAGCGTCTGTACGACGGTGGCTACGCGTACACGCCGACCAACTTCGACTGGCAGAACGACTTCGCGGCGAGCAAGCTCGCCTTCACCTTCGCGTCGACCTCGAGCCGTCCGTTCATCGCGGCGGCCATGAAGACGCCGGTGAACTGGCAGGTCGCGCCGCCCCCCGGCAACAAGACCGTCATGTTCGGCGCGAACATCGCCGTGTTCAAGAGCACGCCCCAGAAGCAGCTCGCGTCCTGGCTCTTCATCAAATGGTTCAGCGAGCAGGACAACACCGCCGACTGGGCGACCAAGTCGTACTACATGCCCGTGCGCAAGTCCGCGGCGAACAACGAGGCCCTCAAGACCTACTGGTCCACCAAGGACCCGCAGGGCAAGCAGTCCTACGACGCGATCGGCAACTCGATCCCCGAGCCGAACGTGCGCGGCCAGCAGGACATCCGCGACGTCATCACGAACATGTACGTCTCGGTCATGACCGGCAAGGCCACGCCGGAGCAGGCGATCAAGGACGCCGGCACCAAGGCGAACCAGATCCTGAAGGACGCGCAGTAGCCGTCCGTCGCTGACATCGCGAATGCGAGAGGCCCCCGGCAACGGGGGCCTCTTCCTTTTACGCTCCTGCCGTGCTCGCGCTGACCGGCGGGACAGTGATCGACGGCGATCGCATCACCGCGATCGGCGGCCCGGCGCCCGCCGGCGCGACGAGCGTCGATGTGCGCGGGCGGACGATCCTCCCGGGTCTCATCGACGCGCACGTGCATCTGTGCTCGTACGCCGGCACGGGCAACGCGCCGCCGCACTGGAGCCTCACGACGTTCGACGAAGAACAGCTTCTCCACGGCGCCGCGAACGCGCGCAAAGCGCTCCTCGCCGGCTTCACCACAGTCCGCGACATGGCCGGCGCGCGGCCGGAGATCGCGCTCAAGCACGCCAGCGACGCGTTCGTCCTCGAGGGCGCACGGGTCGTCTCGGCGGGCTTCGTCGGCATGACCGGCGGGCACGGCGACCTCTTCGCGCCGCCGGCGAGCGACAAGCGGCCATTCCCGGTCGCCGACGGCGTCGACGCGTGTCGCACCGCGGTGCGGCGGCACGCCCGCGACGGCGCCGATCTCATCAAGATCTGCACGAGCGGCGGGGTGCTGTCGATGGGCGACAAGAGCGAGTGGCGCAACTACACGGACGAAGAGACCCGCACCATCGTCGACGAGGCGCACGCCCTCGGGATGCGCGTCGCGGCGCACGCCCACACGAAGTCCGGCATCGCACAGGCGCTCGACGCAGGCGTCGACTCAGTCGAACACGGCTCGCAGCTCGACGAGCGCCTCGCGGAGCGGATGGCGAAGAGCGGGACGCGCCTCGTCGCGACGCTCGCCATCCACGAGCAGATCCGGACGCGCGGCAAGGAGCGCGGCGTGTCGGCCGAGTCGCTCGCGAAGGCGGACGCGCTCCATGAATCGCGCCTGCGCGCGGTCCGCGTCGCGAAGACCGCCGGCGTGCGCATCCTGTGCGGCACGGACTCATCGAACGTGTTGCCCTTCGGGCTGCACGCCTGGGAGCTCGAGCTGCTCTGCGCGGAGGGCGGCTTCACGGCGATGGAGGCGCTCGTCGCGGCGACGCGCGACGCGGCCGAGGCGGTGGGCCTCGCCGACCGGACCGGGACGCTCGAGGCGGGCAAGTGGGCCGACGTCATCGTCGTGGACGGCGACCCGTTGAAGGACATCACGGTGCTACGCGACGCGGAGCGCATCCGCAACGTCTTTCGCGAGGGGCGGCTTCTCGTCGATCGCGGCTAGGACGCGGTCGTCTCGCGCGGGATGAGCAGGTAGCCGGCCGCCGACAGGAACGTGCCGACCACCGCGACGACGAGGGTCGGCACGAGCCCGAAGCGCTGCGCCGCGACGCCGCCGGCGAGCGCGCCGAACGGGACGACCGACCACATGAGGAAACGGATGCTGGCCGTCATGCGGCCCTGCAGATGGTCGGGCGTGAGCGCGAGACGCATCGAGAGCTGGTTCACGTTCGCGATCGAGCGGGCGATGCCAAGCACGAACTCGCCGACGACGAGCGCGGCGAGCGGTGACGGTGAGAACGCCGCGAGCGGCACGAAGACGCGGGCAAGCCCCGTGAGCACCTGCGTCTGCGCGAGCGTGCCGCGCATACCGAAGCGCCGTCCGTAGCGGCCGGCGACGGCGGAGCCGATGATCGCGCTCGGCCCACCGGCCGCGAACGCGATGCCGATCTCCACCGGCGCGAGCCCGAGCACCTGCGTCGCGTAGAGGACGTACAGCGCGACGATCGCGCCGTTGCTGAAGAAGTTGTGCGTCGCGCCGCCGAGAGCGAGCCCGCGCAGCGACGGCTCGGAGAAGACATAGCGAAGGCCCTCGACCACATCGCGCCGGATGCCGCCGCCGGCCGCCCGCGCCGGCGCAGGCGGCTCGTCGACGCGGACGGTGAACGTGAGCGCGGCCTGGACCACGAACGAGGCCGCGTCGACGACGATCGCGATCGGCGCGGTGAGGAGCTGCACGAGCAGCCCTCCCAGGCTGGGGCCGATGATCCCCGTGACCGCATCGCCCGAGCGCACGAGCGTCACGGTCTCGAGCACGCGGTCGCGTCCGACCAGGCGCGGCAGGATCGCCTGGAACGCGACCTGGTCGATGAGCAGCAGGCTGCCGGCGACAAAGGCGACGACGTAGAGCATCTCGATGCGGAGGACGCCGGCAAGCTGCGCGAGCGGCACCAGCAAGACGACCGCCGACGACGCGAGGCTCGTGAAGAGGAGGATCGTTCTCCGCCGCATGCGGTCGGCCGCGACTCCGGCAGCGAGGCCGAAGACGAGGAACGCCGCCGTGTCCGAGGCGCCGAGGACGCCCATCTGCGCCGGTGTGGCGGCGAGGAGCTGCACGGCGGTGAGCGGGAGCGCCAGCGTCGTCACGGACGATCCGATCGCGGAGATGACGGCGCCGGCCCACAGCCGGTCGAACCGCGCGTCGCGCCAGACCGGACGCACTAGCTCAGCGACGGAGCTCCTCTTCGAGTAGACGTACGCGTTCCTCGCGCTCGGAGAGCTTCGCCTTCTCGTTCGCCACGACTGAGGGCGGCGCCTTCTCCGCGAAGCCCGGGCGTGCGAGCAGCTCGCGCGTGCGCTGGAGGAGATCGCGCGCCTCGGCGAGCTCCTTCTCGAGACGGGCGCGGTGCTCGGCCGGATCGTGCGCCGTCGCGAGGCGCACCTCGACCGCGCGCACGACCGTCGCGGGGCCGCTGCCGGACGCGAACGTCACGTCGCTCTGCGTGAGATGCGCGATATCGTCGGCGAACTCGCGAATTGCTGAGACGTCGCCGCCCAGCATCGCCGTCGCCTGCTGCCCCTGGCGGATGCCGTTCGTCTGGCGCAGGTTGCGGATCGCACGCACGACGTCGATGAGCGCGGCGAAGCGGTCCTCGAGCGACTCGTCGCGCTGCTCGGCCTCAGGCCACTTCGCGATGACCAGGGAGGGTGCGCGGTCGGACGTTGGCATGGCGCGCCAGAGCTGGAGCGCGAGCGTGTCGGTGATGAAGGGCATGGTCGGATGCCCGAGACGCAGGATGCGATCGAGCACGTACGCGAGCGTGCGCGCTGCGGCGTCGGCGCGCGACGCGTCGCGCAGGCTTTGCTTGGAGAGCTCGATGTACGTGTCCGCGAACTCGCCCCAGACGAACTGCTGCAGCGCGGTCGTGTACTGGCCGAAGTGATACGTCTAGAGGAGGCGCGTGAGGTCGGTGACCACGGCCTCGGTGCGTGACAGGATCCAGCGCTCGGCCGGGCCGAGCGCGGGCTCGTTCCACGGCGAGCGATCCGCGGCCCACCCGGTCTGCGGGTGCGCCTCGAGCGTCCGCAGCACGTAGCGGCCGATGTTCCAGAGCTTGTTCGCGAACTCCTTCGCGTTCTGGACCTTCCCATCGGAGAGCTGGCTGTCCGCGCCCGCGGAGACGCCGTTCACCAGCGCGAAGCGCAGCGTGTCGGCACCGTGCTCCTCGATGACGCCGAGGGGGCTCACGACGTTGCCCTTCGACTTCGACATCTTCCGGCCCTGGGTGCGGACGAGACCGTGGAGGTACACCGACGTGAACGGGATCTCCCCCATGTTCTCGATGCCCATCATGATCATGCGGGCCACCCAGAAGAACAGGATGTCGTAGCCCGTCTCGAGCATCTCGCCGGGATAGAAGCGCGCGAGGTCCTTCGTCTTCTCGGGCCAGCCCAGCGTGGAGTGCGGCCAGAGCGCAGACGAGAACCACGTGTCGAGCACATCGCCGTCCTGCTTCAGATCGTCGCTGCGACACTGAGGGCAGCGCGTCGGGTCAGGGCCGTCCTCGTCGGGCACGACGATCGCGCTGCAGTCCTGGCAGTACCACGCCGGGATGGAGTGCCCCCACCAGATCTGACGGGACACGGCCCAGTCGCGGATGTTATCCATCCACTCGAAGTAGATCTTCTCCTGGTATTTCGGGACGATCTGGATGCGGCCGCTCCGCACCGCCTCGATCGCCGGCGCGGCGAGCGGCGCCATGCGCACCCACCACTGCTTCATGACGAGCGGCTCGTCCACGGTCTCGCAGCGATCGTGGACGCCCACCGCGTGGGTGATCGGTTCGGTCCGCACGAGGAGGCCCTTCTGCTTCAGGACCTCGATGGCCTTCTTGCGCGCGGCGTCGCGGTGCGCGCCCGCGAGGATGCCGGCCTGCGGCGTCATCGTGCCGGTCTTGTCGATGGCGCTGATGACCGCGAGGCCGTGCCGCTGGCCGATCTCGAAGTCCGTCGCGTCGTGGCCCGGCGTCACCTTGAGCGCGCCGGTGCCGAACGCCGGGTCCACGGCCTCGTCCGCGATGATCTTCACGCGTCGTTCCACGAGCGGCACGAGCACCTCCTTGCCCACGAGCGCCTTCCAGCGGTCGTCGTCGGGATGCACGGCCACGGCGGTGTCGGCCACGATCGTCTCGGGACGTGTGGTCGCGACGATCACGTCAGGCGTGCCCTTCGGCATCGGCTCGGCCCACGGGTAGCGCACGTAATAGAGCTCGTCGGTGCGCGTGATGTGGATCGACTCGAGATCCGAGTACGTCGTCTGATCGGTGAGGCACCAGTGGACGATGCGATCCGCCCGGTACAGGTGACCCTTCTTGAACAGGCGGATGAAGTGCGTGCGCACGCGCTTCTGCATGTCCGGATCCATCGTGAAGTGGACCCGGCTCCAGTCGAGACTGCAGCCGAGCTGGCGCAGCTGCTTGTAGATGCGCGGCTGGTAGTGGCGCATCCACTTCCACATCTCGTCGAGGAACTGCTCGCGCGTGAGCGCGCGCTTGTCGGCCTCTTTCGCGAGCTCCTTCTCCACCACGATCTGCGCGATGATGCCGGCGTGGTCGGAGCCGGGGAGGTAGAGCGTGGCCTCGCCCTTCATGCGGTGCCAGCGCGCCATGAGGTCTTCGTACCCGCCGAACCCGAGCGCATGACCCATGTGGAGGTCACCGGTCACGTTCGGCAACGGCAGCATCATCGTGAACCTCTTCTCGTCCGGTGACGGTGTCGCCGGAGGCGTGAAGAAGCCCGAGCGCTCCCACCAGTCGTAGAGCTCGGTCTCGACGACCGACGGCCGGAAGTTCTTTTCGCTGAAGTCGAGCACTGCGGCGGGCGGTGTCTCTGCCATCGGTCGCCTCCTTCTACGTTTTGGGCAAACAAAAAGCGCTGCTCGTCCCGGGACGAACAGCGCCGTCGTACCACCCAGGCTTCGCGCGCCACGATGACGCGCCTCGTTGGACCTCTAACGGGGTCAGCGCTCCGGCTCGCGGGCGACTTTCCTGCTTGGTGTCAGGCCTTTTCCCGGTCGTGACCGGCTACGAGGTCATTGTACGGCCGCGTGCGGGCCCTACCGCGTCAGGCCGTCGTGGCGCGAGCGCGAGTGCGCTGCTTCTGCCTGTACATCGCGCGGTCCGCGGCATCGACGAGCTCGTCGACGGTGAGCGCGCGCGTCACCGCGTCGGCGACGCCCCACGCGATCGTCGGCAGGCCCCGCCCACCCGCGACCGTGCCGGCGGAGATCGACTCGGCCAGGCGGCGCATGACGCGCTCGGCCACGAGCTGCGTCGCGCCGGGGCACACGATCGCGAACTCGTCGCCGCCGATCCGCGCGACGAGGTCACCGTCGCGCACGCCCTGCGTAAGGAGCTCGCCGATGCGCACGAGGGCCTCGTCGCCGGCGGCATGCCCGTGCTCGTCGTTGCGGCGCTTCAGCCCGTTCACGTCGATGACCGCGACGCTCACCGGGACGTTCGGCCGCTTCGCGAGCTCGTCGCGCAGCCGCTCGAAGAACGTGCGTCGGTTCGGGAGATTGGTGAGGGGATCGGTGGCGGCCGCGTGCTTCGCGATCTGGTGCAGCTTCGCGACACGCAGCGCGGCCGCGACCTGATGCGACACCGCGGTGAGCAGCTCCTCGTCCTCGCGACCGAAGGCCTGCTGGCGCGGGCTCTCGATGCCGAGTACTCCGACGCGCTCCTCGCCGAGCTGCAGCGGCACGACGAGGGCGGTGTTGATCTCAGGCGGCCCGTAATAGCGCTCGTCCTTCTGGGCGTCGATGACATGTTGCGGCGTGCCGTGCTCGACGACCCACCACGAGATGCCGGTCCCCGCCGGGAGAAACTGACCGGTGTAGGGCTCGGACGGGCCGACCGCGGCGCGGACGATCAGGCCGGTGTGCTTGTCGTCGAGCGTCAGCAGGAAACCGTTCTCGTATCCCATCGCATCGCAGACGATGCGCAGGAGGCGGCCGGCGAGCTCATCGATGTCGAGCACCGCGCTGATCTCCGACGCGAGCCGCTGCAGGATCGCGAGCTGGCGGCCGTGGGCATGCGCGGTCGCGGCGAACTGCTCCAGAACGCCACCCGGGCCGGGAACGTTCTCGATCTCCTCCTCCTCGATCGCCGCGACGCGACGAACGAAGCCGTGCTCGGCGTCGCGCTCGATGACGCGGACGAAGGCGTCGACGACGTCGGGATGGAACTGCGTGCCGCGGCAGCGCCTCAGCTCCGCGCACGCGAAGTCGACCGTCTGCGCCTGCTTGTACGCGCGCCGGCTGACGATGACCTCGAAGGCGTCGGCGGCCGCCACGATGTGCGCCTCGATCGGGATGTCGTCACCAGCGAGACGGTCGGGGTAGCCGTTGCCGTCGTACCGCTCGTGATGCGTGCGCACGATCGTGACGAGGTCCTTCAGCGGCTCGACGGCGGCGAGGATCGATGCGCCGACCGCGGGATGTGTGCGCATGAGGACCCACTCGTCCTCGGTCAACGGGCCGGGCTTGTTCAGGATCGCGTCAGGGATGCCGATCTTGCCGATGTCGTGCAGCAAGGCGCCGAGCTGCACGCGGCGGAGCTGGTCGGGACCGAGGCGCATCTCCTCGGCCACACTGCGCGAGAGCGCGGCGACGCGCGCGGAGTGGCTGCGGGTGTACGGGTCCCGCGCGTCGACCGCCGCCGCGAGCGCCTTCACCGATGCGAGGTAGAGCTCGCGCATCTGTCTCATGTGATCGGCGTTCTCGAACGCGGTCGCGACGAGGTTGGCGAGCGACTGAAGCACGACGAGATCCTCGTCGTCGAAGGTCTCCGCGCTCCTCGACTCAGCGCCGAGCACGCCGACGAGTCGCCCGCGGTTCTTCAACGGGACGTGTACGGCGGCGCGGTCGGGAGCGCCGCTCGAGACGCGGTGCTCGCCCGAGAGCGCGACCTGGCTCATTGGACCGGTGCCGAGCGGATAGCGCTCGCCGCGCCAGACATCGTCCCCGTCCGCCTGCAGCACGACGTCGAACTCCTGCTTCTCCGGGTCGTAACGCGCGACGTAGAACGCGTCGCGTGGCGCGAGGCCCTTCGCCGCATCGAACGAGAGCCGCGCGATCTCGTATGGCTCGTGCACCGACGCGAGCTGCCAGGCGAGGACGTTGAGCGCCGAGAGCCGATGGATCCGGCGCTCGCGCTCCTCGCGCGCCTGCGTGGACCGCAGCGCCGCCGCCGTCACCTGCGCGAAGGCGGCGAGCCCCTGACGATCGACGGCGTCGAACGAGCGATACGGATCGGTCGTTCCGACGGTGAGCGTGCCGGCGACGTCGCCGTCGACGATGACCGGCGCGCACATCGCCGCATGGAGACCGATGTTCTGGCCGAGGCGGGCGGCCCGCGGGGAATCGTTGGCCATCTCCAGCGTGTAGTCGCGCACCACCACGATCTCGCGCTTCGCGATCGCCTCGCGGCTCAGCGGGCCCGGCGGGGAGAACTTCTTCGGCGGCACGTCCTCGTCCGCGACGCCGATATGCGCGACGGGGTAGGTCATCGCGGCGCGCACGCGTGACACGGTCACGACGCCCGCGTCGTACGCGGCCGAGATCTCGCTCGCGACACGACGCATGACCTCGTCGACGGACCCGGTCTGGGTCGCGACCTCACGCGAGAGCGACTCGAGACGACGGGACTGATCGAGCAGGCGCGCGTTACGCAACGCGACCGCCGCGTGCCCGGCGAGACCTTCCAGCGCGCGGCGATCCTCGGCGTCGAACGGCCGCACCGCAAGACGCCCGACCGCGAAGGTCGCGACGATCTCGCCCTGGAGGATGATCGGCACGCAGACGATTGACCGGACGCCGATCGCCCGGAGCTCGGCCAGACCGGTCGGGACGGCGAGGTAGTCGTCCCACGCGACCGTCGCGCGACTCGCGAGGACCGCGCCCACGATGCCATGCGCCTGCGGTGCGTGCGTGCCGACGACGCGCTCGCCGGTGCCCGCACCGGCCTCGATGCGGAACTCGTTTCCGCGCCGCCGGTTGATCGTCGAGTGTTCGGCGTCGACGAGGACGAGCGCGCTCGCGGCGATGGTCGTGAAGAGCCGCTCGGGCTCCGTGGCGTCGCCGAGCTCGCTCGCGATCCGCTCGAGGCTGCGCGCCAGGCGGAGCGCACGCACGCCCCGTAGCTGCTCGGCGCGGTAGTGGCCGACGGTCGCGCTCAGGATGACGAGGACCAGCCCGACCACGATGACCTCGCCGAGGAGCTGCGCGACGGGCGTCGGCGCGCTCAGGGAGAAGCGGACCAGCTCCTGCGCGACGCGCGCGACGACATAGACCGCGCCCGTGAGCACGACGCCGGCGCGACCGAGACGGAACATCGCGAACGTGCCGAGACCGAGGACGACGACGAAGGCGGCGCTCCCCGGGTTCGGCGCGCTCGCGACCATCCACACGCCGGCGGCGGCGAGGTCCCCGAACACGACGTACACCGGCACCGCGGAGAGCGGGATCGCGGCGCCGCGACGGACGTCGTCGCGCCAGATCAGCGCGGCGGTGATGAGGAGGAACGCGAGCGCAGCGAGCACGAACGGCAGCACGCTCGGGCCGCCGATCGCGACCCAGGCGAGCGCACCGGCCGCCGCGAGGAGGCGGCCGACAAGAAGAGGGTCATTCGGCAGGAAGCGTTTGGCCGTTGCGCGAGGATAGGAAGGCCACTCACAGGCGCTGTATCAGTTCACGGTCAGGCCTGGACGAGCAGATATCCCCCATCGACCACGAGCACTTCCCCGGTGACGTAATCAGATGCGGACGCGACCAGATAGAGCGCGGCGAGCGCCACGTCGTCCGGCGTCCCCAGGCGTCCGACCGGCTGTCGCGCCACCGATGCGCGGTCCAGCATCCCGCGCGCGGACTCGGTCTCGATCGCCGCGGGTGCGATGGCGTTCGCGCGCGCGCCGTACGGACCGACGGCGCGCGCGAGCGTCTTCGTCAGCGCGATGAGTCCGCCCTTCGACGCGCTGTACGCGATCGCCGAGGGACCCGCGCCGACGATGCCGACGACGCTCGCGATGTTGAGGATCGCGTCGCCTTTGCCCTGCTTCTCGAACTGCCGCGCGGCGGCCTGCGAGCACAGGAACGGGCCGCGCAGGTTCACGTCGACGATCTGGTCCCAGAGCTCCACCGGATGCTCGAGGAACGGTGAGGTCGGGTAGATGCCGGCGTTGTTGACCAGGATGTCGAGCCGCCCGAACCGTGAGACCGCGCGGTCGATCGCGGCCTTGGCGCCTTCGGGTGTCGACACGTCGGACGCGACGGCCTCGAGCGAGCTGTAGCCGCGGCCGCGCAGTCGACCGGCCGACGCTTTCGCGCGTCCTTCATCGAGATCGTTCAGCACGACGGCCGCCCCCGCCTCGGCGAGCCGGCGCGCGATACCGAGACCGATGCCGCCACCGGCGCCCGTCACGACGGCGACCTTATCGGCGAGGTCGAAGAGCTGGACGATGGACTTCTCGGACACGGGAGGTCGAGTCTACGAAAGAACGCGGCTCGCGCGCCGGGTCAGCTCTGCCCGAGATCGCGACGCGGCGGCACGTAGATGTCGATCACCTGCGTCGCCTCTTCGAAGACGCGCGCCCCATGCGCCGCTCCGGCCGGGATGCGATAGGTGTCCCCGGGTGTGAGGATGCGCTGCTCGCCGGCGATCGCCATGGCGAGCGAGCCCTTCACCACGACGCCGAACTGCTCGACGTCGTGTTTATGCGTCTCGACGACGGTCTTCGGATCGAGATCGAACACGATGAGCGTGGCGTTGTCGGTCTGCAGCACGCGGCCCTTCGCACCCGGCGAGCGGTCGAACAGCGGCAGATCGCGCGGCGACGCGTAGAAGAGCTTCGGCAAGGCCTAGGCGGTCGCCTCGTCCCCTTCGAGCACGAGCTGTTCGTTCTTGCTGAGGAGCAGCGGCTTCGCACGGCCGTCGATCGCTTCGGGCGTCACGACGACCCGGCGCACGTCGTTGCGCGACGGGATCTCGTACATGACGTCGAGCAGGACCTCCTCGATGATCGTCCGCAGTCCGCGCGCGCCGGTCTTCCGCTTCGCGGCGCCGGACGCGGCGGCCCGCAGCGCGTCGTCGGTGAGCTGGAGCTCGACCTTATCGAGCGCCAGGAACTTCTGGTACTGCTTGACGATGGCGTTCTTCGGCTCGGTGAGGATGCGCATGAGATCCGTCTCGTCGAGCGCCATGAGCGGCACGGTGACCGGCAGACGACCGACGAACTCGGGGATGAGGCCGTACTTCAGGAGGTCGTCGGGCATGACCTGCTGGAGGACGGCGCTCGTCTCCTTGGTGTTGTCGCGGAGCGTCGCGCCGAAGCCCATCGTCTTCTTGCCGACACGCGCCTCGACGATCTTCTCGAGACCCTCGAACGCGCCGCCGCAGATGAAGAGGATGTTCGTCGTGTCGATCTGGATGAAGTCCTGGTGCGGATGCTTGCGCCCGCCCTGCGGCGGGACGTTCGCGACCGTGCCCTCGAGGATCTTCAGCAGCGCCTGCTGGACGCCCTCGCCGGACACGTCGCGTGTGATCGACGGGTTGTCGCCCTTCCGCGCGATCTTGTCGATCTCGTCGATGTAGATGATCCCGCGCTGCGCGCGGTTGAGATCGAAGTCGGCCGCCTGGATGAGACGCAGCAGGATGTTCTCGACATCCTCGCCGACGTACCCCGCCTCGGTGAGGCTGGTGGCGTCCGCGATCGAGAACGGCACATCGAGGATCCGCGCGAGCGTCTGCGCGAGGAGCGTCTTGCCGCAACCGGTCGGACCGATGAGCAGGACGTTCGACTTGCCCAGCTCGACATCGTCGACGCGGTGCCCGGCGGAGACGCGCTTGTAGTGGTTGTAGACGGCGACGGAGAGGACGCGCTTGGCTTGGTCCTGTCCGATGACGTACTGATCGAGGATCTCGTTGATGCGCCGCGGGCTGGGGATCTTCTGGCCGAGCGTCCGCGCCTTCGGCGCTTCCATGAACTCCTCGTCCACGATCTCGCGGCAGAGGGTGATGCACTCGTCGCAGATGTAGACGCCCTGGCCCGCGATGAGCTTGCGCACCTGGTCCTGACTCTTGCCGCAGAAGGAGCAGCGGTAAGGCTTCCCGCCCTTTGCGGTCGTCGTCATCAGCGCGACCCCGCCGGCACGCGATCCTTCTCTTCCGCCGCCTTGGCGATCGAGATCAGCGACTCCTTGCCGACGAAGATGTCGTCGATGAGCCCGTAGGCCTTCGCCTCGTCGGCGCTCATGAAACGATCGCGCTCGGCGTCGCGGCGGACCTTGTCCGGATCCTGGCCGGAGTGGTGCGCGATGATCTTCATCAGCTTGTCGACGAGGGTCTCGAGCTCCTTGACCTGGATGAGCACATCGGGCGTGTTGCCGCGGAACCCGCCGGAGCCCTGGTGGATCATGATCCGCGAGTTCGGGAGCGCGTAACGCTTGCCCTTCGAGCCCGCCGCGAGGAGCACGGCGCCCATCGAGGCGGCCATGCCGACGCAGATCGTCGACACCGGCGCCTTCAGGTACTGCATGGTGTCGTAGATCGCGAGGCCCGCCGTCACGACGCCTCCCGGTGAGTTGATGTACAGGTAGATATCGCGCTCGGGGTCCTCGGATTCGAGGAACAAGAGCTGGGCAATGATGAGGTTCGCCATCGTGTCTTCGACCTGGTCGCCGATGAAGATGATCCGTTCCTTGAGCAGCCGCGAGAAGATGTCGTACGCGCGCTCGCCCCGACCGGACTGCTCGATCACCATCGGTACGTAGTTCGTTGTCGGCACGTGTCCCTCCTCGCGTCGGGTGTCTCCCCAGTGTACCCACCAACCAGTACGATTCCGCTCGAGGTTGACGTAACAGGATTGGGTCGATTGCCGCGATCCCTTCGGTTTTACGTCGCGGCGTCCAGCATCTATGCCGCCCTCGTCTTCCTGGCAGTCCACCTCGTCTACGGCATCGAGCTCGGTGCCTCCGGCCTCCGCTTCCCCGACCCCGAGGCGCTCATCAACTCGATCGACATCGTCAGCTTCATCGTGTGGCTGGGCATCAGCCTCATCGCCGCCACGGTCATGTACCGGCTCGCCATGGCCCTCGAGGGCGCGCAGGACGAGGGGCAGCAGCGTCAGGGTGAGATCGCCTCGATCTACGCGCTCGGGTCGGCCCTCTCGGGTTCGCTCGACGTCGACGAGATCGCCGACCGGTTCCTCGGCGCAGCGCTGACTTCGCTCGGCCCGACCGTCACCGGCGCGCTCTACGTGCAGGAGGAGGACGGCTTTCGACTCGCGCGCGAGCAGGGGCCGAGCGCCGGGAAGCATTGGCCCCCGCGGTACAGCCCCACCACGTTGCCGGCGCCCCTACGGACGCGGGTCGTCGACCACAAGGGGACGCTGGTGCTCGCCGACGCCACGAGCAGCACGGCCTGGCAGCCGCTCGCGGCCGACGTGCGGAACTCCGCGCTCATCCGCTCGTTCGCGGCGATGCCCATCGTCTCCCACGACCGCCTCGTCGGCATCGCGCTCTTCACGTCGGACCGCGTCGGCACGCTCGCGGCCGACGCGCTGCAGATCGTCGCGCTCGGGGCGCAGTTCCTCGCGTCGGCGCTGCGGACCGGCCTCTCGTTCCGCGAGGCCGAGGCCCGCGGCAACCGCGAGGCCATCGTGAACCGCATCGCGCAGCGCGCGCGTGCCGCCCACGACCCGGACGCCGTCCTCAAGGCGACGGTGGACGAGCTCGCGCGCGCCCTCGGCGTCCGGCGTGTCGGCGTGTCCCTCGGGTCGAGCCCGGACGAGCTCCGCATCGCGCACAGCTGGAGCCGCCCGGGCCCGGTGCCGCCGCCGACTCTCGCCGCGAGCCAGCAGGCCGCGGCGACCGGGCGCACGACGCAGGTGAGCGACGAGAGCGCGAGCCGGCTCGCGACGCCGATCGTCATCGCCGGCGAGCTCGCCGGCGTTCTCGCCATCAGCGACGAGCCGACGCGCGAGTGGAGCTTCGACGACGTGCGCCTCGTCGAGGCCGTGGCGCGCGAGCTCCGTGGCGCGATCGAGGCGGCGCGCCTCCTTCAGTCCCGGCAGCGCGAGAACGAACGGCTCCTCGCGCTGCAGCGCGCGTCCACGGTCATCGCGACACGGTCGACGACCCGCGAGGTGATCGACGAGGTGCTGCGCGCGTCAAGCCAGCTCCTGGCGCAGGCGAGCGCCTCGCTCTACCTGTGGGACGCGAATGCGCAGGTCCTGCGGCTCGCGCAGAACACCGACCCCGAAGGTCGCGACGTCAGCGCGACATTGCCGCGCGACGAGGGCGCGTCCGGCGCTCTGCTCGAGCGCCTCGAGCCGGTGGTCGTCAGCGACTACCCGGCATGGAGCGGCGCGACGGCGACCGGCCTCGCGACGGGACTGCGGGCGGTGCTCGCCGTGCCGCTGGTGCGCGCCGGACAGCTCGTCGGCGCGATCGTGCTGCGCTCGTACGACCCGGCGACGCGATTCGCCATCGACGACGCGCGCCTGCTCGGCCTGTTCGGCGATCTCGCGGTCGCCGCGCTCACGAACGCCGAGGCCTTCGAGCGCCAGCGCAACGCCATGGAGCAGCTCGAGCGCGTGAACCGTGCGAAGAGCGAGTTCGTGTCGATCGTGAGCCACGAGTTCCGCACGCCACTCACCGGTATCCAGGGCTTCAGCGAGATGATGCGCGACGAGGAGCTGACACCGGAGGAGATGAAGGAGTACGCGTCCGACATCAACAAGGACGCGCAGCGCCTCAACCGGCTCATCAACGACATGCTCGACCTCTCCCGCATGGAGGCCGGCCGGATGAGCCTCGACCGGCAGGAGACCGACCTCAACACGATCGTGACCGACGCGGCCGACCGCGTGCGGCCGAACGCGCCCGCTCATCCCATCACGCTCGAGCTCGATCCCGCGGTCCCGGCGCTCTCGGCCGACCGTGACCGCCTCACGCAGGTGGTCGCCAATCTCCTGAGCAACGCGGTGAAGTACTCGCCCACCGGCGGCGCGATCGTCGTGCGCACGGCGCGCGAGACGGAGGGCGTGCACCTCTCGGTGCGCGACCACGGCATGGGCATCCCCACGGAGGCGCTCGAGTCGATCTGGGAGCAGTACTCGCGCGTCGAGTCGAAACAGACGCGGGGCATCCAGGGAACGGGCCTCGGACTCCCGATCGTGCGTCAGATCGTGCGCATGCACGGTGGCAAGGCATGGGCGGAGAGTGAGATCGGTCGCGGTTCGGTGTTCCATGTCCTTCTGCCTCTTGCGCCGGGCAGTCAGGCGGTAGAGGCTTGAGCGCGGGATGGGTAGGGTCGTATTCGTCGAAGACGATCCGACGATCCGCAAGCTGGTACAAGCCGCTTTGCGGTCGACCGACCATGAGGTGCATTTCGCGATGAACGGACGCGAAGGTCTCGCGCTCATCGCGCGGGTGCGGCCGGACGCGGTGTTCACCGACGTCGCGATGCCGGAGATGGACGGGATCCAGCTCGCGGACGCGATCCGCGCGGACCCCGCGCTGGCGAAGACACCGATCGTCTTCGTGACCGCGTCGGTGCAGCGCGACCAGATCCAGCGCTACTTCGCGCATGGCGCGACCACGTACCTCGCGAAGCCGTTCAGCACGAAGCAGCTGCGCGAGCAGGTCGACAAGCTCGTGGCGCACTGATGGCCGGCGACAAGATCCTCTTCGTCGACGACGAGGAACAGATCCGCAAGCTCGTCTCGACGTACCTCACGCGCCAGGGCTACGAGGTCGCGATCGCGACCGACGGCTACGAGGCGCTCAAGGCGATCCGCATGGGGCCGCCGGACGTCGTCATCACCGACGTGATGATGCCGAACATGAACGGCTTCGAGCTGACGCGACGCCTGCGGGCCGACCACCGCACCGCGCGCATCCCGGTCCTCATGCTTTCGGCGCGCAAGGAGGCCAACGACATCCTCACCGGCTACTCCGAGGGCGCCGACGAGTACATCGCCAAGCCCGTGGAGATGGCGGTGCTCGCGGCGAAGGTCGACGTCCTCCTGAAGCGCGTCAAGGCGACCGGCGGCGACATGGTGAAGCGTCGCGGTCGTGTGCTGCTGTTCGCGCACGGCAAGGGCGGCAGCGGCGCGACGACGCTGGCCGTGAATTCCGCGGTCGCGCTCGCGGAGACGAAGCTCTATCGCGTGGGCTTGCTCGACCTCAATCTCGAGTTCGGCAACGCGCACGTGCATCTCGACCTGAAGCCGGCGCGGTCGCTCGTCGATCTGGCGCAGCTCGATCCGGCGCACGTCGACGACGCCACGTTCGCGCCGCTCATGGAGCAGGACCGGAGCGGCGTGAAGCTCGTGACCGGTGCGACCAACCCGATCGACGCCGAGCTCGTGACCGTTCCCCTCGTGCAGCACGGGATCGATCGCATGCGGGCGGTCCTCGACTACGTCCTCATCGATACGCCGCCGAACTTCAGCCAGAACGTCCTCGCGGCGCTCGATGCGTCCGACGGCGTCCTCGTCATCACCGAGCCGCACCTCGCGTCGGTCGAGGCGGCGAAGGACTGGATCGACGTTCTCGACAAGCTCTCCTACCCCAAGGAGCGGGTCCTCATCGTGGTGAACCGCACCACGCAGTCCGGCCTCGACAACGACCAGATCGCACGCTTCTTCAACCGCCGACCCGACGTGGTCATACCGTTCACGCCGATGTTCGACGATTCCGCCGACCGCGGGCGCCCGCTCGTGGCGCTGCGGCCCGACAACGCGGCGGCGAAGGTCCTGAAGGACCTCGCCGCTCAGCTGACCGTCCTCGCACCGGCAGGTCGCTGAGATCCGCGTCCGCTTCTGGGGCACGCGTGGCTCGATCGCGACTGCCGGCGGGGAGACCATCCGGTTCGGCGGCAACACGCCGTGCGTCGAGGCCGTCGCCGATGACGGGACGCTGCTCATCTTCGACTGCGGCACCGGCGCGCGGAGGCTCGGGCTCTCGCTCGCGTCGAAGGGCGCGATCCGCGCGCACCTCCTGCTGACGCATACGCACGGCGATCACATCCAGGGCTTGCCGTTCTTCCTGCCGGCGTTCACGCCGGGGAGCCAGCTCACGATCTACGGCCCGGCCGGCGTCGACCGCTCGCTCTCACAGGCCGTCGGCGGATCGATGGACTACGCCTACTTCCCGGTGCCGCTCTCGTCGCTCCCGGCCCGCTTCGATTTCGTGGAGCTCGACGAGACCGAGTTCACCATCGGGCGGCTCCGCGTCAGCACGCAGTTCCTGAATCACACCGCGCCGACGATCGGCTACCGCGTCGTCGCGGGCAACGCGACGTTCGTGTACGCGACCGATCACGAGGCGCACGCGAACCCGCTGTGGCGCGCCGATCGGCCCATCGGGCTCTTCGATCCGAAGTACCTCGCGCACGCCGGCGACCAGCGACACATCGCATTCATCCAGGGCGCCGACGTCCTGGTCCACGACACGCAGTACGCCGGCCGCGACATGCCGGCGAAGACCGGCTGGGGCCACAGCACCGTCGACTACGCGGTCGACGTGGCGCTGGCCGGGCGCGTGAAGACGCTCGTCCTGTTCCATCACGATCCGAACCGCGACGACGCCGGCGTCGACGATCTCATCGCCGCGGCCGAGGCGCGCGTCGCCGCAAGCGGCCTTGCGATGCGCGTCATCGGGGCGGCCGAGGGCGAGGAGCTCGTCATCGACGAGGGCGCGGCGGCGCCGGTGATCGAGATCGAGCCCGCGGCCGCGACCCTGCCCGAACGCGCGCGCATCCTCGTCGCCGACGACGACATCACCCTGGTGCGCATCCTCGAGACGGTGCTGCACGGCGACGGTTACGACGTCGACCCGGCGTATGACGGCGAGGACGCCCTGGCGAAGGCGACGGCGCGCGAGTACGACCTCGTGCTCATGGACATCGCCATGCCGAACGTGGACGGACTGACGACGTGCCGGCGGCTGCGCGCCACGGATCGCTACCGGAGCACGCCGTTCATCGTGCTCACCGCGCGCACCCGCCAGGACGACATGGCCGAAGCGTTCGCCGCCGGGTTCACCGATTACATCCGCAAGCCGTTCGCGCTGCCGCAGGTCCGTGCGCGCGTGCGGTCATGGCTCGCGCGGACCGCCGCCCAGAAGGTCTAGCCCCGAGCGAGGCGGCGGCGTTCCCTCCGCCTTTGCGTCAACGACCTGCGAACCGTTGCGCGTACGAGACATTCAGGCTCGATTCCGGTTCGTGATGTGCCTTCCATACGGCAGCGCTCGAGTGCACAACACGCGAACGGAGGAATCGACCAATGTCTCGCACATTGCTACGGGCGATCCCGCTCGCCGCGGCCCTTCTCGTGGCCGTGCCTGCGCTCGCCCTCGCCGCGAATCCGGCACCTTCCGCGAACTCACCTGCCCAGCACACCGGCACGCTGCAGGTCCCGCTCGTTGGCCAGAACGGGACGAACGCCGTCGCGACGATCACGAACTTCAAGGTGATCGATGGCGTGCTGACCGCGGTCGGAACGATCACGGGTGATGTCACCACGATGGTCGGCGGGATCCCCGTCACCACCAGCGTGGTCGACGCCCCATTCACCGCACCGGTCACCTCGCTGAGCGGCACCTGCCAGATCCTTCAGCTCGATATCGGAGCGATCCACCTCGATCTGCTCGGGCTCGTGGTCGATCTGAGCCCGGTCCACCTCGACATCTCGGCGCAGTCAGGGAGCGGCAACCTGCTCGGCAACCTGCTGTGTGCGGTCGCGCATCTGCTCGACAACAGCAACAGCGGAGTGGTCCACGGGATCGCGAACCTGCTGAATCAGATCCTCGCGGCGCTCTAGGGGCCTCGCGGCCGTGGCGGACACGCTCCGCCCCCGCCGGCCCC
>DASQIF010000032.1:0-5770 GCA_035631715.1 Candidatus Acidiferrales bacterium
CCCCCCCCCCCCCCCCGCTCTTCTTTTCCCCTCTAGGCTCTCTTGGTGCGCGAACGTGCTCGCGGCACTCCGGCCGCGCCGGAGAAGAAGTCACGCGACGTCCAGATCGCCGAGAACCGACGGGCGCTCTACGACTACGCCGTCGAGGACAAGCTCGAAGCGGGTCTTTCGCTCACCGGGACGGAGATCAAGTCGCTGCGCGCGGGACACGTGAACCTGCGCGACGGGTTCGTCCGCATCGAGGACGGCGAGGCGTTCCTGCGTGGCGTGCACATCTCGCCCTGGACGCACACCGGCTACGACAACCATGAGCCGATGCGTTCGCGGAAGCTGCTGCTGCACAAGAACGAGATCGCGTTCCTGGAGCGCGGGTCGTCGACGAAGGGCTACACGGTGATCCCGCTGCGCGTCTACACGAAGAACGGTCGCGCGAAGGTCGAGCTCGGCCTGGCGCGCGGCAAGAAACGCTATGAGAAGCGCGAGGTCATCAAGGAGCGCGAAGCACAGCGCGAGATGGACGCGGCGGTCCGCCGCCGCGTCCCTCGCGCGTAGCTACTGCCCGTAGGACGGGACCTCTTCGCGCATCTCGGCCTCGCGTGTCTCCTCTGTGACCCGCGGCGTGCGTGCGCGCAGCGGGGCCTCCTTGAGGAAGACCGATGCCACGACCGCGAGCGCGACGATGATCGTCGCGTAGAAGAAGACGTCGTGCGTCGTCGCGGCCAGCGCCGAGCGGATGGCGACCAGGACCTGATCGAACAGCGGCTGCGCCTGCGCCGGCAGCGCGGCGCGCGTCGCGGCGATCTGGTTCGGGTCGAAGATCGACTGCGCGCTCGAGCTCGACCCCTGCGGGATGGCGTTCGCGAACTGTGGGGGCAGGTTGAGCGCCGCGACCTTGTCCTGGATCTTCAACGGGAGCTCGTGCGAGAGCACGGCGCCAAGGATCGCGACGCCGACGGTGCTACCGATGTTGCGCCAGAACTGGATCTGGCTCGACGCGACGCCGAGGTACTGCCGCGGGAGCGCGCTCTGAACGGCGTTCACGTACAGGGGCATCGCGACGCCCATGCCGATCCCGACGAGCACGAGGGCGCGCACGACGTCGGTCTCGGGCGTGCCGACACCGACGAGCGAGAGCGAGTAGATGCCACCGGTCATGATCGCGATGCCGACGGTCCCGAGATAGCGGTAGCGCTCGATCCGGACCATGAGCTGCCCGGTGATGATGCTCGAGACGATCATGCCGACCATGAGCGGCGTGATGAGCAGGCCCGAGTTCGTCGCCGGGATGCCGAGCACGCCTTGGTAGATGAGGCTCACGTACAGGATCGCGCCGAACATGCCGAAGGCGACGAGGAAGCCCACGATGACCGAGACCGAGAAGGTGCGGTTCTTGAACAGGTTGAACGGCACCATCGGGTGCGCCTCGCGTTGCTCGACGAAGAAGAACACCACCCAGGCGACGGCCGAGAACGCGAGCGTGCCGAGGACCTCGGGCGACAGGATGTCGTGGTCACGGGTGATCGAGAAGGCGATGAGCATCGGCACGAGGGCGACGGCCAAGAGCCCGGCGCCGGCGAAGTCGATGTCGCGCCACGAGGACTCGTGCTTGGTGCGCGGGATGAAGAAGATCACGGCGAGCACCGCGAGCACGCCCACCGGGACGTTCACGTAGAAGACCCAGCGCCAGCCCACGTTGTCCGTGAGGTAGCCACCGATGACCGGACCGACGACCGAGGCGAGGCCGAAGATGCCGCCGAAGAGGCCCTGCATGCGCGCGCGGACGTGCGGCGGAAAGAGGTCGGCCAGGGTGGCGAAGACGCTCGCGAAGAGCACGCCGCCGAAGATGCCCTGGATGCCGCGGAACGCGACGAGCTCGGTCATGTTCTGCGCCTGACCGCAGAGGGCGGAGGCGAGGACGAAGCCGATCATGCCCGCGAGCAGGAAGGGCTTGCGGCCGAAGAGGTCGCCGAGCTTGCCGGCGATGGGCGTGAGCGTCGTCGACGTCACCATGTAGGCCGTCACGACCCAGGCGTAGTACTCGAGGCCGTTCAGCTCCGCCACGATGCGCGGCAGCGCCGTTCCGACGATGGTCTGGTCGAGCGCCGCGAGGAAGAGCCCCAGGCCCACCCCAACGGTCGCGAGGATCTTCGCGTTCCGTGTCATCTCACCGGACATGTGCAACCTCCCTGTGGGCCTTCGCGGTGCGAAGGCTGGCCTCTGGTCGTGAAGATTCCATGAAGTCGTTTCGCAGGACCTCGCGCAGCTCGTTCATCGCCGCGCGGATGCGCTGGCGCTGGACGCTCGTGAGCGGCGCGAGCCGCTCGGTGAGCGACGCGACGCACGCGGTCTCGAAGCGCTGCACCTGGCGACGTCCTTCGGCGGTGAGCGCGACGCGCACGACGCGACGATCGGCGGGGTCGGATTCGCGGCGCACGAGCCCGTCGCGCTCGAGACCCTCGACGGTCTCCGTGATGGCCGACGGCGAGAGACGCGCGATGTGGGCGAGCTGTCCCGAGCGCACCGGCGCGGCCTTCAGGCTCGACACGATCTTCGCCCGCTCGGGCGAGCCCACGTCGCACGTCTGCGCGGCGTCGATCATCACCTGCTTGAAGAGCGAGAACATGGCGAACATCGACTCGGCGAGCGCCTGCTCCTCGTCGGTCGGTGTACGGGTCGTCGACACGTGTCGTAATTCCTTTCGGTGTCCGAATAGTTCGGTAACCGAAAGAGTAGCGCGGGCGACGTGGCCGGCGCAAGTGCCTTCTTCGTATCGTTCGTCACGGTGCAATACGCCGCGTTCATCGGCTGCTGCCTCATCTGGGGCAGCACGTTCCTCGCGATCCGTATCGGGAACCAGTCACTTCCGCCGGAATGGGCAGCGACGCTGCGCCTCATCCTCGCCGCACCGCTCCTCGCGCTCATCGTCGTCGTGCGGCGCGATCGGTGGCCGCGCGGCGGCGCGCTGCAGGGCGCGCTTCTCTTCGGCATCTTCAACTTCGGCGTGAACCTCGGCCTCCTCTACTGGGGCGAGCGCGTCGTGCCGAGCGGCATCGCCGCCGTGCTCTACGCGACCGTTCCGCTCTCGACGTCCTTCGTGGCCGCGGCGCTCGGTGTCGAGCACCTTGCGGCAGGCAAGGTGATCACCGCGCTCGTCGCGATCGCCGGCGTGGCGACGATCTTCGCCGCCGAGATGCGCTTCGACGTCCCGTTCGAGGGACTGCTCGCGGTATTCCTCGCGGCCACCGCCGCGTCGCTCTCGAGCGTGCTGCTGAAGCGCGCGCCGGCGCAGCCATCGGTCTTCGCGACGAACTCGGTCGGCGCCGCTGCGGGCGCGGTCATCACCCTCATCGCGAGCCTCGTGCTCGGCGAGGACCACAGCCTCCCGATGACCCTCCCCGCGATCTGGCCGGTGATCTACCTCACGCTCGCGGGTTCGCTGGGCGCGTACGTGCTGTGGACCTGGCTCGTGGGCCACTGGTCGGTGACGAACGCGAGCTACGTCGGCGTCGTCGTGCCGGTCATTGCCGTCATCCTCGGCGCCATCGTCCTGCAGGAGACGCGGTCGCCGGAGACCTACTTGGGTGCCGCCATCGTGCTTGTCGCCGTCGTCGCGGCCCTGCGGGGAGGCGCCTCCACGCACTGATGGCACCGGCCATGCGGGAGCCGGGACGAGCGGAGGTGCGCTGATGCAGGTCAAACTGGGCGCCAAGGTCCGAACCTCGGACGGCCACCATGCCGGCGAGGTCAGGAAGATCGTCTGGGATCCGGAGACGAACGAGGCGCGCAACTTCGTCGTCACCACCGGGATGCTCCTGGGGCACGACGTCCTTATCTCGCGCGAGGTCCTCGAAGGCGCGTCGGGGAACGGCGACGAGGTCACGGTGAATCTCACCAAGCACGAGCTCGACGAGCTCGAGTCGTACGACGAGAGCGCCTTCGCGCCACCGCCGTACGGCTGGATGGCCCCGGCCACGTACACCTACCCGATCGCGGCGTTCGTGTTCCCGACCGACGCGGCGGCGGTGCCGCTCGGCGGCCCGACCGCATCGCAGAGCGAGGTCAAGAAGGAGCACGCACCGGCCATCACCAAGGGCATGAAGGTGAAGGACACCGGCGGGAAGACGATCGGCGTGGTCAAGGAAGTCCGCATCGACGACGGCACGGGCGAGCTGCGCTCGATCATCGTCCAGGAGCAGGATCCGCTCGGCCTCGCGACGACGCGGACGATGGACATCCCCGCGGACCACATCGACATCGCGGGCGCCGAGGTGCACCTCATCGACGAGGTGCGCGGCACTCACGTCGCGAAGCAGGACGGCATCTAGCCCGGGCCGCGGGCCCGAATGTCGCCTGCGATGCTTTCGCGCGCCCGTATGCTGCGGGGCGTGAGTGAGCGCCTACCCGCGCGGATCACCGCGCGCGACATCGACGTCGTCCGCTCGGACCGGTCCATCGAGACGTTGGCGCGCGACATCGAGAGCGTGCGCACGATCGCGGCGACGCCGCCGTCACGGATCCTCCGGCGCTTCGCTTTCGTGTGGTTCCGGGTCTTCGTCCGCGAGACCAAGCACGGCAAGGTCGAGCGCGTCAACGTGAAGTTCCCGATCCCGATCCCGCTGCTCGGCGCGCTCTTTCCGCCCGGCCTCTCGCGCGCGAAGGCGCTTCGCGCCGTCGCGCTCGCGCAGAACAGCGACGACCCCGCCTCGGCGGTGAGCGACTACATCGATTCGGTCATGGGATTCGAGCTCGTGCGCGTCGAGGAGCGCAAGTCTCCCGACGTGCACAGCCTGGTCGTCGTCGGCTTCGACTGATCCCTCGGGCACACTCACGTCGTGCGCATCACCGCCGCTGACGCGCGCCGCCTCGCGGTAACGGCGCAGCGCCTCGCGGGGCCGAGGCCTCGCCCGACCCGTGGACGCATCCTCGATCTCGTCCGGCACATCGGCTTCCTGCAGCTCGACCCGACGAACGTGGTCGCGCGCAACGTGTATCTCGTCGTCTGGAGCCGGCTCGGCGCGTTCGATACGACGCTGCTTGACTCGCTCCTCGAACGGGACCGCGCCCTCTTCGAGACGCCGTCGTTCCTCCTGCCCACGAGCGACCTCCCGCTGCATGCCGCGACGATGGGCAAGTACCGGTCGGACGTGAGCCCCGGTCAGCCGCACAGCCCCGACACCTGGCACAGCCGCGCGCGGGATTGGCTCGCGCGCAACCAGACGCTGAAGCGCGAGGTCCTCGCGCGCCTCCGGCGCGACGGCCCCCTGCCACTCACCGCGTTCGAGGGTCGCACGCACGTCTCGTGGACGAGCGGCGACATGGACGCCGAACGCAACGTGAGCGTCATGCTCGCGATCCTGCAGCGGCGCGGCGATGTCGTGGTCGCGGGTCGGCGTCGCGGCCACAAGCTCTACGCGCTCGCCCAGGGCTGGTTCCCAAAGGTGCGGCCGTTACCGCCGCGGGAGCGCGCCCGCGAGGCGACGCTGCGGTCGCTACGGGCGAACGGCCTCGCGACGCTGAAGCAGCTGCGGTGGTACCACGCCTTCAACCGCCACGTCACACCGGACGCTCTCCGTGCGCTCGAGCGGGAAGGACGGGTGATCCCCGTCGAGGTCGTCGGGATCGACGATGTCTTCTACACGCTGTCCGACATCGAGCGCCGCCTGCGCGCGCCCTTCGTGGGTCGAACGGTATTGCTCTCGCCCTTCGACCCGCTCATCAAGGACCGCGAGCGGCTCGAGATGCTCTTCGGGTACCGCTACCGCATCGAGAT
>DASQIF010000033.1:0-10448 GCA_035631715.1 Candidatus Acidiferrales bacterium
GACCGCGAGGCCACGCGCGCCCGCGCGACTCGCGACGTCGCCGCCGGCGCCGACGCGATCGTGGTGAAGCCGGGCCTGTCTACGCTCGATCTGGTCTCGCTCGTCGCGCAGACCGCCGACCGCCCGGTCATCGCGTACCACACCGCCGACGAGCACGGGCTCTTCCAGGCGAATGAAGAGATGGCGGATAGCGAGGCGTTCGAACGCGAGTCGATCGTCGCGTCGCGTCGCGCAGGCGCCGAGCTCATCATCAGCTACGCGGCGGTCGACACGGAGGGATGACGGCCGAGCGGCGCGTCACGCTGCTCGCGCACGGCGCCGTCGGCGTCGTCCTCATCGCCCTCGTCACCGCGGCGCTCTCGCTGCCCGAGCCTCGCGCGCAGCGCGCGACCCCCGATCCCGTCGTGCTGCCGGCGCGCGCGGGCGCGATCGCGCGTCATCTACTGCGCGAACCCGACGTCGCGATCGCGAGCGTCGACGCGGCGACCGGATCGCTGGACGACCTTCGCGTCGTCCCGGATGGACCGTTGACGCCGGACCCGGTCGTCGCGGCCGAGCCGCCGGCGCCCGAGCCGATCGTCGCCGTCGTGCCCGCCGCGGCACCCGTCGTGGTCGCGCTCCGCGCGCCGCAGACCGGCGCGGGCCTCGTGACCGACGACACGCGCGCCGCCGAGCTCGAGATGCTGCGTCTGATGAACGCCTCGCGGGCCGCGGGCGGTCTGGTCGCGCTCTCGCTGGACGCCGGCGTGTCCGACACGGCGCGCGCCCACAGCGATGTCGAGTCGCGCTACGGCTACGTCTACCACGACGGGCCCGACGGCACGGCCCGCTCGCGCGACGCGACCGCCTGCGCGACCGGCTGGTACGGCGAGAACACCGGCAAGGTCTGGAACGACAACGTGCGCGCGCTCAACGTCGAGTTCATGGCGGAGCCGTGGGAGCCGATCAACCACCGGACGAACATCATGGATCCGTCCTTCCGGCGCGTCGGCGTCGGCGCGGTGCTCGGGCGCGATGCGATGTATCTGACGATGGTGTTCTGCCGGTAGCGTCTTCGCTGGACTGGTAGGGTTCGGTCCTTGGAATACAGCAAGCGCGTCCTTCCCAACGGCGTCCGCGTCCTCGTATCGGAGATGCCGGAGGCGCGCTCGGCGTCGATCGCGGTGTTCGTCGGTGCGGGATCGCGACTCGAGGACCGCAAGAGCGCCGGCACGGGCCACTTTCTCGAGCACATCGTCTTCAAGGGAACGGCGAAGCGGCCGATGGCCTCGGACATCAGTCAGCAGATCGAGAGCCGCGGCGGTGCCGTGAACGCCGCGACCGACAAAGAGGTGACCGTCTTCTGGTCGCGGCTCCCGGCGCGCCACTGGCGTGTCGCGCTCGACGTCGTCGCCGATCTCATCCAGGCTCCGATGCTCCGGCCCGAGGACGTCGACAGCGAGAAGCGGGTCGTGATCGAAGAGCTGCGCATGTACCGAGACCAGCCGCAGGACCGCGTGCACACGCTCATCGACGAACTCCTCTACCCGCGCCACCCGCTGGGCTGGGAGGTCGCGGGACGCGAGCCGGTGATCAACCAGCTCGACGGCGAAAAGCTGCGCGAGTTCATGCGCCGCGGGTACGTGCCGTCGCGGATCGTCGTCGCGGTCGCCGGCAAGGTCCCGGCTGACGAGGTGCACGAGGCCGTCGCCGAGCTCTTCGCCGGCATCGAGGCGCGGCCGGAGCCGCCGATCCTCCCCGCGCCGAAGGCCGGCAGCGTCCGCACGAAACTGCTGGGCCGGCGCACGGAGCAGGCCCACGTGTGCATCGGGTGGCGCGGCGTGCCGCAGGAGCACCCCGACAAATATGCGATCGACATGCTGAACGCGATCCTCGGCGAGGGGATGTCGAGCCGCCTCTTTCTCGAGCTCCGCGAGAAGCGCGCCCTCGCCTACGACGTCCATTCGTACGCGTCGAACTTCGTCGACGCGGGCCACCTCGTCATCTACGCCGGCGTGACGCCGGAGCGGATCACCGAGGTCATCAACGCCGCGCTGGCCGAGGTCGCCAAGATGCGGGACGCGATCGTCCCCGAGGACGAGATCGAGCGGGTCCGCGACTTCAATAAAGGACGGCTCGAGCTGCGCCTCGAGGACAGCCGTGGCGTCTCGAACTGGCTGGCCGGGCAGGAGCTCTTCCTCGACCGCGTTCGCACCGTCGACGAGGTCTGCGCCATCATCGACGGGATCAGCGCGCAGGATGTCCATCGCGTCGCCCAGCAGTACCTGCGCCCTGAGCTCGCGTACATCTCGGCGGTGGGCCCGCGAGCGTCGATCGCCGCGGTCCAGGTGCCCGGCAACGCGTCGGTGGAAATGGAGATCGCCTCATGAGCCCCGAGTCCAACGTCCAGCGGACCCTTGTCATCCTCAAGCCCGACGCGGTGCAGCGGGCCATCGCGGGCGAGATCCTCGCGCGCTTCGAGCGCCGCGGGCTGCGCATCGCGGCGCTGCGCCTGCTCAAGGTCGAGCGCGCGATGGCCGAGAAGCACTACGAGGTGCACAAGGGCAAGTTCTTCTACGACGACCTGGTGAAGGTGATCAGCGCGTCGCCGGTGGTCGCGTTCGTGCTCGAGGGTCCGAACGCGATCGCAGTGGTGCGTTCGATGGTCGGCGCGACGCGCCCGCACGAGGCCGCGCCCGGCACGATCCGTGGCGACTACGCCCTCGTCGGGCTGCGCAACCTCGTGCACGCCAGCGACGCGCCGGAGACGGCCGAGGCCGAGATAAAGCTCTGGTTCCCCGACGGTGTCGTGTCGTACACGCGCGACGTCGAGAAGTGGATGACGGAGGACAGGGCGCCCTAGCTGACGCGAGACGTCCGCGGTCGCTTCCGGGTACTCCCACTCCTCGCTACTCACTACGCCGGCCCTCCGGCGGAACGTGGCTCGTGGCACACGGGCCGGCTGCGTCTCGGCGCTCGTTGTGGGAGTACCCGTCGCGCTCCGCGGCCGCGCGCGCTCGGCGGCCGCGTTCGCTACCGCCCTACAGCGGCTTGAGCGCGCGGATGAACTCGTCGGCGAACGCCGCGATCGGGCGCAGGAAGCCGTCGGGCTGGATGCCGCCGATCACGAGCGCGAGGAACACGAGCGTCCCGACGACACCGGCGATCGGCCGGCGCTCGATGCGCCAGCGTTCCGGGGCGGTTCGGAAGATCGACATCGCTGCGCGCAGCTGCGCGATGAGCACGAAGAGCGTCGAGACAACGAGCGCGGTGCCGAGGCCGCCGGAGTACGAGAACGCGATGAGCTCAACGAAGAAGTGCCCGGGGAACGCGACGAGCGGCGGCGCGCCGATCATGGCGAATCCGCCGATGACGAACGCGAGGGCCGCAAGGGGCGCGACGCTCGCGCTCGGTCGATCCGCGCCCGAGCGCCGCTCGATCGCGCCGGCCGCGAGCAGTTGCTGCGTCGCTCCCGCGCCGGTCACGAGCACGATCGCGAGCGCGCCGACGATGCCGGGACCGGACAGCGTCGCGATCCCGACGAGCGCCTGCCCGAGGTTCGAGATCACCGAGTAGACCGCGACGCGGCGAAGCTCGGTCGAGCCGGTCGCGAGGAATGCTCCGCCCAGCGCCGAAACGCCGCCGATTCCGATGAGCAGATCCTGCACCTTTGAGATCTGCACGATGGCCGGGAGCAGGCCGGACAGCGTGAGGATCTCGGCAAAGGCGATGAACGTCGTCGGGACGAGCACTCCGAAATAGAGCGCGAGCGCGGATGCCGGCACTTCGGATGCGAGGAGCGCGGCGTGGGTGTGGAACGGGATCGCGGCGAGCTTCAGCGCGAACGCAACGACGATGATGACCACGAGCAGGACGAACGTCGCGGGCGGCTGCTCGCGCGGCAGGCTCCCCGCGAGGGCGAGCGACGCGATGCCCAGCGATCCGCCGAGCGCCACGAACGAGTAGTGGCGGTACGCGGCCTCGGCGCTGCGGTTGCGGGTGACCTGGAAGGTGAACGTGCCGACCGGGATGAGGAGCGCGAGGAGCAGCGCTGCGTAGATCGCGATCGGTGTCGTGAGCGTCAGCACCGCGATGACCGCCGCGCCTGCGGCCAGCGCGGTGGGGAAGAAGTTGTACGCGGGCTCGTCGAGCCAGACGGTGACGACGAGGAGCGCCAGCGACGCGAGAAGGATCGTGCTCCCGAGCTGCGCCAGCGGCGAGAGTCGCAGCTGCAGTCCGAGGAACTCGGTCGTCTCCTGCGGTGACGAGATGATGAGCCACATCGCCGCTATGAGCGCCGCGGCCGCGAACGGCCCCGCGACGTCGACGCGCTTGCGGATGGCGAACGCGATCAGCGCCGCGATGACCAGGATCGCGATCGGCGCGATCATGCTTCACGCACGGCGCGCTCGTTCAGGATGAGGAACGCGCCGCAGAGGGCGACGACCACCTGCAGCCACGCGAGCAGCAGGGTGAACGCCATCTGCGGCCCGGGCGCGAGCTCCACCAGCAGCTCCGCGCCGGTGAGCATGAGCAAGGCGCCGAGCGAGCCGCGCACCGCGCCGCGCGCCGTGAGCAGGATCGCGATGCCGGACGAGAGCAACCAGAACGCCGCGGCTTCCTGCGTCACGCCGCTCGGGTCGTTGCCCAGCACGGTGAGTCGTACTTCCTCGGTGGCGGTCGTGCGCAGGAACGCGAACGCGCCGGCCGTCGCGGCCGCGGCGACGACGGTCGCGATCCATAGGCGCCACCCCGGGTCCTCGCCGTACCGCGCATCGCGCGCCGCGATGAACAGCACCGCCGCGCAGACGAGCGCCGCGCACGCGGCGACCGCCACCTGCGCCAGAGAGGATTCGGGTCCGCCGAGGAGATGCGCGGCGAGCGACACGCCGAGGAACGCGATCGCGGTGAAGCGAAGCTGTCGCGCGCCGTTGGCCACGAGCGTCGCGAGTGCAACGAGCGAGAGCATCAGCACTACCGCACCGCCCAGAACAGCACGCCGACGATGAGGACGAGCGCAAGCCACACGCCGGCGCGCTGCTCGAAGAGCGCGAAGACCGTGGACACCGCGGTGGCCGATCGCTCGAGCGCCCGGAACGCCAGCACCGCGACCGGGACCGGATCGGCCAGGGCGACCACGCGTGAGATGCGCGTGCCGAGGGGGGCCAGGTCCGGAAGGAGCGGGCGCACCGCACCGGCGATCACCGCGAACATCGCCGCAAGGGCGGCGCACACAATCGCGATGAACGCCGCACTGCGAAGGCTCTGGTCCATCGGACGCCCGAAGCCGCGAGCGAGCGCGTCGACGAGTGGCGCGCCCGCGACGAAGAGGACGAGCGTCGTGACGAGGAACGCGACGACGGTCGCGGCGATCTCGAGCTCGGGCGGCGCCGCCGCGACATCGAGCCGGCGACCGACGTGAACGAGCTCCAGCGCGACGGCGAACCCGATCGCCAGGAGCGCGAGCAGGAAAGTGAGCGCGTCCGGCGTTCCGAGCGCGCCGACCGCGACCCCGAGCGCGCCGGCGATGATCGTGGTCGTGCTCGCGAGCATCGCGATGTACACGCGGTGCGGCGGCATCCAGAAGGCGTCCACAAGAGCCGCCAGCGCGCCGCCGAGCAGCACGATGAGGCCGCCCGCGACCGCCGTCGGGGTGCCGCAGGCGATGCCGATCCAGGCGACCGCGAGCGTGACGTCGTACCGGGTGACCGTCCATTGATCGGGAAGCGCGAGCGAGACCGCGGCGGCGTAGGCGATGGTCAGCGCGCACGCGACCACGACGAGATGGCTCCAGTGCAGCACCGGATAGAGCACGAAGAGCAGCAACACCGCCGCCGTGAGGACGACAGCCCGCGCGCGACCGCGCGGCCCCGCGCGGTACGAGCGCCACGTCGCGAGGAGGAACAGGATCGCCGACAGCACGAGGAGCTGGTCGGGGATCACGCCAGGAAGGCGCAGCGTGGCGAGGTCGAGGCGCGTCGCACCGACGATCCGCAGGAGCACGATCGTCGCGCCGACGCCCGCGGGCATCGTGAGCAGGCCGCGAAGGCTCTCGCGCTCGCCGCTCTCGTCCTGCCGGTAGCCCCAGGGCACGAAGGGATAGAGGCCGGCGATGAGCGCCGCGCCGATCGTCGCCGCGAGCACGACACCCGGTGTGATCGTCGTCGGTGGGAGCTCGAAGAATCGGAAAGATGCGCCGCCGAATCGTGTTACCAGAAGCGCGGCGACGACGAACGCCTGGACGCCGCCCGCGAGGTACGCGGTGACGCGCGCGACCGCGGCGGGCGGTGAGACGAGGAGCGAGACGAAGATCGTGTTCGCGGCGAGCGCGCCGAGCACGACGGTCACCGCGACGAGGTCGTCGGTCACCGTAAGGGTCATGAGGATGAATGCGTTAAGCAGGAGAGCGGGCCGAAGGATCGACGAACGCGAGGAAACACGGGTGGTCGCGATGAGTGCCGCCCCTCCGTACAGCACGCCGATCGCAAGCCCGATGGCTGCGAGGCCGTCAAACCGATAGGAAGCTTGGATGGTCGGTCCGCCGGCGGCCGACCACTCCCAAAGTGCCCGTCCATCGGCCCGCGCCGGGTCAACGAATGGATACGACAGGAGTGGCGCAAGTCCTGCCATGGCGCAGCCGACCGCGGCAAGAGGTGAGCGCAGGCGCGCGAGCCGCGGCGAAAGGACTGATGCGATGGTGATGAGCGTGAGCGCGATCGCGACGAGGACGAGCGCGAGCTCGCCGCGGATGACCATCAAGGGGGTAAGGTAGCCGACAGTGGATCTTCGACTTCTTCCGCAGCAGCAGCTGAAGGTCACACCGAAACAGATCGCCGCGAACTACATCCTTCAGCTGTCATCGATGGAGCTCCAGGACGTCATCAATCAGGAGCTCTCCGAGAATCCCGCGCTCGACCTCGAGGAGACGCAGGTCTGCCCGCTCTGCGGCGAGCCGCTGCAGGGCCGCGTGTGCCTCAACTGCTTCGGTCTCGCGAACAAGCCGCCGCGTGGCGACGTAGACCTCGAGGCAGAGCCGCTCGAGGGCACGAACCTCATGCAGCGCGACGAGGAGGACGAGGAGTTCGATCCGATCGTCCGCGCCGAGGCCGAGCAGACGCTCGCGGAGTACCTCTCATGGAACGTGCGCGTGATGCTGCCATCGCGTCTGCATCCCGCCGCTGAGTACCTCATCGGCAACATCAACGACAGCGGACGGCTCGAGGGCGTCACGCTCGAGGACGCGGCGAAGACGATGAAGGTCGCGCTCGCCGACATCGAGCGCGTGCACAAGGTGATCATGAGCATCGAGCCGTGGGGAATCGGCGCGCGGGACACGCGCGAGTGCCTCCTCGTGCAGATGGAGCACCTCGAGGAGATCGGCGAACAGGTGCCACCGCACGCGAAGCAGATCGTGGCGGAACAGTTCCGTGCGCTCGGCGAGCACAAGTTCGGCGACATCGCGCAGGCGCTGCGCATCACGCGCGAGGACGTGAACGCGGCGTGGGACTACGTGAAGGAAAGCCTGAACCCGTTCCCGGCGCACGGCTTCGCGGCCGGTCCGGACGGGACGTCGATCGGCGGACGCGAGGTCGGCCTCCGACCGGACGTGATCATCATCAAGGACGAGAACGGCGAGCTGAAGGTCGAGGTCATCGAGTCACGCCGCTTCTCGCTGCGCGTGAATCCGGTCTATCGCCAGCTCGTCGCGCAGGTGCAGGCCGCGCGGCGCGAAGGTGGCGAGGCCGTGCCGATGACCGACCAGGACAAGCAGCACATCCGCGACTACGTGACGCGCGCGAAGTTCTTCATCGACAACATCAACCAGCGCCGACAGACGATCGCGCGCATCACCGAGGTCATCGTCGAGTGCCAGAAGGAATTCCTGGAGAACGGCATCCAGCAGCTACGGCCACTGACGCGGGCCGAGGTGGGTGAGCGGATCGGCATGCACGAGTCCACCGTGAGCCGCGCCACCGCCGGCAAGTTCGTCCTCATCCCGAGCGGTCAGGTCGTCCCGTTCTCGGTGTTCTTTACCGCATCCCTTGGCGTGAAGGACGTGATCAAGAACATCATCGAAGCTGAGGACCGCACGCGGCCATTCTCGGATCAGGAGATCGTCGAGAAGCTCAGGCAGGACAACGGCATCATCCTGGCGCGGCGCACCGTGGCCAAGTACCGCGAGGAGCTCTCGATCCTGCCGGCTCGTCTACGGAAGCACAGCTAGCCCGTCGGGCTAGTTCTTCTTGCTGCTGTTGCCCTTCGCCGGAGGCTCGCCGAGCGCGACCTTGATCTGATCCACGGACGCCGACTCGATGTGATAGCCGAACGAGGTGCGGCGCACCCCGGGCAGATCCTTGCCGCGCATCGCGTCGCGCAGCGCGTGCTCGCGCCACCCGATCTTCGTCGCGAGCTCGCCGGTGGTGAGCCAGGTGCGGTCGGCGGACTTCACCTTCTCGGTGACGTCGGCTTTGGCCTGGCTCTTGGATGCTTTCTGCGGCGGCATGGCTCGACTGTAGCCGGTTTGCCGCGCTCGCCCGCTCGCCGTAAACTGGCGTCAGAGCGCTGCGGCCCCCTCCGTCGGGGCGGGCGCTTGATTCTTGTCCGTCATCTTTTCGACATCGGTGGAGGGCTCCCGCTTGGAAGGTTTGCTCTGGGTCGTCCCCATTTCCGGTCTCATCGCCGTCGCGGTCGCCGCCTACTTCGCGTGGGACGTGCTGCGTTCTGACACCGGCACACCCGAGATGCAGAAGGTGGCCGGCGCGATCTACACCGCGGCCGTCGCGTTCATCCGGCGCCAGTACCGCACCATCGCGCTCCTCGCGCTCGGTGGCATGGTGGTCATCGGTCTCGTCATCTACTTCTTCGAGTCCGCTCCCGGCGTGTCCGCCAGCGAGCTCGCGATCAAGACATCGATCGCGTTCATCGTCGGCGCCGCATGCTCGATGGCCTCCGGGATCGTCGGCATGTTCGTCGCGGTGAAGTCGAACCTCCGCACTGCGGCGGCGGCGCAGCACAGCGTCGCCGACGCGCTGCGCATCTCGCTCCGCGGCGGCGCGGTGTCAGGCATCCTCGTCGTCGGCCTCTCGCTGATCGGCGTCTTCGCCATGTTCGTCGCCTACGGCGGCTTCGCGCATCCCGAGCAGGCGCCATTCACCATCGTCGGCTTCGGCTTCGGCGCCTCCTTCGTCGCGCTGTTCGCCCAGCTCGGCGGCGGTATCTACACCAAGGCCGCTGACCTCGGCGCCGACCTCGTCGGCAAGGTCGAGGCGGGCATTCCCGAGGACGACCCGCGCAACGCGGCCGTCATCGCGGACCTCGTCGGAGACAACGTCGGTGACTGCGCCGGTCGTGGCGCGGACCTCTTCGAGTCGACCGCCGCCGAGAACATCGGCGCGATGATCCTGGGCGTCGCGATCTACGCGGTGACGCAGAACGTCGCGTGGATCCTCTTCCCGCTTGTCGTGCGTGGCTTCGGCCTCATCGCGAGCGTCATCGGCATCTTCACCGTCCGCGGCAGCGACACGAAGAGCCCGATGTCATCGCTCAACCTCGGCTACTACATCACGGTCGCCCTCTCGATCGCGGGGATGTATCTCGTGACGAACCAGATGCTGAACGAGAAGGGCGGCGGGATCTGGTTCTTCTACGCCGGCGTCGTCGGCATCCTCACCAGCCTCGCCTTCGTGTTCATCACCCAGTACTACACCGCCGGCACCTATCGACCGGTGCGGGAGATCGCCCAGGCCGCGAAGACCGGACCAGCGACGACGATCATCTCGGGCGTCGCCGTCGGCTTCGAGACCACCGCCGCATCCGCCATCGCGATCTCCATCGCCCTGTTCCTCTCGCACTACTTCGGCGAGCAGTGGGGCAATGCCACGGGTCTGCCGCACGGCGGCATCTATGGCACGGCCGTCGCGACGATGGGCATGCTGATGAGCGCCGCGTTCATCATCGCCGAGGACACCTTCGGTCCGATCACCGACAACGCCGGTGGCGTCGCCTCGATGGCTCGCGCGTCGGAGGAGACCCGCCTCCGCACCGACGCGCTCGACGCGGTCGGCAACACGACGAAGGCCCTCACGAAGGGTTACGCCGTCGGATCCGCGGCGCTCGCCGCGTTCCTGCTCTTCTCCGCGTATCTCGACAAGGTCGCGCAGCTCACCGGCAAGCCGTTCGACAGCGTCGACCTCGCGAAGGTCAACGTGTTCCTCGGTGGCTTCCTCGGCGCGATGCTCGTCTACCTCTTCTCGTCGCTCGCGATCCGCGCGGTCGGCCGCGCCGGCGGCGCGATCATCGAAGAGGTCCGCACGCAGTTCCGCGAGCATCCCGGCATCATGGCCGGCACTGAGGAGCCCGATTACGCGCGGGTCGTCGACATCACCACCGCGTCCGCGCTCCGCAACATGATCCCGCCCGGCCTCCTCGCGATCGGCGCGCCGATCGTGGTCGGCATCCTCCTCAAGGCG
>DASQIF010000034.1:0-3223 GCA_035631715.1 Candidatus Acidiferrales bacterium
CGTGTGGTAGCCGCCCATGAGATTGCCGTGGAGGAACACCGGGCGCCCGTCGCGCCGCGCGCGCTCGATGCGGCGGCCGATGATCGCGGTGGCCGACGGGAGCACGAGCTGGACCGCGTTCTCCATCGGTTGCGACGGGTCCTGGAGCAGCACGTCCATCGTGCCGGCGCCGATGTCGATCGCGAGGATGCGCTCATCGGGCATGTGTGGATGCTATCGAGCAAGACTTCGATTCGGATCTCGCGCTAGACTCTCTGACGACCAATGACCTCCGGGGAGGTCGCATAGTGGTCGAGTGCGGGAGTTTGCTAAACTCCTGAGCCGGGGTTTCTGGCTCCGCGGGTTCGAATCCCGCCCTCCCCGCAGCCGTCAAGGCACATCCGATCTCTCTCCGCTGAATGATCACGACTCCGGAGCTCCGCGCCTGGGCAGCTGGGCTTTATGACGGCGAGGGTTCCTCGTCGATGTACCTGCCGCAGCGGCGGACGACCGCTCGTCGTCAGATGCAGGTGAGCCAGGCCGGCACAGCGGGCTCACCGCCTGAGGTCTTACTACGCTTCCACCAGATCGTCGGCGCGGGGAACGTCACAGGTCCGTATCGCGGCTACCTCTTCTATTGGAAGACGACGCGCAACGACGTCATCGACGCGATCGCCCTCTCACTCTGGCCCTTCCTCAGCGCTGAAAAGCGCAGGCAGTTCGAGGCCATGACGCGCGCGGCCGGTCGCGAACTGCCAATTTGGCCGACCGCAGCCCGTCAGCCCGCCATCGAAATCGCGTGGACGGCTGGACTCTTCGACAGCGAAGGTAGCGTTCTTCTGAGCGGAGCGCGAGGTAGACCGTTTGTAAAGATGGAACTGCCGCAGGCGAGCGCCGACGGCGTTCCAGAGACGCTCGAGCGATTCCGAACCGCGCTCGGTGCTGGTTTCATCGGTGGACCGTACCCGCCGCGCAGCCCATGGTCTCGCCTGCCTCAGTACCGCTGGTCGCTTGGCGCGCGTTCCGAGGTGACGCGCGTCCTGGAACTCATGTGGCCTTGGTTGTCGACGGTAAAGCGGGCTCAGGCCGAAGCGAAACGGCGAGTCGTCAACCCAGGTCGAGCGACCTGATCACCAGTCCCGCCGGCACCTTCGGATAGAAGTACGTCGTCTTCTGCGGAAGCCGCTCGCCGGCATCCGCGACAGCGCGCAGCGTCGGCGGATCCACGGCGCGGAGCAGGATGGCAGTGCGACCACCCGTTGCCGCCTCGATCGCGCGCTCGGTGTCGTGCTCGTATGTGATCTCCGCGCCGGCGTCACGCGCCGGCCGCACCAGCAGCTCCTCCGCGATCGCGACCGGCAGCTTCTGCCACGACGGCGAGAGCTTCGACAGATCGGCGTCGGCGCGCAGCTCGAGCCGCGTGAAATGCCCGTCCCGCGCGAGCACGATGCCCGGCTGCATGTCATCGAGCGCGCCGCGCTCGATGGGCGAGGTCTCGAACGCTCGCAGTCCCGCGCCGAGCACGTCGCGATGCCCGGCGATGACGCGGTGCGTCGCGAGGATGCGCAGCCCCGGGTTGTCGAGCGCGCAGAGGTACGCGAGCACGAAGCGCTCCGGCGCGTCGTGGGCGGCGCGACGATCGTCCGCGTACCGAAGCGCCGTTTCGTAGCGGTGGTGGCCGTCGGCGAGGTACACGCGCGCGTGCCGCATCGCGTCCTGGAACGCCGTGATCGTCTTGGCGTCCGTGATCCTGATGACGCGGTGCCGATCCTCCCCGAGGCGCGCGTCCCCGGCCGGCGCGACGGATGCGGCCCCCAGGGTCGACATGACGGCGCCGTCGACCAAACCGAAGATCGGGCTCGTATTCGTCCGCGTCGCTCGCAGCAGCTCGAGGCGATCGGCTTTCGCCTTCGCGAAGGTGAGCTCGTGCGGAAAGACAACGCCGGCGTCGGCGGGATAGAGGCGTAAGGCGACGAACACACCATGGCGGAGCGCGCGTATTCCGCCGAGCGCGAACTCGTGCGCGTGCACGTAGATCGAGGGCGGGTCCGGGACGAGAGCGCGGTCGCCGCGCCAGCGCGCGAGGAAGGCGGCGGCTTCTTCGTAACCCTCGGGAGTCGGCCTCGGCAGCTCGACATGGACGAAGTTGCCGCGGCTACGCGCTGCGAGGGCCGCCCGCTCCTCCGGCGAGATGACGTCGTAGGGCGGGCAGATGAGGTCGTCGAGCGGTCCGGCGACCTTGACGTCGTAGCGCAGGGCGGGGAAGGCGCGGACCTCGGCCATGCCGACGATTCTGCGATATGTTCGGCCCGTGCCGCTCCCGATCGAGACGCAGCGACTCACGATCCGGTCCTTCAGCCCGCTCGACGCGCCGGCCTTGCACGAACGCGTCTTCGGCGATCCGGAGGCGATGCACTTCATCCCGCGCGGCGCCTCGCCGTCGGTCGAGCGCACCCGCGCGTCGATCGAGCGCTTCATCGCGCATGAGCGGCAGCACGGCTTCGGCCTTTGGGCGGTCGAGCTGAAGGACGACGGCGAGCTCATCGGCGACTGCGGCCTGTTCCTCGTAGAAGGTCGCGGTCCCGAGGTCGAGGTCGCCTACCACTTCGGCAAACAGTGGTGGGGACGGGGCTACGCGACCGAGGCGGCTCGCGCGTGCCTGGACTTCGGCTTCCGCGAGTGCGCGCTGAGCGAGATCATCGCGATCTGCTTCCCCGAGCACGCCGCGTCCCGCCGCGTCATGGAGAAGGCCGGCATGCGCTTCGTCGGTCCGGCCCGCTACTACGAGCTCGATCTCGTGAAGTACGTAAGGCGTCGCAGTGATCCCGCTCGCTGACATCCGCGCCGCCCGCGAGCGCATCGCCGGCGCCGCGGTGCGCACGCCGCTGGTGCGACTGGGCGCCGACGCACCGGCCGAGATCTGGCTCAAGCTTGAGAACCTGCAGCCCATCGGCTCGTTCAAGATCCGCGGCGCGAGCAACGCGATGGCGCTCATCCCGCGCGACCAGCTCGCGCGTGGCGTGTGGACCGCGAGCGCCGGCAACATGGCGCAGGGCGTCGCGTGGAACGCGAAGCGCCTCGGCATCGCGTGCACCGTCGTCGTACCTGAGGGCGCGCCCGCGACCAAGCTCGCGGCGGTCGAGCGGATGGGCGGCAAGATCGTCCGCGTGCCGCATGACGAGTGGTTCGACACCTTCCGCACGCACAAGCGCGAAGGCATCGAAGGGCTGTTCGTCCACGCGTT
>DASQIF010000035.1:0-3096 GCA_035631715.1 Candidatus Acidiferrales bacterium
TCGGCCGCCTGCGCGAGCTCGAGCGGCGCCGCCTGGAGGGCGTGCTCTTCGAGACCGAGAAGCTGGCCGCGACCGGCCGGCTCGCCGCCTCGATCGCGCGGTTGACCGTGGCGCGCAGCTCCTCCACATCGGACGGCTTCATGAGGTAGTCGTATGCGCCGGATCGCAGCGCTTCGACGGCCGACTCGAGCGAGGCGTAGCCGGTGAGCATGATCGCGGCGGTGTCCGGCGACGTCCGCTGCACCTCGCGCAGGATCTCGATGCCGTCGATGTCGGCGAGGCGCAGGTCCGTCAGCACGACGTCGAACTGCCGCTCGTGGAGGAGCCGGATCGCGGCCTCGCCGCTCGTGACGGCGAGCACGTCGTGCCCGTCGAGCTTGAGGATCGCTTCGATCGTCGTCGCGACGCTCTCTTCGTCGTCGACGACGAGGATGCACGTATCAGCCAACCGGCGGCCCCGCGATCGGAAGCGTGATCACGAACGTGGTGCCCTGGCCGGGCTTGCTGCGCACCTTCATGGTGCCGCCGTGCGCCTGCACGATGCCGTGCGACACCCAGAGGCCAAGGCCGGTGCCCCGCTCGCTCTTCGTCGAGAAGAACGCCTCGAAGATGCGCTTCTGCGTCTCCTCGTCCATGCCCATGCCGGTGTCGCGGACCTCGATCCGGATCGCGTCGGACGGGATGTCGCGCTCGACGTCGTTCGCGTGGCGCGTGATCACCGAGAGCGTCCCACCGTCCGGCATGGCTTCGATCGCGTTCAACAGCAGGTTCAGGACCACCTGCTTCAGCTGGTCGGCGGAGGCGCGGATCTTCGGCAGGCTTGGGGCCAGATCGCGCTGGATCTCGGCGTGGTGCTCGCGCGCGCGCTTCGCGACCAGGGCCTCGGCCTCGTCGATGAGCGCGTTCACGTCCACCGGGGTCATGTCCATCGCCGGGCGGTAGAAGCCGAGCATCTGGCGGAGGATCCGCGACATCCGCTGTGACTCGCGGTGCGCGATCTCGAGGTAGCGCCGCTGCGGATCGTCCGGCTCGAGCGAGGCGCCGAGCAGGTAGAGCGAGTTCTGCACCGCCTCGAGCGGGTTGTTGATCTCGTGCGCGATGGAGGCGGCGAGCCGGCCGGTCGCCGCCAGCTTCTCGGTCTCGAAGAGCACGCCCTCCAGGCGGCGCCGCTCGAGCTCGCGCAGGCGGCCGACCTCCTGCATCGCCGAGACGACCGCCACGACGGCGCCGTGGTGGTCGCGCACCTCGGCCGCGCTGATCTCCATGTCCAGCGCTTCCTCGGTGGCTGGATCGACGAGCCGAACCTCCTTGCGGCGCTCGCTCGACGGGTCGAGGCGGATCTGTGCGAGGAACGAGGTGAACTTCGCCTCGTTGGCCACGGCGTGGTGCGGGAACGCACCTGGCGTGAAGAGCCGCTGCGCGGCGGCGTTCATCGACATGATCTGGTTGTCGTTGTCGACGACGATGATCGGGTTCGGAACGCTGCGCAGCACGAGGTCGAGGCGGTCGCGCTCGCCGCGGATCTCCTCGTCGGCGGTCTGGATGCGCTGTGCGCTGCGGGTGAGCTCCTGCGTCATGTGGCGCAGGTCGGTGACGTCCTTCAGCACTGAGACCGTGCCGCGCTCACCGGTGCGGCCGTTCGTCGCCTGTCGCGTGATGACCTCGAAGATGAGCTCGTCGCCGTCGATCGGGTCGACGAGTGTTACCTCGCGATCCGGCGCGCGGCCCGAGCGCTCGAGGTTCCAGGTGGAGAGCGCGGCGGTGAAGAGGAAGTTGTTCATCCACACCGCGCGCCGCTTGCCGGCGCTGTCCTCGTCCGACGCGTGGAAGAGCAGCTCGGCGCGCCGGTTGAGGTTCAGGATGTCGTTCTGCGCGTCGGCGATGAGCACCGGGTCGGCGACGCTGTTCAGCATCCACCACAGCCATTCCTTCTCGATGGCGTGCGACTCGGACGCGCGCCGCAGGAGCTCGACGTTGTGCTCGCGCGTGAGCGCCGCGCCGGCCTGGCGCGTGAACGGGAGCAGTCGCGCGAGGTCGGCGTCCTCGATGAGCCGGTCGCGACCGAGCACGACGACGGCGGTCGCGCGTTCCACGCCGGCCGTCGCGAGGCTCGCGGCCACGAAGTGGGGGATGCGCATCGCGAGCAGCAGCTCGCGCTCCTCCTGCTCGAGGCGGTCGTCGGTCGCGACATCATCGACGCGCTGCGGGATGTCGGAACGCAGCGCGGTCACGATCGGGTGGTGCGCGCGCGTCAGGGGGATGCTGAGCGCGCGGGCCTGATCGTCCCGGACGTTGAGCCCGAAGAGGCCGCGCAGCGATGCCGCCGCGACGTCGTGCACGAGCACGAGCGCGCGGTCATAGCCGAGACCGCGGGCGAGGTCGTCGAGCATCGGCTCGAGCGTCTCTCGAGCGTCCTGCTCGATCGCCTCGCGTCGCTCAGCGACCTCCCGCATCGGGGGCCGCTATCAGCGCTCTTGGGTCTGACGCGTCCGGCCGCTCACGATGTCGCTGCCCCCCATGCCAGTCCCAAGGCTGGTCTGGCCGCGGGCCGCGGGCGTGAGGCCGAGGCGTCGGCGTAGCGCAGGTACGTGTCGATCGACGCGACCACGACGCGCGCTTCGACCGTGATGAGGTCGATGCCCACGAGGGACACGCGGATCCAGGCGTCGATGATGATGCCCTTGTCGAGGATGCGATCGAGGACATCAATGAGGCTGCTGCCACCGGGGCTGCGTTCAACGACCGCCATGACTCATCCCCCTTTTGCTTTGAGCTGTTTCTCGAGCTCGGCGACCCGCGCCTGAAGGCGCTTCACCTCGCCGTCGCCATCTGACCGCGTGAGCTGCGATTCGTAGCGCCACCAGTTGAGGCCGATCTGTTCGGCCTTGTCGATGGAACAGACCAGGAGTCGGATGCGGATCGTGAGGAGCTCGACGTTCGCGAGCGAGATGCTCACGTCACCCGCGACGACGAGGCCCTTGTCCAGGACGCGGTCGAGCAGATCGACGAGGCTCGCGGAGCTTTCGGGATCGCGAAGTCTGCGGTCGACCGTCATGAGGACGCCCCGATCCGCAGACGCAGGTCGTCCTCACTGAG
>DASQIF010000036.1:0-3316 GCA_035631715.1 Candidatus Acidiferrales bacterium
AGCGGTGGTCTCTCGTGGGAGCTCGACCCGTATCTGCGCGGGATGGGCATCCGTCATCTCTTCGAACGGCTGTACGGACCCGACCTCGTCGACACGGCAAAGAGCGGTCCGCACTACCACGCAGCCATCCTTGCCGACTCCGCGACCGATCCCGCGACCGCCGTCGTCGTTGATGACAACGACCAAGTGCGGGGCTGGGCGTCGTCGGTGGGCCTGCGCGCGTTCGCATCGCTCCGCGACCTCCTGACCGAGATCGGCGGAAATGCGCGAAGGGGCGCGCTCGCCTAGACTCACGTTGCCTTGGCCGCACCCCGCACCCCGGGTGGAGCGCGCTCAAACGCGGCGATCCTGGGCCAGGTCGGATTCATAATCGCGGTCCCGATCGCTGTTGGCGCCTGGCTCGGCCTGCAGATCGACCGAGCCGCCGGAACCTCTCCGATCGGGCTGCTCGTCCTGATCTTCGTGGGGATGGTCATCGCGGGGGTGGGTGTCGCGTTGATGATCCGGCGGTACTCAGAAGAGAATCCCATCGCGCCATCGACGGAGCGCGCGCGCGAGGCTGGGCGACGCTGGCAGGCGGAGATCGACGCACGCGAGCGGGAGGACGAGGGACGATGACGCGCGGGCGCTGGGCGTTCTAGATGGACTTCCTCTTCCCGAACGGCTTCAAATACCCGCCGAACTTCCACATCCCGACGCCGACCGGTGAGGCGCTCTTCGCCATCGGACCACTGAGCTACACGAACGCGCACCTGACGATGGCGCTCGTCATCGTGCTGCTCGCCGGGACCGCGTTCCTCGCGACGCGCACCATGCGCGACCGGCCGACCGGCCTCCAGAACGCGGCCGAGCTGCTGGTGCAGGGCCTCGCCGACTTCGTCTCATCCATCGGCGGCCCGAAGGCGCTCAAGTACCTGCCGTTCTTCGGCACGCTCTTCCTCTTCATCGTCATGTCGAACTGGCTGTCCGTCGTGCCGCTGATCGGCCAAGTGAAGTTCCTGCACTCGCCGACGGCCGACTACCACACCAACGCCGCAATGGCGATCCTCGCGTTCGTCGCCTACCAGACCGAGGGCTTCCGGCACCTCAAGCTCAGCTACCCGAAGCGGTGGTTCAACTTCTCCGGCTTCAAGGACGGCCCCTTCATCGGCGCGATCTTCGTGCTCGTCGGTTTCATCGAGCTCTTCAGCGAGCTGTTCCGCATGCTCACGCTGACGCTCCGGCTCTGGGGCAACGTCTTCGGCGGCGAGATCATGCTCGTCGTCATGAGCGGCCTCTTGTTCCTGCCCGGCCTCGCGCTCCCGTTCGTCGGGCTCGAGGTCTTCATCGGGCTGGTCCAGGGCCTCGTCTTCGCGCTGCTCGTCCTCATGTACTTCATCCTCGCCATCGAGTCGCACGACGAGGAACACGAGGAGGGATCCCACTCGGACACCGACCGCGTCCCATCACCGGAAGTCCATCCCGAACCCGCGCGCGCAGCCTGAATCGAATAAATCACAGGAGTAAGAAGTGGAAGCAGCAATCGGCGCTGGCATCGCGATCGGCTTCGGCGTCATCGGCCCCGGCATCGGCATCGGCATCCTCACCGGGATGTCGTCCGAGGCCATCGGCCGCAACCCCGACGCCGGAGCGGCGGTCCGCACCAACATGATCCTGGGCGCCGCACTCGCCGAAGGACTCGGCATCCTGTCGTTCGTGCTCGGCATCCTGCTCTGGACGAAGATCGGCGGATAGCGGATGTTCGGTAGCCCGCTCGGGCAAGAGTCTCCGTTCTCGCTGACCGTGGATCCGTATTGGATCCTGGTCTCGCTCGTCCAGTTCCTCATCCTCTATTGGCTCCTGCGGCGGTTCCTCTGGGGGCCGGTGACGAAGACGCTCGAGACGCGAGCGCAGCGCATCCGCGAAGGCCTCGACCTGGCGGAGCAGGCGAAGCAGGATCGCGAGAAGCTGAAGCAGGAGGTCGAGACGCTCCTGGCGCAGGCGCGTCGCGAGGCGGCCGAGCTCTCGGATCGCTCGACGCAGGCCGCTGAGTCCGCGGCGGCGCAGATCAGGGCGGAGGCGCGCGCCGAGGCGGACCGCATCCGCGAGCGGGGACGCGCCGACGCAGAGCAGCTTCACGATCAGGCCCTGGCGCAGCTCCGCGGCGAGCTCGCGTCGATGGTCGTCCTCGCGGCGAGCAAGCTGCTCGGACGCGAGATCGACCCGCAGCAGCACCGCGCGCTCATCGAGCAGTCGCTGAGCGAGGCCGGTCAGGAGTTCCGAAAGGCTTCTCCTAACTAGTGGCAGCAGGATCGGGGGCGCGGCGGTACGCGGAGGCGCTGCTCGACGTGGCGACGGCGGAGAACGCCGTTGACGCGTATCGCGAGTCGCTCGACCGCATCGGCGCGGCGCTCGGCGTGGACACGATCCATGTGCTCCGTGACTCGCGTGTCCCGTTCGCGCACCGGCAGGGGGCGCTCGAGAAGGCCACCGAGGGCGAGCCGCGGGCCATCCGCGCAGTACTCAGCATCCTCCTGCAGCGCGATCGCATCGCGCTCCTGCCCGACGTGGCCCGCACGTTCAGCGACCTCATCGATCGTCGCGCCGGCATCGTCCACGCGAAGGTCACCACAACCGTCTCGCTCGACGAGACCGAGCGGAACGCCATCGCACGCCGACTGGAGCAGGCCAGCGGCACGAAGATCAAGGCGACCTTCGCGGTCGATCCCGCCCTCATCGGCGGCGTCACGGTCCAGCTCGGCGACCGTCTCGTGGACGCCTCGCTTCGCACGCGGCTGGAACTCATGGCGCGACAGCTCGCGAGTAGCTAGGAGAAGAAGATGGCCAACAAGTCCTCAGAGATCACCGACATCATCAAGGCGCAGATCCAACGCTTCGAGGGGAAGGCCGAGTCGGTCGATGTCGGCACCGTCGTCGAGGTTGGCGACGGTATCGCGCGGATCCACGGTCTCGCGGGCTGCATGGCCTCCGAGCTGCTCGACTTCGGGCACGGCGTCTTCGGCCTCGCGTTCAACCTCGAGGAGGACACCGTCTCGGCGATCATCCTCGGCGAGTACCAGGAGATCAAAGAAGGCGGCGAGGTGCGCACCACCGGCCGCATCATCGAGACGCCGGCCGGCGACGCGCTCGTCGGCCGCGTGGTGAACCCGCTCGGCGTGCCGCTCGACGGCAAGGGCCCGGTGAACACCAAGACCACGCGGCGCATGGACGTCGTCGCGCCGGGCGTCATCGCGCGCCAGAACGTCGACACGCCGGTCCAGACCGGCATCAAGTCGATCGACGCGATGTTCCCGATCGGTCGGGGGCAGCGCGAGCT
>DASQIF010000037.1:0-7256 GCA_035631715.1 Candidatus Acidiferrales bacterium
CCCCGACCGCGGTCTGTACGGCGTGTTCCTCGTCGGCGCCGAGCCGGGCAAGGGACGCGTCGGTGAGCTCGACGAGGAGATGGTGTTCGAGACGCGCGTGGGCGAGACCTTCCTGCTCGGCGCGTCGACCTGGCGTGTGGAGGAGATCACGCACGACCGCGTGCTCGTGTCGCCCGCACCGGGCGTCCCCGGCAAGATGCCGTTCTGGAAGGGCGAGACCGCGACGCGGCCGCTCGAGTTCGGGCGCGCCATCGGCGCGCTCACACGCGAGCTGCGCGCGAGCGAGCCGGAGAAGGCGACGGCGCGCCTCCGCGAGCGCAACGACCTCGACGAGCTCGCGGCGAAGAACCTGCTCGCGTACCTCGCCGATCAGATGGCGGCCGCGGGCGCGGTGCCGGACGACAAGACCATCCTCGTCGAGCGCTATCTCGATGAGGTGGGGGACTGGCGCGTCTGCGTCCTCACCCCGTTCGGCGGGAAGGTGCACGCGCCGTGGGCCATGGCGATCGGCGCGATGGTCCGCGAGAGATCGGACGTCGAGATCGACGTGCTCTGGACCGACGACGGCATCGTGGCGCGCTTCCCGGAAGCGGAACGCGCGCCCGAACCGTCGCTCGTCCTTCCCGATCCAGATCGCGCGGAGTCGCTGGTGGTCGATCGTCTCTCGCAGACGCCGCTGTTCGCGGCGCGCTTCCGCGAGGCCGCCGCGCGTGCGCTGCTCCTGCCGCGTCGCTTCCCGGGACGCCGCTCGCCACTCTGGCATCAGCGGCGCCGCGCGGGCGAGCTGCTCCAGGTCGCGTCGCGCTTCTCGTCGTTCCCGATCATCCTCGAGGCGTACCGCGAGTGCCTGCAGGACGTGTTCGACATGCCCGCGCTCCTCGAGGTCCTGCGGCAGATCCGCAGCCGCGACATACGCGTCGTGACCGTGGACTCGCGCTCGCCGTCGCCGTTCGCCTCCGCGCTGCTCTTCGAGTACGTCGGCAACTTCATCTACGAGGGCGACGCGCCGCTGGCCGAGCGGCGCGCACAGGCGCTCACCGTCGATCCCGCGCAGCTCCGGCAGCTCCTCGGCGAGGTCGAGCTGCGCGAGCTGCTCGACGCGAACGCTCTGGCGGAGCTCGAGCTCCAGCTGCAACACCTCGAGCCCGAGCGCGCCGCGCGCCACGTCGACGGCCTGCACGAGCTGCTCCTGCGCCTCGGCGATCTCACGCGCGACGAGCTGCACGCGCGCTGCCTCCCCGACGCGGCGGTGGACGAGTGGCTCTTCGAGCTGCAGCGCGAGCGGCGCGCGATCGCCGTGCCGATCGCTCACGAGACGCGCTGGATCGCGGCCGAGGACGCGGGCAAGTACCGCGACGCGCTCGGCGTCGTCATCCCGCCCGGCCTGCCCGAGGCCTTCCTCACGTCCGAGCTGCGTCCGCTCGTCGCGATCGTGCGCCGGTACGCGCGCACCCACGGCCCCTTCACCGCGGTCGAGCTGGCGCGCCGCCTCGGCATCGGGCCGGCGCTCGTCGCGGGCGCGCTCGGCGAGCTCGCGTTGGCCGGCACCGCGCTCGAGGGCGAGTTCCGTCCCGGCGCCAGCGGCACCGAGTGGATCGACGCCGGCGTGCTGCGCACGCTGCGCCAACGGTCGCTCGCGCGCCTGCGCAAGGAGGTCGAGCCGGTCGAGCAGAGCGCGCTCGCGCGCTTCGCGCTGGCCTGGCACGGCGTCGATTCGCCGCGCTCGGGCGAGGCCGCGCTGCTGGACGCCGTCGCGCAGCTCGAGGGCGCCGCGATCCCCGCGTCGGACCTCGAGTCGCGCATCCTCCCGAGCCGCGTCGCGGGATACGACGAGAACGACCTCGACTCGCTCCTCGCCGCGGGCGCCGTCATCTGGGTCGGCGCCGGCGCATCGGGTCCGCGCGACGGGAAGGTCGCGCTGTTCCTGTCAGAGCACGCGCATCTCGTCGCGGCGGCGACGAAGAACGACGGCTCGACGCATCAGCGCATCCGCGACGTGCTCGCATCGCGCGGCGCGCTGTTCTTCCCGCAACTCCTCGCGGCGCTCGGCGGCGGCTTCGCGCCCGAGGTGAAGGACGCACTCTGGGATCTGGTCTGGGCCGGCGAGGTCACGAACGACAGCCTTCACCCGCTGCGCGCGTTCCTGCGGCCTTCCGTCGTGCGCCACGCGCGGCGGCGCGGTCCGTCGCAGCGCGGGATGTCGCCGGAGCTCGCCGGCCGCTGGGCGCTCGTGTCCTCATTCGCGAGCGCGGCGACGTTCACGCCGACCGAGCGGCTCACCTCGCGCGTGCAGCAGCTGCTCGAGCGTCACGGCGTGATCACGCGCGAGCTGGTCCAGTACGAAGGCGTCGACGGCGGGTTCGCCGCGGTGTACGGCGTGCTCCGCGCGATGGAGGAGGCCGGCCGTGTGCGGCGCGGCTACTTCGTCGCCGGGCGCGGCGCCGCGCAGTTCGCGCTTCCCGGCGCGGTCGATCGTCTCCGCGCGATGCGCGAGCCCGCGGAAGAGCCCGCGGTCGTGACGCTCGCGGCGACGGACCCGGCGAACCCATACGGAGCCGCGCTCAATTGGCCCGAGGGTCGGAACGCGAAGCGCGTCGCGGGCGCGCTCGTGATCCTCATCGATGGCGCGCTCGCCGCGTACGTGTCGCGCGACGAGCACAGCGTGCTCACCTTCGTCGAGGGCGAGGAGCGCGACGTCGCGCGCGGGCGCGTCCTGGTCGCGCGCGCCCTCGCCGCCGAGGCCGTGCCGGAAAGACGCGACCCGCTGTTCATCGAAGAGATCGACGGGGCCGCGGTCGACGAGTCGCCGTTCGCGGAGTCCCTCCGCCAGGCCGGCTTCGTGCGAACGCCGCGCGGTTACCTGCTCAGGAGCGCGTAGCGGCACGGCGCTGTTCGGTCTTCGTCGCGACACGCGCGTGCGCCTCCTCGAGCAACGGCTTCACGTCCCGCTCGAAGCGCTCGGCGCTGGGGTTGAGCACCGCGACCCACTGCTGCGCCGCGTACACCGGATGCGGGAACAGCGTGTCGAGTGCGGAATAGTCGGGTTCGCGTCGGCCACCGGCGATGCGGTCGAACGTCTCGGGGCCCACGCCGATGTTCAGGCGGAAGACGCCCTCGCGTGCGAGTCCGGACTTCGGAGGCGGGCCACCCTCCCACGTGTCGTGTTCGTCCGTCGTGACGATGGTCGCGAAGTTCGGCCAGCTCGACTCGTCACAGGAGAAGAAGATCGCACCTCCCGCCCGCGCGACCACCGTGTCCCGATACGTCGCGACGATGTAACGAGCGATCGTCTCGGGGTCGGGATCCGCGCTGCCCATCGACTGACGATAGATCGCGCTCGCGATACTGGAGACGATGCCTGAGGGAGACACGATCTTCCGCACCGCCGTGGTGCTGCGGCGCGTGCTCGCGGGTCAGGTCGTGACGGGATTCGAGATCACCGCGCCGAAGGTCACGGCGGCGGCACGCGACGAGGTCATCCTCGGGAGCACCGTCGACGCGGTCGAGTCGAACGGCAAGCACCTCTTCATCATCTTCGACACACCACGGCGCGTGGTGCTGCACACGCACATGAAGATGAGCGGCTCATGGCACGTGTACCGGCCGGACGAGCGCTGGTGGGAGCCCACATCGGAGGCGCGCGTCGTGATCCGTACCGCGAACGCTGTGGCGCCCTGCTTCCACCCGCCGGTCGTGGAGCTCCTTCTCGAGAAGGAGCTCGCATTGCATCGCGTGGTCGGTGATCTCGGGCCCGACATCATCCGCGACGAGTTCGACATGGCTGAGGCGATCCGGAGGATCCGTCTCAACGAGGATCGCGACATCGCGACCGCGCTCCTCGACCAGCATGCGATCTCGGGCATCGGGAACGTTTTCAAGGTCGAGGCGCTCTTCCTCGCGCGCCTCTCTCCCTGGACGCCCGTGCGCGCGCTTGACGACGCGAAGCTACACGACGTGATCGCACAAGCGCGAAAGCTCATCCGGCTCAATCGCGATGGTGGCGACCGCCGCACGCGCTTCTCGCTCGACGCCTCGGACCGTATGTGGGTCGACGAGCGCGCCGGTCTCGCATGCCATGTCTGCGGCACGATGGTCGAATCAGGCTGGCATCCGGGGGACGACGTCCGTAAGTCATGGTTCTGCCGGAAATGCCAGAACGTGAGCTACGTATTTCGACTCGCGCCGGTGCCGCAGATGCACATGCCGCACCGAGATCGACTCTAGCTAGCTAGGCCGCCTTCTTGATGAGCTCCTGAAGGCGCGGACGCACCTCGCGCGCAAGGCGTGTCATGGTCTCGAGGTCATACGGATACGCGAAGCCGATGATGAACCCCTTCACGCCGACGTCCCACCACTGCTTGAGGCGTCGCGCGACCTGATCGGGATCGCCGGTGATGAGCGAACCGGGGCCCGACCAGCCGTGGTGATGCGCTTTGACGTCCTCGATCACCTGGCGCGCATCCTCTGGATCGTCTCGCACGCAGACCCACGACCCGCCGTGCACCTCGATCTCTCTCGGATCGCGGCCGACATCGGCGCAGTGCTTCGCGAGCACCTCGATCTTGTGTCGCATCTGATCCGGCGTCCCGAAACCGTGCCACATGTCGGCGTAGCGCGCGGTCGTTCGGAGCGTCTTCTGCTCGCCGCCGCCACCGATGAGGATCGGGAGGCGCTTCTGTACCGGCCGGGTGTTCAGGACCGCTTCCTTCATCTGGAAGTACCTGCCCGCATAGGTCACGCGCTCGCCGTCGAGGAGCTTGCGGATGATCCGCGCGGCCTCGGAGAAGCGCCGCGACCGTTCGCCCGGCGTGCCGAGGTCGATGCCGTACGCCTTGTGCTCCTGGACGTGCCATGCCGCACCGATCCCGCAGATCGCGCGGCCGTTCGAGATGTTGTCGAGGGTCGCCACCATGTTGGCGAGGACCGCGGGGTTCCGATAGGTCACCGCCGCGACGAGGGCTCCGACGGTGACGCGCTGCGTAATCGCCGCGATACCGGAGAGGATCTCGGATGCGGCGAAATTCGGGCGCTCCGACTCACCCGAGAGCGCGTAGTAGTGATCCCACGTCCACACGCCGTCCCAACCCAGCGTGTCGACATGCTGCGCCGCTTCCTTCATCGCGGCCCACGTTGTGTTCTGCGGCCACAGCTGTGCTCCGAGCTTCACGCACCGAGGGTACCCGTGCGCCGGGATACGCGCTTCACCGACGTACACTCCGCCCGTGACCATGGCGGCCGAGCGTGTGGACTCCGCCCGCATTGCGAAGGACACGAAGGAGCACGTTCTCGTCTCGTGGTCGGCGCAGGGTGCGCTTCAGCCGCTCGTCATCACTGGTGCGCAGGGCTCGTGGCTCCACGCCGGCGAGCGCCGCATCCTCGACTTCAGCTCGGGCCTCGTGAACGTCAACCTCGGCCACGGCCACCCGAAGGTCGTGAAAGCGATCGCCGAGCAGGCCGCTCGCCTCTGCTATGTCACGCCGACGTTCGGTGAGAAGCAGCGCGCCGAGCTCGCGCGCCTGCTGGCCGAGGTCACGCCTGGCGATCTCACTAAGACGCTCTTCACGACCGGTGGCAGCGAGGCGAACGAGCACGCGCTCCGCATCGCGCGCATGGTCACCGGCCGCCACAAGATCCTCACGCAGTACCGCTCGTTCCACGGGCAGACGCAGGGCGCGATGACGCTCGGCGGCGACAACCGCCGCTGGGCGAACGAGCCCGGCATCACCGGCATCGTCCGCTTCTTCAACCCCGACCCCTACCGCTCCCCGTACGGCGCGAGCGCGCAGGCCGCCCTCGCGCACGTCGAGGAGGTCCTCTGGTACGAAGGGCCGTCCTACGTCGCCGCGATCCTGCTCGAGCCGATCGTCGGATATGCCGGCCTCATCGTGCCTCCCCCCGGATTCCTCAAGGGGCTACGCGAGCTGTGCGATCGCCACGGCATCCTCTTGATCCTCGACGAGGTCATGACCGGCTTCGGCCGCACCGGCAGGTGGTTCGCGGCGGAGCACGAGGACGTGGTGCCGGACATGATGACCTTCGCGAAGGGCGTGAACTCGGGCTACGTCCCGCTCGGCGGGGTCATCGTGAACGCGAAGATCGCAAAGCACTTCGACACGAACGTGCTCTGGGCCGGTCTCACCTACGCGGGCCATCCGCTGGCGTGCGCGGCGGGCGTCGCGACGGTGAACGCGTATCGCGACGAACGCATCATCGAGCGCAGCGCGAAGATGGGTGAGCTCCTCATGAAGGAGATCAAGACCGTCGCGGCGCGCCACCCGTCGGTCGGCGACGTCCGTGGCAAGGGGCTCTTCATCGGGATCGAGCTGGTGAAGGACCGCGGCACCAAGGAGATGCTCGAGCAGTGGAACCGCCCCGTGGTGAAGCTGCAGAACGCGATCAAGAACGCGCTCATGTCACGCGACGTCTACACCCTCAACCGCTGGAACATGATCTTCGCCGCACCGCCGCTCACCGTCACAGAGGACGAGATCCGCGTCGGGGTCCAGGCCATCGACAGCGCTCTCGACGTCGCGGACCGCTACGCGGCCACTGGAGAGCTCCCCGCCTAACAGGCTTTCGCGCAGGCTCGCCATCCGATCCTGTTAGTTGTCGCGACGCCGGTCGTTCTTCGCCAGCCGCAGCGGGCGGCTATCGAAACCGTAGCGCAGCGCCAGCACGTCCACCAGGACGAACGCTCCGAGTGCCAGCAACAGCTCCATTTCGGTCTCCTCTTTCGTGCGCTAACCTTCATACGCAATTTAGAAGGTTATTGACAACCAGCAACGTACTGGCTAGCTTTGGGTGAGTCAATGAGGACGGTGCGTTAGATGCAGCACATTCCGACGAAGCTCGATCACGAGAACGAGTTCATCGCGGGCGCCCTCGCCCTGGATTTCGCGAACACCGTGGGCGGGTCTCGCAAACGACCGACGCACGACCACATCTCTCGCTACGCCGATCTCGTCGCGTTCGGCCGCCAGGCCAAGATCATCGACGCAGAGACCGCCTCAGGCCTGCTCGCCCTCGCGAAAGACGACGTGGCTGGCGCGGTCAAGGTACTCGACAGAAGCATTCGGCTGCGTGAGGCCATCTGGCACGGCTTCACCCGCGGCGGCGGACCGAAGCCCTCGGAGCTCGAGGTCATCGCGAGCGAGGGCAAGATCGCTGCGGGGCATCGGAACCTGGCCGTGGGCCGTAACGCCTTCACCTATCTGTGGGACGACGTCCCCGTATCGCTCGATCGCGTCCTCTGGCCG